>NZ_JBMRFR010000049.1:0-254 GCF_049384845.1 Stenotrophomonas sp. CASM101 | reverse complement strand
GCTTCGATGTCCAAGCGCGCCCGGCGCTGTCGTGGAAGGAACTGGTGATACATCGCCAGGCCTACATCAGCAATATCCATACCAGCTACCACAAGCGCCTGGACGAAACCGGCGTGGTGCGCATTCCATGGCACTGGTGACGATCGGCGGGCTGCCGATGTGCCTGGGTTACCTGGCGTGGATCGTGCGTTGGCGCGCGCGGCTGGGATGGCTGGCGCCGGTGGGGCGCATGGCATTGACCCACTACCTGGCCC
>NZ_JBMRFR010000048.1:0-254 GCF_049384845.1 Stenotrophomonas sp. CASM101 | reverse complement strand
CGGCTCGCAACGACGAAAGGCCCTCGGGTCCAACGACGAAGCAGCATCGGCAACAACGTCCACTCCGGTGAGACGGCCTTGAAAAAAGGTGTTGACGAAGCGGAAAAGCCGGCTATAATGGGCGGCTTCGCTACGAAGGAAACTTCGCAGCACACGGGAACGGCGCTGAGGCCACTTCCCCGGATCTTTGAAAGTATGCGCAGGTATCTTGTGAAGGCGCCTGCAGGAAGGATGATTGTCCATCTTGCAGACGT
>NZ_JBMRFR010000047.1:0-255 GCF_049384845.1 Stenotrophomonas sp. CASM101 | reverse complement strand
CCCCCCCCCCCCCCCCCCCCCCCCCCCCCCCCCCCCCCCCCCCCCCCCCCCCCCCCCCCCCCCCCCCCCCCCCCCCCCCCCCCCCCCCCCCCCCCCCCCCCCCCCCCCCCCCCCCCCCCCCCCCCCCCCCCCCCCCCCCCCCCCCCCCCCCCCCCCCCCCCCCCCCCCCCCCCCCCCCCCCCCCCCCCCCCCCCCCCCCCCCCCCCCCCCCCCCCCCCCCCCCCCCCCCCCCCCCCCCCCCCCCCCCCCCCCCCC
>NZ_JBMRFR010000046.1:0-255 GCF_049384845.1 Stenotrophomonas sp. CASM101 | reverse complement strand
CCATCGGCGCAGCTGCGTTTCACTTCCGAGTTCGGGATGGGATCGGGTGGTTCCACAGCGCTAATTTCACCAGGGAGGCGGTTGGAGCGTCGCCATCCGGTACAGCTGGATAAGGCGCCTGCCTCTCATAGTTCTTGTGACGTAGCGTGCACTTGGATGCTCTTACGACGTTGTCGTAAAGCCAAGGCAACTTGAGGTTATATGGTCAAGCCGCACGGATCATTAGTATCAGTTAGCTCAATACATTGCTGTACT
>NZ_JBMRFR010000045.1:0-272 GCF_049384845.1 Stenotrophomonas sp. CASM101 | reverse complement strand
TGAAATTGAAATCGCTGTGAAGATGCAGCGTTCCCGTGGCAAGACGGAAAGACCCCGTGAACCTTTACTATAGCTTTACACTGAACGTTGAGTTCGTCTGTGTAGGATAGGTGGGAGGCTATGAAACCATGGCGCCAGCTGTGGTGGAGCCATCCTTGAAATACCACCCTGTCGTGCTTGACGTTCTAACCTGGGCCCATTATCTGGGTCGGGGACCGTGTATGGTGGGTAGTTTGACTGGGGCGGTCTCCTCCTAAAGAGTAACGGAGGAG
>NZ_JBMRFR010000044.1:0-273 GCF_049384845.1 Stenotrophomonas sp. CASM101 | reverse complement strand
GTTGGACCCGAGGGCCTTTCGTCGTTGCGAGCCGCCTATTATGGCAGGCCTTTCAGCTTTGTCAACAACTTGTTTGAGGAACTTGAAGCTCTTCGTGAAGTTGTTGCTGCAAGTCCAGGTCGAAACCGGGGGCCTGCAAAAAAAGGAAAACCCCGCTGCGTGAGCAGCGGGGTTTTGGGTGTAAACCCTGGCGATGACCTACTCTCGCATGGCTTGAGCCACACTACCATCGGCGCAGCTGCGTTTCACTTCCGAGTTCGGGATGGGATCGGG
>NZ_JBMRFR010000043.1:0-367 GCF_049384845.1 Stenotrophomonas sp. CASM101 | reverse complement strand
ATGGCACTGGTGACGATCGGCGGGCTGCCGATGTGCCTGGGTTACCTGGCGTGGATCGTGCGTTGGCGCGCGCGGCTGGGATGGCTGGCGCCGGTGGGGCGCATGGCATTGACCCACTACCTGGCCCAGTCGTTGCTGTGTACCTGGCTGTTCTACCACTATGGCCTGGGTGGGTTCGAGCGGATGCCGCGCAGCGTGCAGTTGCTGTTCGCGCTGCTGGTGTTCGCAGCGCAGGTGGCTGTTTCGCACGCGTGGCTGGCGCGCTTCCGCTTTGGTCCGGTGGAATGGCTATGGCGTGCAATGACCTACCGCCAGTGGCCACCGATGCGGCGTGGAGCCGGGCAGGGCTGATCGATGCAGGGCGCGC
>NZ_JBMRFR010000042.1:0-384 GCF_049384845.1 Stenotrophomonas sp. CASM101 | reverse complement strand
GTTTCGCACGCGTGGCTGGCGCGCTTCCGCTTTGGTCCGGTGGAATGGCTATGGCGTGCAATGACCTACCGCCAGTGGCCACCGATGCGGCGTGGAGCCGGGCAGGGCTGATCGATGCAGGGCGCGCGCATCCTCACGTCTGGCTTGCAGCTGGGCATGGCATGCTCGGCATCAGCATGAGCGCCGGCAACGGCCAGCTGATCGCCGATCTCGTCTGCGTCCGTACGCCGGTGATCGACCCTGCCCCCTACCGACCGGAGCGATTCCGATGAGCACTGCACCCTATGACTACGACCTGATCGTCCTCGGCGGCGGCTCCGCCGGCCTGGCCGGTGCGATCCGCGCCGCGCAGCACGGCAAGCGCGTGGCGCTGCTGGAGCCGGG
>NZ_JBMRFR010000041.1:0-424 GCF_049384845.1 Stenotrophomonas sp. CASM101 | reverse complement strand
GCGACGGCCATCGTGTGTATTTCCGCGGATGAGTATCCTGCACCAGCATTATTCGCCTGGTTCTGTACCTGGTTTTGTGCAGTACCAAGGTGCGCAGTGAGGTCGTCAGAGATAACGTTTGTGAGGGTCTGTGAGTGCAGTACGCTTACAACAATTTCGGAAATAATCTGCACGATGGTGAGTATCAGTATCCCAATCCAGAGAATGAGGGCAGTACCAACACAATAAGGACGACGCAGTTTTTCCATATCCCTAGACTAGCGAACAGCGTTGGCAGTACTGGTACTGAAGTATTTCTCTACCTTGGTACGGATATCGTCATCGGTGAACTCGCCCGCGTCGGGTCCAATACCCGTCACGGTGTATGAGGCAGTAGCAACTCCCCACACGGCAGCTTCCTCGGGGCTGTAGCCTTCGGCAACAC
>NZ_JBMRFR010000040.1:0-451 GCF_049384845.1 Stenotrophomonas sp. CASM101 | reverse complement strand
CTAAAATAATGTATAATATAATGAGGAAATAAAAGCAGAAAAGAAGGGGAAATATGAAAGAAATAAAAACTATAATGATCAAGGTAGATGTAAAAAATCCAGAAAAATCCCTAATAGAAAAAGGGGCTGATATGATTAAATCTGGTGGTCTGGTGGCTTTTCCAACGGAAACCGTATATGTACTGGGAGCCAATGGACTGGATGAAGAAGCTGTAAAGAATATATTTTTAGCTAAGGGACGTCCCCAGGACAACCCTCTGATACTTCATATAGCTGATAGTAAACAGATAGTACCATTGGTAGAATCCATTCCAGAAGCGGCTCAAAAGTTGATGAAAAGGTTTTGGCCGGGACCATTGACTATATTGTTTAAAAGGAGTAATCTAGTACCTGATATTATTACAGCAGGCCTTGATACGGTAGCCATAAGGATGCCTAAGAATGCTATAGC
>NZ_JBMRFR010000039.1:0-469 GCF_049384845.1 Stenotrophomonas sp. CASM101 | reverse complement strand
GTCCCCCACGTCCCGCCCGGCGGAGGAGCCGCACACAGGCCCGGCAGGCCCGGGTGCGGTCTCCGCCCAGCCGGACGCCGGTCACGACGCCGCCCGGGGTGGTTCCACGGCGGTCTGACCTCGCGCTCGTCACCGTGACGCGTGTCACGATTCATGTGGATGCATTCTGCGACCGAGCATGACGTGCCGAGGGCGTTCCAGTCGTGCAGGTCAGCGCGGTGATCCACAGAACGCGTCGGCGACCGTGTCCGCCGCGCCAGATTTGCCCTAGCGTTCCCTCCAGAGATGACCAGCCAGTAACGGGTTCGGGGGAACCCCAGGGGGAGCCATGGCCACGGGTGTCACCGAGGACGCGATCGGACTGATCGAGGCGGACGTGCGCGAGCAGATCCGCCGCAGCGGACTGGACCCGCTGCACGAGGTGGAGCCCACCCGCCGGATCGTGGCCTCGGTGGTCTCCGACTACGAC
>NZ_JBMRFR010000038.1:0-542 GCF_049384845.1 Stenotrophomonas sp. CASM101 | reverse complement strand
TTGCTTTAAAACAATTAATAGTTGCTTGATCAAACGTCTGCAAGATGGACAATCATCCTTCCTGCAGGCGCCTTCACAAGATACCTGCGCATACTTTCAAAGATCAGGGGAAGTGGCCTCAGCGCCGCTCCCGTGTGCTGCGAAGTTTCCTTCGTAGCGAGCCGCCCATTATAGCCGGCTTTTCCGCTTCGTCAACACCTTTTTTCAAGGCCGTCTCACCGGAGTGGACGTTGTTGCCGATGCTGCTTCGTCGTTGGACCCGAGGGCCTTTCGTCGTTGCGAGCCGCCTATTATGGCAGGCCTTTCAGCTTTGTCAACAACTTGTTTGAGGAACTTGAAGCTCTTCGTGAAGTTGTTGCTGCAAGTCCAGGTCGAAACCAGGTGCCTGCAAAAAAAGGAAAACCCCGCTGCGCGTGCAGCGGGGTTTTGGGTGTAAACCCTGGCGATGACCTACTCTCGCATGGCTTGAGCCACACTACCATCGGCGCAGCTGCGTTTCACTTCCGAGTTCGGGATGGGATCGGGTGGTTCCACAGCGCTAA
>NZ_JBMRFR010000037.1:0-1030 GCF_049384845.1 Stenotrophomonas sp. CASM101 | reverse complement strand
TCGGAGTGGATCATGGGGCGCTCATCCGGCGAAAGCTTCTTGATGGCCTCCTCCAGCATCTGACCTACCAGATCGAACACGGGCTGGCGCTTGATCTGATAAGCCACGATTTCGCCGTTGTAGAGGTCCATGATCGGCGACAGATACAGCTTCATGCCTTGTACCTTGAACTCGGTCACGTCGGTCACCCACTTCTGGTTGGGGCGCTCGGCGTGGAATTGGCGATTGAGGTCATTGCCAACCACAACATTGGCGGCCCCCTTGAAGGACCGGTAGCGCTTCACCCGTACCCGTGATTTCAGGCCCATTTCCCCCATCAGGCGCTGTACCCGCTTGTGATTGGTCCGATGACCCTGATTGGCCAATTCCAGCGTCACCGTGCGATAGCCATAGCGCCCTTGGCTTTGATCGTAGATTGCACGGATGCGCTCGCACAGGGCTGCCTCGTCCTGATCCGGATGGGCCAGGACATGGTTCTGGTAATAGAACGTACTGCGTGACAGCTCCGCCGCTTCGAGCAGAAGCGACAGCGTATGAACCTGCCTCAATCCTTGGATGGCTTGCGCTTTGCGTCTTGCGCCGCCTGCTCTTCCCGGATCAAGGCATCGAGTTTTTTTAGGTAGTCGGTCTCCGCACGCAGATAGGCGACTTCCTTGAGCAGCTCATCGCGGCTCATTTCCTCAGGTGGCTTGGACGAACGGGTCTTTTTCATCGGCTTTCGGGGCAGCGGCGGAGGCGGTGCCAACGCTTGGGCACCGCCTTGAGCATACAGGCGCCGCCATCGCCCCACCGCGCCGGCATCACCGATCTGGAAGTAGGTGGTGGCCTCCCGCCCGGACATGCCGTCCTGGCTCATTTTTTCCAGGACAGCCAACTTGAACGGGAGGTCATAGAACCGGGCCTGGCGATGAAATCCGCGCCAACCATGCAGCCGATAGGTCGCCACCCAGCGCCTGACCGTGGAGGCCTCCAGGCTGTGGCGACGAGCAACGGCTTTGACTGATGTGGAGGTCTTGCAGGCCTCTTTGGC
>NZ_JBMRFR010000036.1:0-1213 GCF_049384845.1 Stenotrophomonas sp. CASM101 | reverse complement strand
GTAGAGCCGAGATCCTATGTTCGTGGTCAAGCCTGCTGGAAGCAGGCTTGACCCACTTTCAGCATGGCCGGGTCAAAGTCCCGGCCGCTCTTGAAGACGCCCCAAGCGATCCTGGCCAGCTTTCTGGCCAGGATGTTGAAACTGGCAGTACTGCTGTGGCCGCGTTCGCGGATGGCGTTGTAAAGGGCTTTGCCATTTTTGGAGCGGGTCAGTCCCATGGCCGCCATGTAGAGGATCTGGCGCAGGCTGGCGTTGCCGCGCTTGGACAGGCGCCGCCTACCGATCCGGGCGCCGGATTCGTTGGGGCGCGGATCCAGGCCGGTACAGGCGATCCAGGCGTCCGAGCTGGTCAAGGGCCATCGTGTGATGTGATGGGTGACGAAGGCCGCTACCGTCGGCCCAACCCCCGGAATGGTCATGATCCGCCGATACAGGTCGCGCTGTTCGCCACTGCGGCACAGTTGCTGAATCTGTTGGTCGAGCAGGGCAATGGCCTCTTTCAGACCATCGAAGATGCGCCCAAAGATGGCCGACTCCGACGCCCCCGCGCCTAGCGAGAGATTCAACTTCGCCTTGCTCCGGACCAGGCTGTCACGTTGCTGGAGCAGCACATGCAGCTGCTCCTGCGCAGGCGATCGGGCGACATGCTCATGCAGATTGTCGGCCTCCTTGGCGATGTAACGCGCAATGACCTGCGCGTCACCTGAGTCGGTTTTGCCGCGGCAGGCCACGCCCTTGGCGTAATGTTTGATGTCGCGCGGATTGAGCACAAAGACGACGTGGCCGGCCTTCTGGGCAGCTTGAACCACAAGCTCGTGGTAGCGATTGGTTGCTTCCACTCCAATGCGAGACCCGACCGGCAGAGTGGACAGCCACTTACCGATGGCTGACGCTGAATTGGGGATTCGAGTGCTGCCCTTGGCGCCATGGCGTGCCACCACAAGGCTCTTTGAGTCGGCATCGATGCCGACGGCCAAATGATCTGACATCTGCGCAACTCCCAGCTATTGTTGAGGGGCTGGGGTGGTACCGCACCACGTTGGCTTGCCTACATCGGCGGTCCTCAAAGGCCGCTAGATCCTTTATCGACGTTAAGGTGCGGGATGGGGATCGCTCGGCTCGTCTGTCGGCTGCTATCCGCAGATATCATGTTGACGGTCCCTCCACCCTGGCTCCTACATACCGCGTAGGAGCCGGGAGGAACATACAAGCC
>NZ_JBMRFR010000035.1:0-1231 GCF_049384845.1 Stenotrophomonas sp. CASM101 | reverse complement strand
CTGCTGCTCGCCCTCGGCCTGGTGCCGATCCTTGCCACCTCCGCCTGCAATGCCGCCGACCCGGCCGCCAACAGCGCCCAGACCGCAGCGCCTGCAGCCTCCACCACTGCCGACCAGCGCCCGTTCACTGCCACCGAAATCAGCCGGTTCGACCAGCCCTGGGCGATGACCTTCCTGCCCGACGGCAGCCTGCTGGTCACCGAAAAGCGCGGCAAGCTGCAGCACCTGGACCCGGCCAGCGGCCAGAAGCATGAGATCACCGGCGTTCCGAAGGTCGCTTACGGCGGCCAGGGCGGCTTCGGTGACGTGATCCTGCACCCGCAATTCGCGAGTAATCACGTGATCTACCTCAGCTACGCCGAGGAAGGCACGCTGGACACCCGCGGTGCTGCCGTGGCCCGGGCCACGCTGGCACTGGATGCCGACGGCGGTGGCCAGCTGAAGGACCTGAAGGTGATCTGGCGGCAGAGCCCCAAGGTCAGCGGCGAGGGCCACTACGGGCATCGCCTCGCGTTCGGCCCCGACGGCAAGCTGTGGATCAGTTCCAGCGAGCGCCAGAAGTTCGATCCGGCCCAGGACATGGGCGGCAACCTCGGCAAGATCATCCGTCTCAACGACGATGGCAGCCTGCCCGCCGACAACCCGTTCGCCTCACAGGGCGGCGTTGCCGCGCAGGTGTGGTCGCTGGGCCACCGCAACATCCTGGGCATGGCCTTCGACGCGAACGGCAAGCTGTGGGCACACGAGATGGGCCCGGCCGGCGGCGACGAACTGAACCTGATCGTGCGCGGCGCCAACTATGGCTACCCGATCGTTTCCAATGGTGACCATTACGACGGCCGGCCGATTCCCGACCACGACACTCGCCCGGAATTCGCCGCGCCGAAGGTGACCTGGACGCCGGTGATCTCGCCGGCCGGCTTCGTGATCTACAGCGGCAACCTGTTCCCGCAGTGGAAGGGCAGCGGCTTCATCGGTGGCCTGTCGTCGACCTCGCTGGTGCGTGTGGCCTTTGACGGCGACGGCGCGCGCGAAGCTGAGCGCTTCAGCATGGGAGAGCGCATCCGCGAAGTGGAACAGGGTCCGGATGGCGCCCTGTGGCTGCTGGAAGACGGCAGCAAGGCGCGCCTGCTGAAGCTCACCCCGAAGACCTGATGCCCCGGTAGTGCCGGCCGCTGGCCGGGCAGTGTTCATTGCAGGTCCTTGGCAGGCAGACGGGCACGCTTTGCCC
>NZ_JBMRFR010000033.1:0-7036 GCF_049384845.1 Stenotrophomonas sp. CASM101 | reverse complement strand
CAGTACTACAACCAAGAGCGAATCAAATTGAAATTGAAGGGCCTGAGCCCGGTACAGTACCGGGAGCAGGCCCAACAGGCCCAATCGGCCGCCTGACCCCTGTCCAAGTCTCGGGGGTCACTTCACCCTGGGGGCTTGGCCGCGGCATCCATGCCGCGGACACTCCCGCAACCGGACCCACCCCGCCTTCGACAGAATTCTGCGATCTGCAGTAGATCCACGCCATGCGTGGATGGTTTTCGATCTCAATTCGACATATTCGATCTCGATGGAGATTCATCCACGCATGGCGTGGATCTACCCGATCGCGAAAATCTGTCAAAGGTGGGGCGGTGTGGGCTTGCAGGACCGTTGGCGCCATGGATGGCGCCATCGAGCCCCCAGGGACGGGTTTACGGCGTGTCCTGCAAGCCCACACCGCCTCACCACCCACGGAATGCCTGCTTTTGCCGTTGCTGTTGCCTTGGCTTGAAGCCTCTGCAGGTGCAGGGCGGCAGCCCTGCCGAAGCACCCTCACTCCGCCACGTGCTCAACCTGCCGTGGCTCCGGCTTGGTATCCGGCAGCTGCCAGAAGATCATCGTCGAGGTCAGGGTGATCGCGCCCACACAGAGGAACGTGGCATGCAGCGCGGCGGTCGCGCTGTTGCTGTCCAGGTGGTTGCCGAACGCGGCCAGCAGGCTGCCGGCCGCCGCAGCACCGAAACCGGCGGCGAGCATCATCACCATCGACAGCAGGCTGTTGCCGGAACTGGCGAACTCGCGGTCCAGGTCGCGCAGGGTTACGGTGTTCATCACGGTGAACTGCAGCGAATTGACCGCACCGAAGAACGCCAGCTGCAGCAGGCGCCAGGCCAGGTGCTGGCCCGGTGTCATCAGGATGAAGCTGGCCATCGCCAGGCCCACCAGCACGGTGTTGACCATCAGTACGCGGCGGTAGCCGTAGCGCTCGACCAGCTTTACCGCCAGCTTCTTCGACACCATGCCGGCCGCCGCCACCGGCACCATCATCAGGCCGGCGTTCATCGGGCCCAGGCCCAGGCCGACCTGCAACAGCAACGGGATCAGCATCGGCATGGCGCTGCTGCCGATGCGCGAGAACAGATTGCCGAGGATGCCGATGCGGTAGCTGGGCACACGGAACAGGGCCAGCGAAAACAGCGGCGCGGTGGAGTTGGCGGCGTGCAGCCAGTAACCCACCAGCGCAGCCAGGCCGGCCACGGTCATCAGCATCACCAGCGCATGTGGCGTACCCAGGCCGGAGATGCCGTCCAGCGCCAGCGACAGCACCACCATCGCGAAGGCCAGCATGACGTAGCCGCGCAGGTCGAAGCGGGTGCGATGGCTGGCGTAGTGGTCGGGCATGATCTTCATCGCGGCGATGAAACCGATCACGCCGATCGGCAGGTTGATCAGGAACACCCAGTGCCATGAGGCGATCTCGACCAGCCAGCCGCCCAGCGTGGGGCCGATCAGCGGGCCAACCAGCGCGGGGATGGCGATGAAGCTCATCGCGCGCAGGAAATCCTCGCGTGGCACCGAGCGCATCACCGCCAGCCGGCCGACCGGCAGCAGCATCGCACCGCCGATGCCCTGCAGCACGCGCGCACCGACCAGCTGGTGCAGGTGCTGGGCCAACGCGCAGGCCAGCGAGCCGAGGGTGAACAGGATGATCGCCACCAGGAAGGTGCGCCGGGTGCCATAGCGGTCGGCGATCCAGCCCGAGGCGGGAATGAAGGTGGCCACCGCCAGCGCATAGCTGAACACCACCGACTGCATCTGCAGCGGGCTCTCGCCCAGGCTGGCCGCCATCGCCGGCAACGCCGTGTTGACGATGGTCGAGTCCAGCATCTGCATGAAGATCGCCAGGGACACCAGCCACAGCAGGGGACGCTGGCGGTTGTAGGTCGATGGCGATGTGGACATGGGGTGCGGCCGGTGCAGCGTGGGGGCCGCCATGATCGCGCACTGCGGGTCACGGCGCGATCAAGGTCGCGCCGTACCTGCATGCGGAATGCTCAGCGTTGGCTGTGCGCGTGCACTGCGTCGACCAGCACCTGTACATGCGCCGGGTCCATGTCCGGCGACATGCCATGGCCGAGGTTGAACACATGGCCCTCGCGCGAACCACCATTGCCAGCGGCATAGGTGTCGAGCACGCGCGCGGTAGCGGCGGCGATCGCATCCGGCGAGGCGTACAGCGTGGTCGGGTCGAGGTTGCCCTGCAGGGCGACGCGGCCGCCGGTGCGGCGCATGGCCTCATCCAGGTCCAGGGTCCAGTCCAGGCCCAGCGCGTCGGCGCCAGTCTGCGACAGTGCTTCCAGGTGCAGGCCGGTGCCCTTGCCGAACAGGATCAGCGGCGTGCGTTCGCTGCCTTGGCCACGGTCCAGGCCTTCGGCGATGCGCTGCAGGTAGCGCAGCGAGAACTCGCGGTACATCGACGGCGACAGCACGCCACCCCAGGTGTCGAACACCTGCAGCGCCTGCGCACCGGCCGCGCGCTGCGCGCCAAGGTAGGCGATCACGGCGTCGGTGGTGACCTCCAGCAGGCGGTGCAGGGCCTGCGGGTGGTTCAGTGCCATGGCCTTGATGCGCGCAAAGTCCTTGCTGCCACCGCCTTCCACCATGTAGCAGGCCAGTGTCCACGGGCTGCCGGAGAAGCCGATCAGCGGCACCTGGCCGTCCAGTTCGCGGCGGATCAGCCGTACCGCATCCATCACGTAGCCCAGGTCCTGTTCCATGTCCGGCACCGCCAGCCGGGCGATGGCGGCTTCGTCACGCACCGGGTGCCGGAACTTCGGGCCTTCGCCTTCGACGAAGTACAGCTCCAGGCCCATCGCATCGGGAATGGTGAGGATGTCCGAGAACAGGATGGCCGCATCCAGCGGGAAGCGGCGCAGCGGCTGCAGGGTGACTTCGCAGGCAATCTCCGGGGTCTTGGCCATGGCCAGGAAGCTGCCGGCCTTGGCCCGGGTCGCGCGGTACTCCGGCAGGTAGCGGCCGGCCTGGCGCATCAGCCAGACAGGGGTGCAGTCCACCGGTTCGCGGCGCAGGGCGCGCAGCAGGCGATCGTTGCGGAGAGGGCTGGTCACGATGGGCATTCCTTGGGCGAAAGTTGGCAGCGGCGTCAGTCGCCGTGCGAGAGGATCTGGAAACCGCGATGCAGTTCGGCATCGCGGGCCTTCTCGAAGGCATGGCGGGCTTCGTCGGCCTGCAGGAACAGCTCGCGCCGCAGCTGCGAGCGGCCACCGACGCGACCGCTCTCGCGCAACAGTTCCCAGCCGCCGAACAGGTCCGGCAGCAGGCTCAGGCGCAGGAAGCGCGGTGCCTGCGCGCCGGCATCGGGATGTTGCAGGTAGACGTGCATGCCGACGATTGTAGCGGGGCCAGAGTGACCCCGGCCGCAACGCGGCCGGCTCTACCGGCCCGACAGCACCTTCAGCACCGCCGCCTCATCCACGTCCGGCACCACTTCGGCACGCCCCATGCCGCGCCACAGCACCAGGCGCAGGCGGCCGGCCACGTTCTTCTTGTCCAGGCGCATGCGGCCGAGCAGGGCCTGCGGGTCGAGCCCGGCCGGGATTGCCACCGGCAGGCCCAGGCGTTCCAGCAGTGCCTGCAGGCGCGCGCGGTCGGCATCGTCGGCCAGGCCCAGGTCGGTGGACAGCTTCGCCGCCAGCACCATGCCCACCGCCACCGCCTCGCCATGGTTCAGCGCATCGCGGCCGGGCGCGGAGTAGCCCTGCTCGGTTTCGATGGCATGGCCGAAGGTGTGGCCGAGGTTGAGCAGGGCACGCTCGCCCTTCTCGAATGGATCGCGCTCGACGATGGCGGCCTTGTGCCGGCAGCTGCGCGCGATGGCTTCGGCCAGCGTGGCATCCTCGCCGGCCAGCAGCGCATCGGCATGCTGCTGCAGCCATTCGAAGAACACGGCATCGCCCAGCGCGCCGTACTTCACCACTTCGGCCAGGCCGGCACGCAGCTCGCGCGCTGGCAGGCTGGCCAGCACGCGGGTATCGGCGATGACCGCGCGCGGTGGATGGAAGGCGCCGACCAGGTTCTTGCCGGCGGGAATGTCGACCGCGGTCTTGCCACCGACTGACGAATCGACCATCGCCAGCAGGGTGGTGGGCAGCTGCACGCAGTCCACGCCCCGCATCCAGCAGGCCGCGGCGAAGCCGGCGAGATCACCGACCACGCCGCCGCCCAGCGCGAACACGCAGGCATCGCGGGTGGCGCCGAGCGCAGCCAGCGCTTCGATGGCACGGCCGAATTCGGCCAGCGTCTTGGAGGCTTCGCCGGCGGCCAGCACGTGCTCGCCGACGATCAGGTCGGGGCGTGCGGCCAACAGCGTCTGCTTGGCCGACGCCAGATAGCGCGGAGCCACTTCGCTGTCGCTGAGCAGCAGCACATGGCGGCCGCGCACGTGTGAAACCAGTGCAGCGCCATCGGCCAGGGCACCGGCGCCGATGGTTATGGAGTAGGGGCGATCGCCGCCAACGGCGACCTGCAGCAAGGCGGGGGAAGTCATGTGGTCATGTCCTGGCGCTGCCATTTCGTGGCCAGCTTGACTACCAGTTGGGCAGTCGCGTCGGCAGCGGTATACGGGTCGGTATCGAGCGTGAGGTCGGCCAGTTCTCGGTACAGCGGGTCGCGCTGTGCGGCCAGATCATGCAGCACCTGCTCGCGGTCCGGGCGCTGCAGCAGCGGCCGGCCCTTGTCGCGGGCCAGGCGTTCCAGCTGCGCGGCCACGCCGACCCGCAGGTAGACCACGAAGCCGCGCCGGGCAATCAATGCGCGGTTGTCCGGATCCAGCACCGCTCCGCCGCCGGTGGAGACCAGTTGGCCTCGGCCTTCCAGCACGCGGGCCAAGGCCTGCCGCTCATGGCTGCGGAAGCCGGCTTCGCCGGCGTGCTCGAAAATGGTCGGGATGCTGGCGCCGGCGGCGTCGACGATGGCCTGGTCGACATCGATGAAGTCCAGCGTGAAGCGCTCGGCCAGGCGGCGGCCGATGCAGGTTTTGCCGGCGCCCATCGGGCCGATCAGGATCAGGTTCGGAGCAGGATTCATGCCGTCTGATGCTAACACCTCCGTGCCCCGGCCTTTACGTCCTTCACGTCAGGGTAGGCGTTCCTGCGGGGTTTCCCGCGCCAACCGGAGTACAGGCCATGACGGTCGCCAAGGTCATCGAAATCACCGCCTCCTCGCCGAAGAGCGTGGAGGACGCCGTGCGCAGCGGTCTGAAGAAGGTCTCCGAGACGGTCAAGGGCATCCAGGGCGCCTGGGTGAACGAGACCAAGGTGGTGACCAATGGCAGCGGCGAAATCAGCGAATGGCGGGTCAACCTGCGGGTGACCTTCCTGGTGGAATAGGCGCGCTCAGCGCACGTCCTGCACCTGTCGCTGGCCGTCCAGCACCACCACGTGGTCGGCCAGGGCGGGCAGGGCATGCAGCGCCTGGCGGCTGACCCGCTCGTAGTACTGCACGAAGCGCTCCAGCTGTGGCCGGCTCATGCCGTGCCGGCCCGGCTGCGCGGCCTGCAGGTTCTGCTCCTGCTGCCAGCGCCAGCGCGGTACCACCGAGAAATCCGGCGGCTGCAGGAACCACAGGCGGTCGCAGCGCTGCCACAGCGCCGGGTAGTCGCGGGCCAGCACCTGGTTGCACCAGCGCCGCCAGCGACCATCGGCGTCGGCTTCGCGCTCCAGTGCGTTCAACGGGCTGTCCAGCGCGGCGTCATCCTGCGCCGGCGTGCCCAGGAACCAGCCTTCGAACACCAGCAGGTCGAGGGGCTGCTCGATACGCGGCCATTGCGCTTCGTGCACGCGTTCGTCGGCCAGCTTGTCGAAGCGGGGCATCGCCAAAGGTTGGCGTGCGGTTACGGCGTCGAGCACCGCGTGGGCCAGCGTCAGGTCGTGGGTGCCAGGCGGGCCGCGGGTGATCAGCAGTGGGTGCACCTGGCGGGCCAGCCGTTGGCGCTGTGCGCGGGTGAGGTAGACATCATCGATCGACAGCGTGGCTGCGTTCAGGCCGCGTGCCTGGGCGCGGGCCACCACCTGCGCGGCCAGCGTCGATTTGCCGCTCCCCTGCAGGCCGCTGATCGCCAATACTGGAACTGCTGCGCCGCTGCCCAGTGCATCGTCCAGCACCTGTTCGGCCAATGTTTCGGGGAATCCTTTCACCTGGGGCATATACGCAGCAGCGGCCATGCAGCCACAATAGCCCAATCCGTGTGAGAAGAACGCAATCATGAGCGACCTGTACGCAGAAGCCCTGTCCACGTTTGCCGCCCTGTTCGAAGAGGCCAGGCAGAGCCGCGAGGTCGAGCCGAACGCGATGACGGTGGCCACCGCCGATACGCAGGGCCGTCCCTCGGCGCGCACCGTGCTGCTGAAGGCCTTCGACGAGCGCGGCTTCGTCTTCTATACCCACCTGGACAGCCACAAGGGCCGTGAGCTGCGGGCCAATCCGCAGGCCGCGCTGTTGTTCCTGTGGCGCAGCCTGCGCGAGGCCGGCATCCAGGTGCGCATCGAGGGCCGTGTCGAGCAGGTCGCCGATGCTGAGGCCGACGCCTATTTCGCCAGCCGCCCGCGCATGAGCCAGATCGGCGCGTGGGCCTCGCAGCAGTCGAAGACGCTGGCAACGCGCGAGGAATTCGATGCGCGTGTGGCCGAGGTCGAAGCGCGCTTCGAAGGCAAGGACGTGCCGCGCCCCGACGGCTGGAGCGGCCTGCGCGTGGTGCCTGACCGCATCGAGTTCTGGTACGGCGCGCAGTTCCGCCTGCACGAACGCTGGTGCTATGAAGCCGGTGCCGAAGGGCGCTGGAGCAAGCGCCTGCTGTATCCGTAAGTCGGGGCGGTGCCGGGGCTGCGGTAGAGCCGAGCCCATGCTCGGCTGTTGTCCCTGCAGAAGCAGCCGAGCATGGGCTTGTATGTTCCTCCCGGCTCCTACGCGGTATGTAGGAGCCAGGGTGGAGGGACCGTCAACATGATATCTGCGGATAGCAGCCGACAGACGAGCCGAGCGATCCCCATCCCGCACC
>NZ_JBMRFR010000032.1:0-7059 GCF_049384845.1 Stenotrophomonas sp. CASM101 | reverse complement strand
ACCTCTACAACGGCGAAATCGTGGCTTATCAGATCAAGCGCCAGCCCGTGTTCGATCTGGTAGGTCAGATGCTGGAGGAGGCCATCAAGAAGCTTTCGCCGGATGAGCGCCCCATGATCCACTCCGACCAGGGCTGGCAGTACCAGCATGAAAACTACCGGCACATGCTGGAAAAACATTCGTTGAAACAGAGCATGTCCCGGCGTGGCAACTGCCTGGACAATGCGGCGATGGAGAGCTTCTTCGGGACGCTGAAGTCGGAGTTCTTCTACCTGAACAGCTTTGACAGCATCGAGAGTCTGGAGGCGGGGCTGGTGGAATACATCCAGTACTACAACCAAGAGCGAATCAAGTTGAAATTGAAGGGCCTGAGCCCGGTACAGTACCGGGAGCAGGCCCAACAGGCCCAATCGGCCGCCTGACCCCTGTCCAAGTCTCGGGGGGCACTTCACCTTGGGGGCTTGGCCGCGGCATCCATGCCGCGGACACCCCGCAACCCGACACCGCCCCGCCCCTGACAGTTCCCCGATGACGGTGGGTCAGCTGCGGTTGCTGTAGGTGTCGACCTTGGTCGACACGCTTGATCCACGCCATGCGTGGATGCGAGCGAAGCGACCGGCGTTTGCTTTTGATTTTCTTTTTCTTCTCCGTGGCTGGACAGCACACGGAAACTGTCAGAGGCCGGGCGGGTGGGTTGCGCAGGGGCGTGAGCCGCATGGATGCGGCGATCGAGCTTACATGGGTGAGGGCGCTTTGCTTGCGAAGCACTGCTTCGCGAGCGACCGAACGCACAGCCGCCAGCGGCTGGGCTGGGCCCCGGAGGGGGACTTGCAGCGTCCCCTGCGCCACCCACCCGCCCGGCCACGCGCGGCTTCTGCTTTTGCTTCTGCCTTCAGCGACCAACCCCATAGCCACGAGGGGCTGCGCCGTTGGCTGGAACAACCTGTTACCCATACGGGGCATGTACCCGTCACAGCTGCATGCGATGCTCACCACCTGATCCCTGCCAGCGAGAACGTCCGCATGACCACCATCATCGCCCCGCGCGTGCACGACATCGGCGGCCTCGAAGTCCGTCGAGCCGTCCCCACCCTGCAGGCGCGCAGCATCGGCTCGTTCGTGTTCGTCGACCAGATGGGCCCGGCACTCATGCACCCCGGCACCGCCATCGACGTGCGCCCGCATCCACATATCGGCCTGGCCACCGTGACCTACCTGTGGTCGGGCGCGATCGGCCACCGCGACACGCTGGGGTCGGACCAGGTGATCCGTCCCGGCGACGTCAACTGGATGACCGCTGGTCGCGGCATTGCCCATTCCGAGCGGACACCGCAACCGGACCGCGCCCACGACAACCCGATCCATGGCATGCAGACCTGGGTGGCGTTGCCGAAGTCGCATGAGGAAATCGAACCGGCCTTCTACCACCATGCCGCGGCCACCCTCCCCGAGCAGCGCCGCAATGGTGCCTGGCTGCGGGTGATCGCCGGGCGCGCCTATGGCGAGGAATCGCCGGTGAAGGTATTCGCCGACACCCTCAACGTAGCGATCGACCTCGACCCGGATGCGGAGATCGATATCGACAATGGCCACCGCGAGCGCGCGTTGTACATCCTCGAAGGCGACGCGCAATTGGACGGCGTGGACATCCCCGCCCAGCACCTGGTGATCCCCGAAGCCGGTGCGATAGGTCGCCTGCGCGCGAAGACGCCGGTGAAGGCGATGCTGTTCGGTGGCGAGCCGCTGGATGGCCCGCGTCACCTGTGGTGGAACTTCGTGTCCAGCTCGAAGGAGCGCATCGAGCAGGCCAAGCACGACTGGGAGGCCGGTCGCTTCGGCACCATCCCGGGCGACGACAAGGAGTTCATCCCGCTGCCGCAGTACTGAACATCGCGTGTTGCACACATCCGAAGGTGTATCCCTGCACCCGGCGTTGACACTACAGTCACCCGCTGATCACTGAAATGTGACATAAATCACACTTTCAACCGCCAAAGGAGTGCAACACATGAGCATGGGTAAACGCTTGTCCGCCGAGTTCCTCGGCACGTTCTGGCTGGTTCTGGGTGGCTGTGGCAGCGCGGTGCTGGCCGCCAAGTTCGGTGGCGACGGCAATCCGCTGGGTATCGGGTTCCTCGGCGTCGCCCTGGCCTTTGGCCTGACCGTGGTGACCGGCGCCTATGCGTTCGGCCATATCTCTGGCGCGCACTTCAATCCGGCAGTCAGCGTCGGCCTGTGGGCCGGCGGCCGCTTCCCGACCAAGGACCTCGTGCCGTACATCATCGCCCAGGTGGCTGGCGGCCTGCTGGCCGGCTTCATCCTGCTGCAGATCGCGTCGGGGGCCAGCGGCTTCGCCATCGATGGCAGCCAGGCCGGTGCGTTCGCCAGCAATGGGTATGGCGCGCTGTCGCCTGGCGGTTACAGCGTGGCAGCGGCCTTCCTGTGCGAAGTGGTGCTGACCGCCGTGTTCCTGATCGTGATCATGGGCGCCACCCATGGCAAGGCGCCGGCTGGCTTTGCGCCACTGGCGATCGGCCTGTCGCTGACCCTGATCCACCTGATCAGCATCCCGGTCACCAACACCTCGGTGAACCCGGCCCGTTCCACCGCCGTGGCCTTCTTCGCCGGCAGCGGCGCAGTAAGCCAGTTGTGGCTGTTCTGGGTCGCCCCGCTGCTGGGCGGCGCGATCGGCGGCATCATCTACAAGTGGATCGGCAACGACCGCTGAGGCCTGTGCGCACCATTGCGGCCGACCATCGGCCGCAATGGTTACGTCTGCAACTTCGATTTGTGCGATCGCTCACGTTCCGTTAAGGTTGAGTTGACCGTCCGTGCACACGCCGGGCGGGGCGGCATCCGGGGATGGGATGCCACAGCCGCCAGTCCATCTGGTGGAGCCACACGACCGACCACCTTGGGGGATGCATGAAGTTCGCGCCTGTAGTGTTGTCGAGCCTGCTGTTCGCCGCGGCCCAGGCTGCCGCGCAGGCTCCTGCGGAATGTCCTTCGTTGCCGGCCAGCAGTGGCCTGCAGTGGCAGCAGCAGGTGTTGGCCGACCTTCTGGTCTGCCGCGCCAGCACCGGGGATGGACGCGAGGTACTGAGCCTGATGCTCAGCGCGCGTGACCCTGATATTCCGTTGAACCGGGCACTGCGCCAGGAAAAAGGCAGCTTCGGCGGTGAACCGCTTTACTGGTACCAGCCCGATCTCGGTGGCCAGCAGCCGCCCGGCTATGCCGAGCGCCGCATCAGCGTGGTCAAGCTGGACAAGAAGCGCTACGCGCAGATTTCGCTGTACCCGGACAGCGCCCAGGAGCTGGGCTCGCTGCAGCAGTTGGCGCAGGGCATGAGCCTGACCCCGTCAGCCGTGGCCGCGGGGCGCTGAAGGTGACGGGGATGACTGCCTGGCAGCATCCCCGCAGGATCCGACTCGCGGGACGTCCGCCGGGCGTGGCCCGGCGGCGTTGCCGGCTTCTTTCGACGGGCCATGCCCGGCGCAATCCATCAGAACTTGCCTTCTTGGAAATCGACGAAGGCCTGCATCAGTTCCTGCCGCGTGTTCATCACGAAGGGGCCATGGCGCATCACCGGTTCGCGCAGCGGACGGCCGGCAACCAGGATCAACCGCGCGCCTTCACTGCCCGCCGAGAGGTGCAGTTGCTCGCCTCCGCCCAACACCGCCAGTTCCTGGCGTGCAACGTCGCGCGCAGCGTCCTGCTCGCCCACCGTCAGCCCGCCCTCGAACACGTAGGCAAAGGCGTTGTGCCCTTCCGGCAGCGTGTAGGTCCAGGCCCGATCAGGCACCAAGGTGATGTCGAGGTAGAGCGGATCGGTGGCCGGTTGCACGATCGGACCCAGGGTGCCGTCCACGCTGCCGGCAATCACCTTCACTGTCACACCCGGCTCCGGCTGCACCACCGGAATCCGCTCGGGCCCGAATTCCTGGTACTTCGGGTCAGTCATCTTCTCCTTTGCCGGCAGGTTCACCCACAGCTGGAAGCCGCGCATCTGCCCGCTTTCCTGCTCGGGCATCTCCGAATGCACCAGGCCACGCCCAGCGGTCATCCACTGCACGCTGCCCGGGGTCAGCAGGCCTTCGTTGCCGTGGTTGTCGCGATGCCGCATGCGCCCGTCGAGCATGTAGGTGACGGTCTCGAAACCGCGGTGCGGATGTTCCGGGAAGCCGGCGATGTAATCCTCGGCGCGGTCGGTTCCGAATTCATCGAGCAGCAGGAACGGATCCAGATCGGGCAGCGTGGGGCCGCCGATGACGCGGGTCAGGCGCACGCCAGCACCGTCGGAGGTGGGCAGGCCACGGATGGTGCGCAGCACGCGGGCCGGTTCGGGAAGGCTCATGGCGACTCCTGTTGGATGGATGCCAGTGAAGATGGACGCCATACGGCCGTACGCCAATGGATGGCGCCGCAACCGATTGTTCCATCCCTGATGTTCGCTGCACGTCAGCACAACGAACGTACGACCAAAGTACTACCGCCGATTCGTCCTGCGCCAATTGACCCTGTCGAAGGCAAGCGGGACTCTTTGACTGTCTTTCCGGGAGAGAGCACCTCATGAAAGGGTTTTCAAAACTGGGCTGGGCGGTACTCGCCCTGCTCGGCGCATTCTGTCTGGGCACCGTGGCACTGCGCCGCGGCGAGCACATCAATGCGCTGTGGATCGTCGTCGCCGCGGTTTCGCTGTACCTGGTCGCCTACCGCTTCTACAGCCTGTTCATCGCCAACAAGGTGATGCAGCTGGATCCGACCCGGGCCACCCCGGCGGTGATCAACAACGATGGCCTGGACTACGTGCCGACCAACAAGCACGTGCTGTTCGGCCATCATTTCGCCGCCATCGCCGGCGCCGGTCCGCTGGTCGGCCCCGTCCTGGCCGCACAGATGGGCTACCTGCCCGGCCTGCTGTGGCTGGTGGTGGGCGTGGTGCTGGCCGGCGCGGTGCAGGACTTCATGGTCCTGTTCCTGTCCAGCCGTCGCAACGGCCGCTCGCTGGGTGACCTGGTGCGCGAGGAGATGGGCCAGGTACCCGGCACCATCGCCCTGTTCGGTGCGTTCCTGATCATGATCATCATCCTGGCGGTGCTGGCGATGGTGGTGGTCAAGGCGCTGGCCGAAAGCCCGTGGGGCATGTTCACAGTGATCGCGACGATGCCCATCGCGATCCTGATGGGCGTCTACATGCGCTATATCCGCCCTGGCAGGATCGGCGAGATCTCGGTGGTCGGCCTGATCCTGCTGCTGGCCGCAATCTGGTACGGCGGCAAGGTCGCCGCCGACCCGGTGTGGGGCCCGGCGTTCACCTTCACCGGCACCCAGATCACCTGGATGCTGATCGGCTACGGCTTCGTCGCATCGGTGCTGCCGGTTTGGCTGTTGCTGGCCCCGCGCGACTACCTGTCGACCTTCCTCAAGATCGGCACGATCATCGCGCTGGCCGTCGGCATCCTGATCGTGATGCCGGAACTGAAGATGCCGGCGCTGACCCAGTTCGCCGCCAGTGGCGACGGCCCGGTGTGGAAGGGCGGCATGTTCCCGTTCCTGTTCATCACCATCGCCTGCGGTGCGGTCTCTGGTTTCCATGCGCTGATTTCCTCCGGCACCACGCCGAAGCTGCTGGCCAATGAAGCGCACATGCGCTACATCGGCTACGGCGGCATGCTGATGGAATCGTTCGTGGCGGTGATGGCGCTGGTCGCGGCCTCGATCATCGATCCGGGCATCTACTTCGCGATGAACAGCC
Organism: Stenotrophomonas sp. CASM101; assembly: GCF_049384845.1. Lineage (NCBI taxonomy): Bacteria > Pseudomonadati > Pseudomonadota > Gammaproteobacteria > Lysobacterales > Lysobacteraceae > Stenotrophomonas > Stenotrophomonas sp. CASM101. The sequence goes on along the minus strand of NZ_JBMRFR010000032.1, from coordinate 1,303 downwards.
CGGCGGCGGTGATCGGCGCCGATGCGGCGTCGGCGGCGCACTACATCACCAACACCTGGGGCTTCACCATCACGCCGGAGCAGCTGACCGCGACCGCGGCGGCGATCGGCGAGCCAACCATCCTGCATCGTGCAGGTGGTGCACCGACACTGGCGGTGGGCATCGCGCAGATCCTGCACGAAGCGATCCCCAGTGGCAGCGACGCAATGATGGCGTTCTGGTACCACTTCGCGATCCTGTTCGAAGCATTGTTCATCCTGACCGCGGTGGACGCTGGCACCCGTGCCGGACGCTTCATGCTGCAGGACCTGCTGGGCAACTTCGTCCCGGCGCTGAAGAAGACCGAGTCGTGGACCGCCAACATCATCGGTACCGCCGGCTGCGTGGCGCTGTGGGGCTACCTGCTCTACACCGGTGTGGTCGATCCGTTCGGCGGCATCCAGACCTTGTGGCCGTTGTTCGGCATCTCCAACCAGATGCTGGCCGGTATCGCGCTGATGCTGGGCACGGTAGTGCTGTTCAAGATGAAGCGCGACCGCTATGCGTGGGTCACTGCGGTACCGGCGGTGTGGCTGCTGATCTGCACCACCTATGCCGGCTTCATCAAGATCTTCGACAGCAACCCGGCACAGGGGTTCCTGGCCCAGGCACACAAGTTCCAGGCTGCCATTGCCAGCGACACCATCACCGCACCGGCCAAATCGGTGGCGCAGATGAAGCAGATCGTGGTCAACGCCTACGTCAACACCGGCCTGACCGCGCTGTTCCTGCTGGTGGTGGGCGCTGTGCTGGTGTATTCGATCAAGACCATCCTGGCGGCACGCCGCAATCCGCAGCGCAGCGACCGCGAGACCCCTTACGTGGCACTGAAGCCGCACGAAATGGTGGATCTGTGATGAGCACGCAACTGGTTCCCGCCGGCCAGTACCAGGCGCACCGCCGCATCTGGCGGCGCCTGGTGCAGACCGCACGTCTGTGCTGTGGCATTCCCGATTACGACAACTATGTCCGGCACATGCTGGAAAAGCACCCGGACCAGGAGCCAATGGACTACAAGACGTTCTTCCGCGAACGCCAGGAAGCGCGCTACGGTGGGCGCAATGGTGGCCGCTGCTGTTGAGGGTTGGGTGCCGGGCTTGCAGCCCGGCGCCCGCAGAGGCAACTGCAACTGCAACGGCGAAAGCGTCGGCTCTGGTTTTCCGTGAATTTGGCGGGGTGGTGTCGGATGGCGGGGACGCCGTAAACCCGTCCTTGGGGGCTTGGCCGCGGCATCCATGCCGCGGACACCCCGCCATCCGACACC
>NZ_JBMRFR010000031.1:0-13700 GCF_049384845.1 Stenotrophomonas sp. CASM101 | reverse complement strand
GCTGGCCGGCAACCTCAACCCTGCATGGTTGCCGGCCAGCGGCCGGCACTACCATTCCTTCACCGAAGGCGTGCGGACCAACGGTCCGCACCCACCGGGTCGGTCAGTAGATCCACGCCATGCGTGGATGAGGGCGCGTCAGATTCAGCGCGCCAATCCATCCAGCAGCGGCACGCGCTGCGCAATGGCATCACCCACCTGCAGCTCGGCGTCGCCAGCCTCCAGTGGCAGCACCGCCAGCGCCAGCTCGCCGGCCACGCTGGCGATTGTGCCCAGCGTCGCGCCGTCCTGCTGCACGCCATCGCCGGCCTGTGCGGGTGCCGCGGTATGCAGCAGCTGCACCGCGCGCTTGGCCTTGCCGAGGAAATGGGTGCGGGCGACGATTTCCTGGCCGGGGTAGCAGCCCTTCTTCACGCTGTAGCCATTCAGGCGGTCCAGGCCCAGCTGCTGCGGGGTCCACACTTCGCGCTGGCTCTCTTCCAGCCGTGGCAGGCCGTAGCGCAGGTCGGCCTGGCGCCAGGCCAGGGCAAAAGCAGTCTCATCGGCTTCAGAACTGGCGGCGAACGCTTCGGCGCTGCCGATGCGCAGGGTGCGCGGCAGTGCATCGCTGCCCAGGTCCAGCTCCCAACCCTCATCTGCGGCCTGCGCAATCGCCGCGCCGCTGGCGGCCTCGGGCGCGGTGAAGGCGCCGGCCGCTGCCAGATCGCTGCGTCCCTGCACCTTCACCTTGCGACGGAACACGAAGCGCTGCAGTTGCGACGCAATCGCATCGGCATCGCCGTCGGCCAGCACCAGCATCACGTGATCGTCGGCCAGCCGGAGCAGCTGGAACACCGCCAGAGTGCGGCCCTTGGCACTCAGCCAGGCACTCCACTGCCAGTGCAACAGGGGCAGGGCGGTGACATCGCTGCTGAACTGGGCGTGGGCGAAGGCGGCCGCATCCGGGCCCTGCAGGCTCAGCAGCTGGTGGCCGGGCAGGCGCGGATATCCGACGAAAGCAGGGGGCAGGTTGTCAGGCACGTGAACGAGGTCTAAAATTTGTGCGTTGCGAGACCGAACATGATAGGCCAAACAACCCCCACTCCCGACGACGAAACTGAAGCCCCGCTGGTCCCTGCGGCACCCGTGCCCGTGGAGCAGGAAAAGGCAGAAGAATTCGGCGGCCGCGGCGGACTTGATCCGGTGCGGTATGGCGATTGGGAGAAAAACGGACGCTGCATCGATTTCTGATCAGCATTGAGCCAACGCGGCCGCGTGCCGCCCAGCCGAGACAACGAGCCCAGCGAATGGCGACCAGACAACGCCCACTTTCCCCGCACCTTCAGGTGTATCGCTGGCAGATTCAGATGGCCACCTCGATCCTGCATCGAGCCACCGGCATCTTTCTGTCTGTTGGTGCCCTCATCATCGCTGCCGGCCTGCTGGCCCTGATGATGGGGCCCGAGTCCTGGAACTGCTTCACCGGCCATGCCGGGGCCTGGTATGGCCGCGTGTTCCTGTTCGCGTGGACATGGTCGTTCGCCTATCACCTGTGCAATGGCATCCGCCACGTGGTGCAGGACTTTGCCATCGGCTTCAGCATCCCGGCCTTCATCCGCAGCAGCTGGCTGTCGGTCATCGGCAGCCTGGTGATCACCCTGCTGGTGTGGGCCTATGTGATGTTCGGAGGTGCCGCGTGAGCAAGTTCCGTACCCCGTTGAAGAACGTGCGCGGCCTGGGCTCGGCCAAGACCGGCACCGAGCACTTCGTGCACCAGCGCCTGACCGCCGCCGCACTGGTGGTGCTGGGCATCTGGTTCCTGGTCTTCGTGCTGGGCCTGCTCGGCTCGGACTACGCGACCGCCGCCGCCGCCGTGGCCAAGCCGTGGAACGCGGTGCCGCTGATCGGCCTGCTGATCGCCATGTTCTGGCACGCGCAGCTCGGCATGCAGGTCGTGCTGGAAGACTACATCCACGAATCGCTGCTGGCCCTGGTGCTGCAGACCGCGGTGAAGTTCGTCGCCGTGCTCGGCATGATCGTCAGTGTGTTTGCGGTGGGCCGCATCGCCCTCGGCGTTGCCTGAGCCCAGGCACCTACACAGGAATCCAGATTAGATGTCCGCTTACAAGATCACCGAACACAAGTACGACATGGTCGTGGTCGGCGCCGGCGGTGCCGGCCTGCGCGCCACGTTCGGCCTGGCCGCCAAGGGCCTGCAGACCGTGTGCCTGACCAAGGTCTTCCCGACCCGTTCGCACACCGTTGCCGCCCAGGGCGGTATTTCGGCCGCACTCGGCAACATGGGCGAGGACGACTGGCGCTACCACTTCTTCGACACCATCAAGGGGTCGGACTGGCTGGGTGACCAGGACGCCATCGAGTACATGTGCCGTGAGGCCATCCCGGCCATCATCGAACTTGAACACTACGGCGTGCCGTTCTCGCGCACCGCCGAAGGCAAGATCTACCAGCGTCCGTTCGGTGGCATGACCACCAAGTACGGCGAAGGCCCGGCGGCGCAGCGTACCTGCGCGGCGGCCGACCGTACCGGCCACGCGATGCTGCACACCCTGTACCAGCAGTCGCTGAAGCACGATGCGCGCTTCATGATCGAGTACTTCGCGCTCGACCTGATCTTCGACGACGAAGGCGCCTGCCGCGGCGTGCTGGCCCTGGACATGTCCGATGGCACGCTGCACCTGTTCCGCGCCCAGGGCGTGGTGCTGGCCACCGGCGGCTACGGCCGTGCCTACTTCAGCGCCACCTCGGCGCACACCTGCACCGGCGACGGTGGCGGCCTGGCCATGCGTGCCGGCATCGCCATGCAGGACATGGAGTTCGTGCAGTTCCACCCGACCGGCATCTACGGCGCCGGCTGCCTGATCACCGAGGGTGTCCGCGGTGAAGGCGGCATCCTGCGCAACAGCAGCGGCGAGCGCTTCATGGAGCGCTATGCACCGCACTACAAGGATCTGGCCTCGCGCGACGTGGTCAGCCGTTCGATGACCATCGAGATCCGCGAAGGCCGCGGCGTCGGCGAGCACAAGGACCACATCCTGCTCGACCTGACCCACCTCGGCCCGGGCGTGATCGACGAGAAGCTGCCGGGCATCGCCGAGAGCGCCCGCATCTTCGCCGGCGTCGACGTGCACAAGCAGCCGATCCCGGTCATTCCGACCGTGCACTACAACATGGGCGGCATCCCGACCAACTACCACGGTGAAGTGGTGCAGAAGGTCGGCGACAACGACAACGCCGTGGTGCCGGGGCTGTACGCCATCGGCGAAGCGGCCTGCGTGTCCGTGCACGGCGCCAACCGCCTGGGCTCGAACTCGCTGCTCGACCTGGTGGTGTTCGGCCGTGCGGTGGCCAACCGCTGCGCCGAGACCATCAAGCCGGGCGCCGCGCACAAGCCGCTGCCGGCCGATGCCTGCGACAAGGCGCTGGGCCTGCTGGACAAGCTGCGCCACGCCAACGGCGATACCCCGACCTCGGTCATCCGCGACCGCATGCAGCGCACCATGCAGGCCGACGCGGCGGTCTTCCGCACCAGCCAGACGCTGAAGGAAGGCTGCGAGAAGATGGACAAGATCTTCGACTCGTTCCAGGACGTGAAGGTCTCCGACCGCTCGCTGGTCTGGAACTCGGACCTGATCGAGACCTATGAGCTGAACAACCTGCTGCTCAACGCGGTGGCGACGATCAACTCGGCCGAACAGCGCAAGGAAAGCCGTGGTGCGCATGCGCACGAGGACTATCCGGACCGCGACGACGTCAACTGGCAGAAGCACACCCTGGTCAGCGTCGACGAGAAGGGCAAGTGCAGCTTCGACTACCGTCCGGTGCACATGTACACGTTGACCGACGACGTGTCCGTGGTGCCACCGAAGCCGCGCGTGTACTGATCCGACCCCGCCTACCATGCAATCCGCGCCCACGGGCGCGGGCCGCCTGAGCCAACGAGAGCAGCCATGGCCGAGTTTTCACTCCCCAAGAATTCCAAGATCACGAAGGGCAAGCACTTCCCCGTCAAGAACGGCGGCAAGAATGTGCGCACCTTCAAGATCTACCGCTGGAGTCCGGACGACGACAGCAACCCGCGCACCGATACCTATGAGGTCGATCTGGATGCCTGTGGCCCGATGGTCCTGGACGCCCTGATCAAGATCAAGAACGAGATCGACCCGACCCTGACCTTCCGCCGCTCGTGCCGCGAAGGCATCTGTGGTTCGTGCGCGATGAACATCGACGGCACCAACACCCTGGCCTGCACCCGAGCCATCTCGGACTGCGGCAAGAAGGAAGTGCCGATCTACCCGTTGCCGCACATGAACGTGGTCAAGGATCTGGTTCCGGACCTGACCCACTTCTACGCGCAGTACGCCTCGATCAAGCCGTGGATCCGCACCCAGACCCCGGCACCGCCGGACCGCGAGCGCCTGCAGTCGCCGGAAGACCGCAAGAAGCTGGACGGCCTGTACGAGTGCATCCTGTGCGCCTGCTGCTCGACCAGCTGCCCGAGCTACTGGTGGAACGGCGAGCGTTACCTGGGCCCGGCAATCCTGCTGCAGGCCTACCGCTGGATCATCGACTCGCGCGATGAGGACACCGGTGCGCGCCTGGACGATCTGGAAGATCCGTTCAAGCTGTACCGCTGCCACACCATCATGAACTGCGCCCGCACCTGCCCGAAGGGCCTGAACCCGGCGCTGGCCATCGCCGAGATCAAGAAGCTGATGATGGAACGCCGCGCCTGATCAGGCCTGGCTGTACCCGGTAGAGCCACGCCATGCGTGGCTGCACCACCTCAGTAGAGCCACGCCATGCGTGGCTTTGCTGTATCTGGAGAAGCACGATGGAAGAAGACGTTCTGCTGAAGAAGCTGCGCTGGCGCTGCCGCCGCGGCATGCGTGAGCTGGATCAGCTGTTCGAGCGCTATCTCGACCACGAATGGCGCACTGCGCCGACCGAAGAGCGCGAGGTTTTCCTGTTCCTGCTCGACTGCGAGGACGATAAGTTGTGGCGCTGGTTCATGGGTTATGAGGCCTGCCCGCATGCGCACGCAATCCCCCTCATGCAGAAGATCCTCGCCCTCAAGCCTTGAGTGGCGCCCTTCGAGGCTGCAGGCCGCCGCTCAGTTGGCGGTGCTGCTGGCCGCACCCTGGCTGTTGCGCGCCTCGGATCTGCCTGCGCGGCTGCTGATGCCCGCGCTGCTGCTGGCCTGGGGCGTCGGCTTGGCCGAACTGGCCTGGCGCCAGCGCAGGCCACGCGTACAGGTGCTTCTTGCGCCGCTTCCCGAACCACTGCAGGTGGCCGGGCAGGACGTTGATACGCCACGGCTGGTGGTGCGTGGCCCATGGCTGTTGTTGCTGTGGTGTGAGGATCGGCGCCGCCGGCGCCTGCTGTTCTGGCCCGATGTGCTCGATTCCGGGCAGCGACGTGAACTGCGACTGGCCGTGGCCGCACGCGGCGTTTCCCGTCGGCCCCGGTCAATGGCACCATAAGCTGAATTGACTGGCGTGCCTGCATGTTCAAACCCATTCCCGTGGCGATCGGCCTGCGCTACCTGCGTGCCAAGCGCCGCAACGGCTTCATCTCCTTCATCTCGATGGCATCGATCCTGGGCATCGCGCTCGGCGTTACGGTGCTGATCACCACCTTGGCCGTCATGAGCGGTTTCCAGAAGGAAATCCGCAGTCGTCTGCTGCAGATGACCGCGCACACCACCATCAGCCGCGACGGCGAACCGATGCCGGACTGGATGCGGGTGGTCGACGTGGCCAGGAAGGATCCGCGTGTGGCCGGCGCCGCACCGTACATCGAGATCCAGTCGATGATCAGCGGCCCGCGCGTGCAGGGCGCGATCATCCAAGGCATCGATCCGGCGCTGGAGCCGAACGTCTCGGTGATCGACAAGAAGATCACCAAGGGCAGCTATGACAGCCTCAAGCCGGGCAGCTTCAACCTGCTGCTGGGCAAGGAGCTGGCGATCTGGCTGGGCGTGGACGTTGGTGACCAGGTGCTGGTGACCTTTGCCGAAGTGCAGGGCACGCCGGCCGGCGCGGTGCCGCGGATGAAACGCTTCACCGTCAGTGGCCTCTTCGAGGCCGGCTACAACGAGGTCGATCGCGGCGTCGGCTTCGCCAACATGCAGGACCTGGAGCGCGTGCTGCGCAGCGACGGTGCCACCGGCGTGCGCCTGAAACTGCACGACATGGACCGCTCGCTGGAGGTGGGCGTGGATCTTGCGCAGAACCTCGGTGGCGCCTACCGCGTAAGCGACTGGACCCAGCAGAATGCCAACCTCTACCACTCACTGCGCATGGAAAAGGTGGTGATGGGCATCCTGCTGTCGCTGATCATCGCCATGGGTGCGTTCAACCTGGTGTCTTCGCAGGTGATGCTGGTGACCGACAAGCAGGCCGACATCGCCATCCTGCGCACCCTCGGCCTGACCCCGGGTGGCGTGATGCAGGTGTTCATGGTGCAGGGTTCGCTGATCGGCATCTTCGGTACGCTGGCTGGCCTGATCGGCGGCATCACCCTGACCCTCAACCTGGAACGCATCCTCGGCGCCATCGAGAGCGTGTTCAACGTCAAGCTGCTGCCGGAGGATGTGTACTACATCACCGGCCTGCCGACCGACATGCAGACGGGCGACGTGGTGGCGATCACCGTGGTCGCGCTGCTGATGAGCTTCCTGGCCACCCTGTATCCCGCCTGGCGGGCAGCACGCACCCAGCCGGCGGAGGCCCTGCGTTATGAATAAGGTCTTCAACCGCGGCGACGAAGTGATCCGTGCCGAAGCACTGGGCAAGACCTACGCTGAAGGGCGCATGCAGACCCCGGTGTTCGATGGGCTGGACCTGACCGTGACCGCTGGCGAAACGGTGGCGATCATCGGTGCCTCCGGCGCCGGCAAGAGCACGCTGTTGCACCTGCTGGGTGGCCTGGACATTCCCACTGCCGGTGAGGTCTATGTGACCGGCCAGCGCATGTCGGCGCTGTCGGACACCGCGCGCGGCCTGCTGCGCAACCAGGCGCTGGGCTTCGTCTACCAGTTCCATCACCTGCTGCCGGAGTTCACCGCGCTGGAAAACGTGATGATGCCGGTGCTGCTGGCTGGCACCGCGGTGGCCGAAGCGAGCGGCCGCGCCACCATGCTGCTGGAAGCGGTCGGCCTCGGCCATCGCCTGGACCACAAGCCGGGCGAGCTGTCCGGCGGCGAGCGGCAGCGTGCTGCGGTGGCGCGGGCACTGGTCAATCACCCAGCCTGCGTGCTGGGCGACGAGCCTACCGGCAACCTGGATGACCGCACGGCGGCAACGGTGTTCGAGCTGATGCTTGAACTCAACCGCGCGCGCCATACCAGCCTGGTGCTGGTGACCCATGACCGCAGCCTGGCGCGTCGCCTGGACCGGGTGCTGGAACTGCGGGAAGGGCGCCTGCACGCACTGGCCCACGCCGACGTCTGAGGCGCTGGGCCCGCTTTGGTGGAAGCCGACCTGGGTCGGCTGCTCCTGCAGGGCAAGCGCCAAGCAAGGTTGGCGTCTACCGTGGTCCGGCCAGTAGCCGCCGACCGGCGGCTGAATGGGCTGCCGGTCGTCGCGCCAGCGTTGCGAGCCCGGGCGCATGATGGCGACAGTTCCCCGAGGAGATCGCCATGAAGACCCCGATCCTGCTGGCCGGCCTCTGCCTCGCCTTGGTCGCCTGCGCGACCACCGGCCGGCTCAGCAGCGCCGAGAAGCTTGACCTTTACCGCGCCCACGCCGGTGCGCCGCAGAGCGACATGCAGTTCTTCGGCACCCTCAATGGCTGGACCGAACTGGGCGACAGCGCACTGGCGGTCTGGACGCGCCCGAGCGAGGCCTACCTGCTGGAGCTGAGAGGCCCCTGCCAGGACCTGCCGTATGCCACCGCCATCGGCCTGACCAGCCAGATGAATCGTGTTTCGGCGCGCTTCGACAAGGTGCTGGTGCGCGACCCTACCGGTGGCCCGCGCATGCCGTGCTTCATCGACAGCATCCGCAAGCTGGATGTGAAGGCGCTGCGCGCGTCCGAGCAGGAGCTGCGCCAGGCGCAGGTGCAGGAGCGCGAGGAATCCGGGAAATAAACGGGTAGCGCCGGGCCATGCCCGGCGGATGCCTGGACGCCGGGCATGGCCCGGCGCTACCGGCAGGTCAGGCTTCCGGAACGAAGCCAGCCGGCTTCTCTGCGTCCTTCTCGAACAGGAACTTGACCAGTTCGCCTTCAAGAAACGCACGATGCTCCGGGGTGCGCGGCGACAGCCGGTTCTCGTTGATCAGCATGGTCTGGTGCGCCAGCCATGCGGCCCAGGCCTGCTTGCCGATGTTGTTGAAGATGCGCTGGCCCAGCTCGCCGGGGTAGGGCACGAAGTCCAGGCCCTCGGCATCGCGTTGTTCGTACTGGCAGAAGACGGTTCGGGGCATGGCACTCACTCGTGGTTGCGGGATTTCTTGGAAGTTCGTTTTGGCGTCCTGATCGTGGCGCCGTCGAGCAGTTTGCGGATCGGCGCTGGCAGGCCCAATGCGGGTAGCTCGTCGTTGGCGACCCAGCGCAGCGTGGGTTCTTCCACGCGCAGGCCGCGCACCTTCCGTGACAATATCTGCAGGTGCAGCCTGTAGTGGCTGAAGGTGTGCTGCAGCACCGGCAGTTCCTCTGCATCTTCCAGCGAGCCGTCGACATGTGCGTCGAACCAGTCCTGCAGGTCGCTGCCGGCCTCCGCCTGCGGCAGCGTCCACAGCTGCGCCCAGATGCCGGTGTCCGGCCGCTTCTGCAGCAGCACGCGCTGCTGGGCGTCACGCAGCAGCAGAGCCACGGCTTCGCGCTCCGGCAGGGTCTTGCTGGGCTTGGGCGTGGGCAGTTCAGCGGTGCGGCCTTCGCGGCGTGCCACGCACGTGTCCTGCAGCGGGCAGATGACGCAGGCGGGCTTGGCCCGGCTGCATACGGACGCGCCCAGGTCCATTTGTGCCTGGGTGTAATCGGCCATGCGACCGGCCGGCACCTTCGCCACGTGTGCCTCGGCGATCGCCCATAGCTGCTTTTCGATGACTGGCAGGCCGGGGAAGCCGTCGATGCCGTGATAGCGGCTGAGCACGCGCTTGACGTTGCCGTCAAGGATCGCGAACGGGTCGTTCCAGGCCTGGCTGAGGATCGCGCCAGCGGTGCTGCGGCCAATGCCGGGCAGGGCATGCAATGCATCGAAATCGCGCGGCAGGTCGCCGCCGTGCAGTTCCACGCAGCGCTTTGCAGCGGCATGCAGGTTACGCGCACGGGCGTAGTAGCCAAGCCCTGCCCATTGCGCCATCACCGCGTCATTGCTGGCGGCGGCGAGGTCGGGCAGGGTCGGGAAGTGCTGCAGGAACCGCAGGAAGTACGGGATGACCGTGGTCACCTGGGTCTGCTGCAGCATGATCTCCGACAACCAGACTCTGTAGGGGCTGCGCGGGTGCTGCCAGGGCAGGTCGTGGCGGCCGTGGTCGTCGAACCAGTGCAGCAGGCGAGCGATGAAGTCGTCTTGCTGGGGGTTGTCGGCGCTGGCGTGCGGCTGGCGGGGCATGGGTGTTCCGGGGAAGGCAGCCACCCGTAGGGTGGCTCTACTGCATTGCGGTTGCGGTGCAGTAGAGCCACGCCATGCGTGGCTGCACGGTGTATCAGGCGCCCAGCGCTTCGGGCAGCAGGGCGTCGACGAAGGCTTCCGGGTCGAACACGCGCAGGTCTTCCGGGCGCTCGCCGATGCCGGCAAAGCGGATCGGAATGCCGAACTCGCGGGCCAGTGCGAACACCACGCCGCCCTTGGCAGTGCCGTCCAGCTTGGTCACCACCAGGCCGGTCACGTTCACCGCAGCATTGAACTGGCGCAGCTGCGACAGCGCGTTCTGGCCGGTGGTGCCATCGATCACCATCAGCACTTCGTGCGGGGCGGTGGGATCGATCTTGCCGAGCACGCGGCGGATCTTGCCCAGCTCGTTCATCAGGCCGGACTGGGTGTGCAGGCGGCCGGCGGTATCGGCGATCAGCACCGAGGTGCCACGGGCCTTGCCGGCCTGCAGCGCGTCGAACGCCACCGACGCGGCATCGGCGTTCTGCCCCTGCGCGACCACGGCCACGCCGTTGCGCTCGCCCCAGGCCTGCAGCTGCGCCACGGCAGCGGCACGGAAGGTATCGCCGGCGGCCAGCATCAGGCTGTGGCCATCATCCTTGAAGCGCTTGGCCAGCTTGCCGATGGTGGTGGTCTTGCCGACACCATTGACGCCGACGGTGAGCACCACGAAGGGCTTGGCGTTGCGGTCGATCACCAGCGGCTTGGCGACCGGTTGCAGGATCGCGATCAGCTCGGCGCGCAGCGCGGCCAGCAGCGCATTGGCATCAGCGAACTCGCGCGACTTCATGCGCTTGCGCAGGCCCTCGACCAGATCGGTAGTGGCACCCACGCCGACGTCGGCAGTGATCAGTGCGGTTTCCAGTTCGTCCAGCAGGTCGTCGTCGAGCTTGGGATTGCGCGAGAACAGGCCACCGAAGCTGCGCGCGATGACACTGTTGCGCAGGCGCTCGCGCCAGCCGGGCTTGCCGGCCGGGGCTGGCGGGGCATCCACCAGAGCTGGCAGGTCGGCGGCCGGGGCGGTTGGTTCCTCGACCGGCATGACCGGAGCCAGAGGGGCCAGCACGGCGGCCGCAGCCAGCACTTCGGCCTGGACGTCCTCCGGCGCGGTGACCGGCTGCGCAGCCGGTACGGCAGGCCATTCGGCGACGGGCGCCGGTTCCGGTACAGGTGCCGGTGCCGGTGCTGCGGCTTCGACTACCGGGATCGTGGCGGCGTCTTCGGCCGGGGCGGCTGACGGGAACGCCGCCGCCAGCTCTTCAGCCGAGTAGTGCTGGGTCTTGGGTGCCTCCGTGGCGGGGGCATCCTGGGGCTTCTTGCGGCGGAAAAAACTGAGCATTGGCAAAAGGCGCTGAAATCAGGGGGATATGCTACCACTCGGGCCTGTCGGGCTGATGTGGACTCAAGGTCGCGGCCCGCCGGCCGTTAACCGGTCCGAAGGGCTGCGCAGCGCGGCCCGGAGACCGCCATGAACGACGTGATGGGAATCGCTCTCGGCGGGATGCGCGCGGCCCACCAGGGCGTGCAGGTGGCCGCGCACAACGTGGCCAACCTGGCGACTCCTGATGCCCGACGCCTGCAACTGCTGCGCAGTGAGGCGGAGCAGGGCGGGGTGCAGGCCGCGATGACCCCTGCCGACGCCGATGCTGGCGCGCCATTGGGGGACCTGCTGGCGGCGAAAGCCGAGGTGGTGGCCTTCGCCGCCAATGCCACGGTGATACGGCGCCAGGACCAGATGCTGGGTTCGCTGCTGGATCGGGAGGTCTGAGCCGCCCGGCTTTGGTGGGTGTCAACCTGGGTTGACACGCTCGCCCCCTGAGTAGGTGCCAACCTTGGTTGGCACGCTTTTGGGGCGCCAACCAAGGTTGGCCTCTGCTGCAGTGCCAACCAACGTTGGCACCAACCAGAGCATCGCCGGGCCATGCCCGGCGACCACCGCCTCGATCAGGCCGACAACTCCAGCAGCAGCTTGTTCAGGCGCGCCACATAGGCGCCGGGGTCCTTCAGGCTGTCACCGGCGGCCAGTGCGGCCTGGTCGAACAGTACCCGGCCGAGATCATCGAAGCGTGCGCCGTCGGCTTCTGCATCCAGCTTGGCGATCAGCGGATGGCCCGGATTGATCTCCAGCACCGGCTTGCTGTCCGGCACCTTCTGCCCGCTGGCTTCGAGGATCTGGCGCATCTGCAGGCCCAGGTCCTGCTCGCCGATGGCCAGCACCGCCGGCGAATCGGTCAGGCGGTGCGAGACGCGCACGTCGGCCACGTCATCGCCCAGTACCGTCTTCAGGCGCTCGACCAGGCCCTGCTTGTCCTTGGCCGCCGCTTCCTGTTCCTGCTTGTCCGCTTCGGTTTCCAGCGCGCCCAGGTCGAGGTCGCCGCGGGCGATGTCGACGAAGCCCTTGCCGTCGAAATCGGTCAGGTAGCCCATCAGCCACTCGTCGATGCGGTCGGTCAGCAGCAGCACTTCCACGCCCTTCTTGCGGAACACTTCCAGGTGCGGGCTGTTGCGCACCTGGCTGTAGCTCTCGCCGGTGAGGTAGTAGATCTTGTCCTGGCCTTCGCTCATGCGGCCGAGGTAATCGGCCAGCGACACAGTCTGTGCATCGCCGTCGCCACGAGTGGAGGCGAAGCGCAGCAGCCCGGCCACCTTCTCACGGTTGTTGTAGTCCTCGGCCGGGCCTTCCTTCAGCACCTGGCCGAATTCCTTCCAGAACGTGGCGTACTGCTCCGGCTTGTCGGTGGCCAGCTTTTCCAGCATGTCCAGCGAACGCTTGGTCAGCGCGGCCTTCATCGAATCGATGACCGGGCCGGACTGCAGGATCTCGCGCGAGACGTTCAGCGAAAGGTCGTTGGAATCGACCACGCCCTTGATGAAGCGCAGGTACAGCGGCAGGAACTGCTCGGCCTGGTCCATCACGAACACGCGCTGCACATACAGCTTCAGGCCCTTGGGCGCATCACGGTGATACAGGTCGAACGGCGCACGGCCAGGCACGTACAGCAGCGAGGTGTACTCCAGCTTGCCTTCGACCTTGTTGTGGCTCCACGCCAGCGGATCGCTGTGATCGTGTGCAACGTGCTTGTAGAACTCGGTGTACTCGGCGTCGCTGATCTCGGTGCGCGGACGGGTCCACAGCGCGCTGGCACGGTTGACGGTTTCCCATTCGGCCGCGGCGCCTTCTTCGCCACCTTCCTTCGGCATCTGGATCGGCAGGCCGATATGGTCCGAGTACTTCTTGAGGATGCTGCGCAGGCGCCAGCCATCGGCGAAGCCGTGCTCGCCGTCCTTGAGGTGCAGCACGATGCGGGTACCGCGCTCGGCCTTGTCGACCGTGGCCACTTGGAAATCGCCTTCGCCGCGCGAGGTCCAGCGCACGCCTTCGCCTGCGGCCAGGCCGGCGCGGCGCGAGGTCACTTCCACTTCGTCGGCAACGATGAAGGCGCTGTAGAAGCCGACGCCGAACTGGCCGATCAGCTGCGAATCCTTCTTCTGGTCGCCGGACAGCTGGCGCAGGAAGTCGCCGGTGCCGGACTTGGCAATCGTGCCCAGGTGGGCGATGGCTTCGGCGCGGCTCATGCCAATGCCGTTGTCGTCGATGGTGATGGTGTGGGCGGAGGGATCGAAGCTGACGCGCACGCGCAGTTCGCTGTCGCCTTCCAGCAGCGCCGGCTGGGTCAGGGCCTCGAAGCGCAGCTTGTCGGCGGCGTCGGCGGCGTTGGAGACCAGCTCGCGGAGGAAGATTTCCTTGTTGGAGTACAGCGAGTGGATCATCAGCTGCAGCAGCTGCTTGACTTCGGTCTGGAAGCCAAGGGTTTCGGTCTGGGTCGTCTCGGTCATCGGTAAGGCTCCATGTGCAATGCCGCGCCAGCGCGTGCGGCCTCGCCAAGGGGTAGGGGTGATTGTCCCGAAATCAAGGGGTTGGTTGGCCGGGCTGCGCCCGGCACCTGCAGAGGCCGAAGCAACAGCAACAGCAACAGCAACAGCAACAGCGGGCTATCCGTGGGATGGCGGGGCGGTGTGGGTTGGCAGGACACGCCGTAAACCCATCCTTGGGGGCTCGATGGCGCCATCCATGGCGCCAACGGTCCTGCCAACCCAC
>NZ_JBMRFR010000030.1:0-27273 GCF_049384845.1 Stenotrophomonas sp. CASM101 | reverse complement strand
CGACGTTAAGGTGCGGGATGGGGATCGCTCGGCTCGTCTGTCGGCTGCTATCCGCAGATATCATGTTGACGGTCCCTCCACCCTGGCTCCTACATACCGCGTAGGAGCCGGGAGGAACATACAAGCCCATGCTCGGTTGCTCTTCGCCAGGTTCCAGATCACGCTTCAAGCGGCCATCGACTCCACACATAGGGGTATTCCCCGATGCGCGTGGCCAGCCCAGCACGCACCGGATTGGCCGCGATGTACATCGCCTGCGTGCGCAGGCACTCATCGCCGCGCAGCGCATGATCGTAGTATCCCGGCTGCCAGATCGGCGCGCTCGCATCAACGCGCCTGGCGATGGATCTTCCACTCCGGGACTTCAGGATCTGCATGCAGCCGGCCAGCGTGCCCGTACGCAGCTCGATCAACCAATGCAGGTGGTCCGGCATGATCACCCAGGCCAGGGAGAAGGTACGACCGGTTTGCTCGACTGTGCGCAGCGCTTCGATCAGCAGATCGACGTTGGCCTTGTCGTCGAACCAAGGACGGCGTGCGCGTGTCACAGCCGTGATCGCGTAGACATTGCCGGTCTGCGACCAGCGACCAAAGCGGAGTGCAGGACTGGCCATGCGAAGAGGCTATGGCACGCATGACAGCCCTTCCATCAGTGCATCACCGCAATGCTTGTCAGCCAACACCCTGAGGTAGAGCCGAGCCCATGCTCGGCTGCCATGCAAAGCAGCCGAGCGTGGGCTCGGCTCTACAGATTTCCCTGCTTACCCCACGCCGTGCAGGTGTTCGTACAGGATCGTCGCGCCGATGATCATCAGGATCACGCCGCCGATGATCTCGGCACGCTTGCCGACCATGCTGCCCAGCACGCGGCCGAGCATGATGCCGACGGTGACCATCGTCAGCGTGCACAGACCGATGACCGCCGCCATCACGCCGATATGCACGTCCATGAAGGCCAGGCCGATGCCCACGGCCATCGCGTCGATGCTGGTGGCGAAACCGGTCAGCGCCAGCTTCCAGAAGCCGTGGTGCTGCGAAGGGTCTTCGTCTTCCTCGGCACTGTCCGGGCGCAGGCCGTTGTAGATCATGTGGATGCCCAGCGCACCGAGCAGGCCGAAGGCGATCCAGTGGTCGAATGCTTCCACGTACTGCAGGGCGGCACGGCCGAGCAACCAGCCGATGATGGGCGTGATCGCCTCGATGACGCCGAAGATGATGCCGGCCCGCAGTGCATCGCGGAACACCGGCTTGCGCATGGCCGCACCCTTGCCGATCGCCGCAGCGAAGGCATCGGTGGACATGGCAAAGCCGATCAGGAGGATCGAAATGGGGGACATGGACAGCGGCTGAGGTCGGGCTAGGACGGACGCACGGCCTGCGCTCGCGCCCAACCTGACGTTGCGCGCGCGGGCCGCTGGTCTCGCCAACCATCATGGTTGTCCACGCCACGGCGCACTGGCCGAGTATGTTGACGTGGACGATTCCTGCGAAGGAATCCGGCTACTCCCCAAGGGGACGCGAAGCTTAGCATCGCGATTCGCGCGTGGCGCATTTCCAGCGAAACGCGCAGGCAGGGCTGGTTTGTATAGCGATGGCTATATCGGCGCCGTGCAGCGCGCGGAAGCCGAGCATAGGCTCGGCTCTACAGTTGCCAATCAGGCATCGCTGTTGCCGGCGTCGCGCAGCGCGCCGAGGAAGGCGCGCAGCGAGGCCGGCTTGATCGGCTTGGTCAGCACGCGGTAGCCACGCTCGCGTGCCATCCGCTTCAGCTCGTCACGTCCGTCGGCGGTCAGCAGCGCACCCGGCAGCGGATAGCCGGCCGCCTCGCGCAGCGCCACCAGCGCATCCAGGCCGTCCATGCGGTCATGCAGGTGGTAGTCCACCAGCATCACCTGCGGGCGCTCGGCGATCTTCTCCAGCGCCTGGTCGACGGTGGCGGCAGTGATCACCTGCACCTGCCAGCGGCCGAGCAGCGCGCGCATGCCGTCGAGGATTTCCTCGTCGTTGTCCACGCACAGCACCCGTAGGCCCGCCAGCGAATCGCTGCGCACCGGTGTGGCCACGGCCTGGGTCGCCTTGGCAGGCTCGGTGTAGCCGGGCAAGGGCGCAACCCGTGGCAGGATGATCGAGAACATCGAACCCTTGCCGACCCGGCTGCGTGCGTTCAACCGATGATCGAGCAGGCGCGAGATACGCTGGCATATCGACAGGCCCAGGCCCAGACCCTGCTCTCCCCAGTCGAACGGCTGCTGGTAGCGGTGGAACTCGTCGAAGATCTGCCGCATATGGTGTTCGGGAATGCCCGGGCCGGTATCCCACACCTGCAGTTCCACTTCGTCGCCGCGCTGGCGCACGGCCAGCACGATGCGCCCTTGGCGCGTGTAGCGCAGCGCATTGGCCAGGAAGTTCTGCAGCACGCGGCGCAGCAGCCGGCGATCACTGCGCACCCATGCCGCGCGCGCGAACAGGTCCAGGCGCAGGCCACGGCCCGCAGCCACCGGCGTGTACTGCGCAGCCAGCTCGCGCATCAACGCACTCACATCGAACTCGCCGATCACCGGGTGCAGGCCACCCGCATCCAGCCGTGACACGTCCAGCAGGCCATCGAGCAGCTCCTCAGCCGCACGCAGCGACGCGTCTACGCGTTCGGCCAGATGCTTCTGCTCGTCGCTCACGTGATCGCTGTCGCGCAGCGCGGACGCAAACAGGCGCGCGGCGTTCAGCGGCTGCAGCACGTCGTGGCTGATCGCCGCCAGGAAGCGCGTCTTCGACTGCTGTGCGACCTCGGCCTCATGCGAGCGCTCGGCGACGCGCTGTTCCAGCGTCTCGTTGGCTTCAAGCAGCGCCTTTTCGGCGTGCTTGTAGTCGGTGATGTCGTTGTAGCTGGTCACGTAGCCGCCGCCGGGCAGCGCCTGGCCGCGCATCTCGATCACCTTGCCGTCGCTGCGGGTGCGCTCGAACACGTGCGGCGAACCGGCGCGCATGTAGCCGATGCGGCGGTTGATCTGCACTTCGATATCGCCCTCGCCCAGCTCGCCGCGCTCGGCGTTGTAGCGGATCAGGTCGGCCACC
Source organism: Stenotrophomonas sp. CASM101 (assembly GCF_049384845.1). Classification (NCBI taxonomy): domain Bacteria; kingdom Pseudomonadati; phylum Pseudomonadota; class Gammaproteobacteria; order Lysobacterales; family Lysobacteraceae; genus Stenotrophomonas; species Stenotrophomonas sp. CASM101. The sequence continues at coordinate 24,201 of NZ_JBMRFR010000030.1, read as the reverse complement.
GGGCGGCCCACGTAGAGCATGCCGTCGGGGTAACCGAACATGTCCTGGTAGCGGCGGTTCCACGCGGTCAGGCGCATGTCCGGATCGACTACGCTGACCCCGGCGCTGATGTTCTCCAGCGTGGTCGACAGGATCTCGCGGTTGAAGCGCAGTTCCTGCCCGGCTTCGTCCAGTACCGCCACCACTTCACCCAGGTCCATGCCCGAGCCACGCAGCAGGCTGGTGAGCAGCAGGCGCGCCGATGCCGCACCAATCGAGGCGGCCAGCAGCCGTTCGGTGAATTGTACCCAGGGGCGGTCCGCAGGCGCCGAGGACTGAAGCTCGCGCCCCAGCGACTGTGCCTGCTCGAAAAACGAACGCCGTGCATGGCGTTCGCCGACCACGCGCGAAGCCAGCGCCAGCAGGTCGCCCACATGCACATGCCCGGGCCAGCCGCCGGCCACCGACGGGCGCTCGGCATACGGGTCGAGGAACGGTGCCGCACGCAGGCGCTCGTCGACGCCGGGCCGCCAGCGTGCGGACACCAGCATCATCGTGGCCGCATTGACCAGCAGCGACCAGAACGTGCCGTGGGTCAGCGGATCCCAGCCGGACATGCCGAACAGCTGCTGCGGACGCAGCCACTCGATGCCGAACGGGCCGTGCTGCACCCAGGCGGCGTCGACCCAGCCGGCCATGGTCATCGCCGGCAGCAGCAGGGTGTACAGCCAGGTGGCGAAGCCCAGCAGCATGCCCACTTCGACGCCGCGCCGGCTGGCACCGCGCCAGTACAGGCCGCCGATCAGGCCGGGCGCGAACTGCGCTACCGCCGCGAACGCCATCAGGCCGTACGAGGCCAACGTGCTGTCGTTGCTGCTGGTGCGGTAGTAGCTGTACGCCATCAGCGCCAGCAGCAGGATCGCCAGGCGGCGGATCCACAGCACGCGCGAGGCGACGTCGGCGGCCTCCTGGTGGTCACCGCTCCGACGCAACAGCACCGGCATCACCAGGTCGTTGCTGACCATGGTGGCCAGCGCGATGGACGACACGATGACCATGCCGGTGGCCGCCGAAAAGCCGCCCACGTAGGCGATCAGCGCCAGTGCGTTGCGGCCCTCGGCCAGCGGCAGGGCCAGCACCATCGAGTCGTCGGCGACGCTGCCGCCGGTGCCGAACAGGGTCACGCCGGCGGTGGCGATCGGAAGCACCATGCCCGAGATCAGCACCAGGTAGCCGCCGAACATCCAGCGCGCGCGGCGCACGTCGCGCACATCGCCGCACTCGACCACGGCCACGTGGAACTGGCGCGGCAGGCAGATGATGGCCAGGAAACTGAGCAGGGTCTGCGAGATGAAGCCCACCGGCGGCAGGCCGGTGAACAGCGTATGCACCGACTCGACCACCGCGTCGGTGCGGTTGCTCAGCCAGAGGTAGGCGAACACGCCCACCGCCAGCATCGCCAGCAGCTTGATCACCGATTCGAAGGCGATGGCCAGCATCATGCCGTGGTGGTGTTCGGTGGCATCGACCTGGCGGGTACCGAACAGGGTGGCGAACAGCGCCATCAGCAGCGCCACGTACAGTGCGGGATCGGTGAAGAAGCCGGTCGGACCGGTGTTGCCGGTCAGCACCTGCAGGCTCATCGCCACCGCTTTGTACTGCAGGGCCAGGTACGGAATGATGCCGATCAGCGCGATGATCGCCACCAGCGCCGCCAGCCGCCGCGAGCGGCCGAAGCGCGAGGAGATGAAATCAGCAATGGAGACCACGTTCTGGCTGCGCGCGATCAGCGCCAGGCGCTCGATGATGCGCCAGCCGAACAGCAGCAGCAGCAACGGGCCGATGTAGATCGGCAGATAGCCCACGCCATTGCGCACAGCGGTGCCGACCGCGCCGTAGAAGGTCCACGACGAGCAGTACACGGCCAGCGCCAGGCTGTACACCACCGGCCGCAGCCACGGCCGGTCGGGATACATCGGCCGACGGTCGCCCCACCACGCCACGCCGAACAGCAGCGCGGCATAGGCAACCGAGACCAGCAGCAGGACCCAACTGGAGACCACGCGTGTGTTTCCGTCGGAGGAACCCGCAGTGTAGGCCAGGCACGGCCGGGTGTACGGGCTCGTTGGGGGCAACCGCCCCCACCAGTGTGGGGGCTTACGCGGTGCGGGCCACGACCGTTGGTCGTGGCCGGCTTCTTACTGGGCCGGCACGCCCATTTCCTTCAGCAGTTCCGGCGCCGGGTAGACCTTGGCCAGCAGCCAGCGCAGGTAGCGCATGTCCACGTGCACGGCGCGCTTGTAGCGCGGGTCGAACCACCAGCTGGCGCTGACCGATTCCCAGTTGCTGTCGAAGTTCAGGCCGATCAGTTCGCCCTTGGCGTTGAGCACCGGCGAGCCGGAGTTGCCGCCGGTGGTGTCCAGGTTGGTCAGGAAGTTGACCGTCTGGGTCTTCAGCGCCGGGTCGGCAGTGCTGCCGAAGTCACCCTTGGCGATCGCGGCCAGCAGCGGCTTGGGTGCGTCGAACGGATAGGCGTTGGTGTTCTTCTCGACGATGCCGGCCACGGTGGTCACCGGCGAGTAGGTCACGCCATCGCGCGGGTGCAGTGCCTCGACCCTGCCGTAGCTGATGCGCAGGGTGCGGTTGGCATCCGGGTACACGGCGCGGCCCTGCTTGGCACGCCAGGCGAACAGCGCCTGCATGTAGGCCGGGCGCAGGCGCAGCTGCTCGCCCTCGCGGGTCTTGCTCTCGTTTTCGATGCGCAGCTGCGCGGCCACCAGCGGGCCGGCCACGGCGATCAGCGGATCGGCGGCCAGGGCCTTGCCTTCGCGTGCGGCGGCAAAGCGCGACAGGCGCTGCGCCTCATCGCCCAGCTGGGTTCCGGCGTACAGGGTGTCCAGCGCCGTGGCCAGCTGCTGCGGGGTGCGGCCGAAGGCGGCGTCGAACTCGGCCACGCGCTGCGCGTCCGGCAGCTGCTGGTAGCGGGTCAGCAGGGTGGTCAGCAGGGCCTTCTCGACCTCCGGCGCGTAGCGGCGCTGGACCTGCTTGAGCACGCCTTCGATCATCGCCTGGTCGCGCTGCTGGTAACCGCTCTCGCGCTGCGCGTCAGGCTTGGCCGATTCGATGCGCAGGCGCTCCAGCAGCAGCGCAGAGCGCAGCAGCTGGCTCTGCGCGGCGATCTGGTCCAGCAGCAGGTCACGCTCGCCCACCGCCGCGCCCTGCGACAGGTTGGCCAGCAACGCCTTGATGTCGCCCTGGTAGTTGCGGTCGGTCGCGGCCAGCATCGCGGTCTCGTCGGCGGCACGCTGGGCCTTGGCGTCGCTGCGCAGCAGGCCTTCCAGTTCGCCAGCGGCGCGCTTGCGGTTGTTCTTCAGCGACTGCAGCTGCGAGGCATAGCGGGTACGCGCCTGCGCGTCCTTGGCGGTGGCGGCCTCGATGGTGTCGATCATCTGCTGGAACACCGACACGCGGCGCGGCAGCACGGCATCGATCTGGCCGGCGAATTCGGCCGCGGTGCGGTGGCGGTAGGTGATGCCCGGGTAACCGGCCAGCATCGCGTAGTCGCCTTCCTTCGGGCCTTCCACCGACATCTGCAGGTGCGCCGGTGCCTGGTAGGGCACGTTGTCCTTGCTGTAGGCGGCCGGCTTGCCGTCCTGGCCCACGTAGGCGCGCAGCAGGGTGAAGTCGCCGGTGTGGCGCGGCCACATGAAGTTGTCGATCTCGTCGCCGTAGTTGCCGATCGCGCGCGGCGGCGCGTACACCAGGCGCACGTCGCTCAGTTCCAGCTGGGCGATGCGATAGAAATCGGTGCCGTAGTACATGTTGGCCACCGAGCAGCGCACGCTGCCGTCCTTCTCGCACTCGGCCACGATCTGCTTGCTGGCGGCATCGACGGCATCGAAGTAGGCACGGCCGGTCTTGCCGCGGGCCTGCGCCAGCACCTGGTCGGTCACCTTGTCGAAGCCGACGGTGACCAGCACGCGGAAGTCCGGGTTGGCCGGGCGCTCGTCGGCACGGCCGTTGGCGATGAAGCCACCAGTGATCAGGTCGTGCTCGGGCGAGCTGTTGTACTGGATCACGCCCATCGCCACGTGGTGGTTGGTCAGCAGCAAGCCGTCGGAGGACACGAAGGAGCCGGTGCCACCACCGGCACGCACCACGGCACTCAGCGGCGGTGCCGTCACGTTGGCCAGGTCGGCCGGATTGCCCTTGAAGCCTGCGGCCTGGAGCGGCTTGGCCAGTTCCGGCAGCTGGGTCGGCATCCACATGCCTTCGTCGGCGTGGGCGCCGGCAGCGAGGGTCAGGCCCAGGGCCAGGGCGGTGGGAAGGGCTTTGCGTGGTGACATGAGGCATCCGGTACGACAGAACAGCCCGGGACCATAGCCGCTGGGGACCGGTGGGGCAACGGCCGATGGTTGGGTCCACGCCCGCGGTAGTGCCGGCCGCTGGCCGGCAATCACCGCAGCCACGCATGGCGTGGCTCTATTTCTCCCGCCGCCAGTTGATCGAACCACGGTTTTCCACCGTGCTCGATTCCACTTCCACATCAAACCCGCGGCGCAGCAGGTACTTCAGCGTGATCACCGAACCTGCGCCCACCAGCGACACGCCGTACCCCACGTACAGCTTGGGCGAGATGTACTTGCCGACGCCGATCACCGAGCCGCCCAGCGCGCGCGACTGGCTCACGCCGGCATCGTCCAGGCCCAGCTTGGCACCCAGCTGCGACGCCAGCAGGCCACTGCCGGCCGAGAGCGCCGCCGAGGCCGCGTTGACCTGCTGCGCCTGGTCGCTGCTGGCGCCGGTCAGGCTGCGTCCCAGCACCAGATAGGCCAGTGCCTCGGACTGCGACATCGCAGGATCGGACCACACGTCGGCACGCGGTTGCTGGGCACGCCCGGTCACGTCGATGCCGGCGGTGACATCACCGATCCGTCGCTCGGCACGGATGTTGATGCGCGGGTCGGACACCGCGTTGTAGTTCCAGTTGAGGTTGCCGCGGGTGATGGTCAGGTCCTGCCCGTACGCCTTGTAGCGGCCGCTCACTTCCAGGCCGCCATTGGCGGTCATTTCGCGGCCGGGCTTGGCCCAGACCTGCATCTTGCCGGTCAGCGCGCCCTTCAGGCCGAACCCGGTCATCTTCACCTTTTCGCCGAGGCTGACGGTCAGGTCCATGTCCAGCGGCGAGGTGCGCGACTCTTCCGGATCAGCCGGATCCAGCACGACCACGTCTTCGGACACCGAGGTGCCACGGTCCAGGCGCTCCAGGTCGATGTCGGCCTCGGGCACGTGGACGGTACCGCGCAGCTCCATCGCTGCCTTGGCCAGGGTGAAGTCGAGGTTGGGGTTGGCGACGATGCGCAGTTCGCTGGTGTTGGACAGCAGCACGTTCTCGCCGTGGATCTTCAGCTGCAAGGGCTGCGCATCACCGAACCACGACAGGCCACCGTCCACGTACAGCGTGCCCTGGCCGGAGTTGGCCTGCGCGGTGATCTTGGCCGAACCGTCGGGCTGGGCCACGAAGCTGCCCTTGCCCTGGTCGAAGGTCAGGCCCAGCGCGGGGAATTCGCCCTTGAAGTTGCTCAGCTGCGCGTCGCCACCCAGCGACGGCTGCCCGCGCGTACCGCGCAGGCTCACGTGGCCCTCGATCAGGCCGGTCGGGCGCACGATGTCCGGCGAGAACAGCTCCAGCCAGTACAGCCGCGACATGTTCAGATAGAGCTCACCGTTCAGTGGTGCACTGGCTTCCCAGCCGGTCTGCATCTTCGCGTCGACGAAGCCGTTGCCCTGGAAGCCCATGCCCAGGTAGCCCTTGATGCTGGACGGGGTCATGTCGAGCTTCAGCGAGAACTGGTCATAGCGCACCAGTTCGCCGCGGGTGGTATCGCCCACGGTGTTGCGGTTCTCGCCCAGGCGCACGCCGCCTTCCTTCGAGCGCACTTCCACATGGCCTTCCCAGGCCGCGCCACGCGGGCGGATCTGCGCGTCCAGGCTGACGTCGCCGCGCAGATAGATGCGGCGGCCGGACTGCGGCGGCAGCCACGGCTGCACCAGCGCCAGCGGCAGCGCGTCACTGCGCACCACCAGGCCTTCGCGCGGCCAGTTGGCCTGTGCGCACAGCGCGCCGCTGCTGGCGGCGGCCAGGCAGGCTTCGGACAGGGTGTAGGTGCTGCCGTTGATCGCGAACGCCGCCGGTGCACGCAGCGCCCAGGCATCGCCCTTCACCGGTGCGATGCGCAGCGAGGCCAGCTCGCCACGCCACTGCGTGCCCTGCTGGCGCACGCTGCCCTGCAGCTCGACCGCACCCATCTCGTTGCGGGTCTGCGCGGCCAGGCGCAGGTTGGACACACTGCCCTGTGCGTCGATGTTCAGCCGCTCCAGCAGCATGCCCGCGTTGACCTGCTGGCCCTGCACGGCCAGCGTGCCGCTGTCGCCGCGCCACGGCAGGCGGCCCTTGATGCTCAGGCTCTCGGCGCCGTAGCCATCCCAGTTGAGGTTGTTGCCGACCAGGTCGGCGGTGATGTCCGGCGCATCGCGCGGGCCCTTCACCTGTACCTGGCCACGCAGGCCACCGTCGGCAGCCGGCAGCAGGTCGCTCAACTGCAGCGGCTCGAAACGCGCCTCGATGTCGAGGCGGTCGCCGACCTTGCCCGACGCGGTCACCCGGCTGCTGCCCAGCGACAGCTTCAGGTCACCCTGGCCCTGCGCGCCCTGCAGTGCGAACTTGCCCTGTGCGTCGAGATTGCGCTGGCGCAGGATGCCCTTCAGCGAGGGCAGGTCCACCGTGGCTTCCAGCGTACCCGAGGTGCCCGGTGCGGCATTGGCCGGCGGCGGCAGCTGGCGGCCCTTGGAGGCCAGGTTGCCGGACAGGCGGCCGTTCCAGCCCGGCACGAAGTAGCCGGGGTCGAAGTCCTTCAGCGTGGCCTTGGCGTCCCAGTCCAGCTGCGGTGCCCACGCCACCTGGCCTTCCACCTGCAGCTGTCCACCCGGCGTCTGCGCCTGCAACTGGTGGATCGACGCGGCCTGGTCGTTGCCGCGTACGTCGAAGCGCAGCTGGGCCTTCTGCTTTTCGCGTTCGACATCGGCGCGGCCGATCGCCGCCCAGGCCTTCAGGGTACCGGCCAGGCCGAAGCGTGCTTCCTTCAGGGTGACCGGCACCGGTGCGCTGCCGGCGGTGTTCGGGTCCGGTGCCGGCACCCAGGTCAGGTCACGCGCGACCACCGAGAAGTTGAGCTTCTGCTGGTCTTCCTGACTGAAATCGGCGGTACCTTCCAGCCGCGCCTCACCGCCAAGGCCCTTCACCAGCAGCGGTGAGACCTTCAGCACCTGGTCCTGCAATGACACCACCGACGGTGCCAGTTCCAGTTCCTGATCGCCCTGCTTTACCTTGCCACGCAGGTTGGCATTGCCGCCCTTGCCGGCGGCGGTGAAGTCCAGCGACAACGGCGCGATCGCCGAGCTCGCCAATGCTGGCGACAGCAGCGCCAGATCCAGCTCGTCGCTGCGCACGCTGGCGTTCCAGGTCGGGTCGGTGCGGCCATCGAACACCAGCATCGCGTGCAGCGGCTTCGGCGCGCGCCCGGCTACGGCCACTTCCATGTGCGACAGGTCTCCGCGGGCGACCAGGCCCACCGTGGCGGCCGTGCGCCCACGCGGTGCCGGCAGCACGGCAGTGAAGGTCACGTCGGTGTCGTAGTCCTTGGCCGGGATGTAGCGACCCTGGGCGGTGAAGTTGCCCATGTCGCTGTCCACCACCAGCCTGCGTGCCTGGAACTCGCCATTGGCGATCTCGATGCCACCACGCACGCGACTGATGTCGATCACCGGCTCGTTGGCCTGGCTGATGCGGAAGCCGTCGATGGCGATGGCGTCGGCTTGGATCGCCAGCGGCATCTCGATCTGCGGCAGCGAATCGGGCCACGACGGCAGCTCGAACGGCTCATCGCTCTTGGCCAGGTTCAACGTCGCGTTGCTCAGCTCCAGCTTGTCCAGCAGCAGCTTGCGGCCCAGCAGCGGGCGCAGGTCCGGCTCCAGGTAGGCGCGCTCGGCGTGGAAATGGATGTCGTCGTAACGGAAGTCGACGTTGTACAGGGTCAGCGGCCCTGCCACCGGGCCGTCCACCTTGTCCCAGGTGAAGCTGGCACCCACCGGCAGGCGCGCCACCACCTGGGCCAGCAGTACGTCACGGCCGGCCACGGTCTGCAGCAGCCAGTACACCGCCAGCAGGGCCAGCAGCACCAGGCCCAGCACGCCCACGCCGGACCAGGCCCAGAAGCGGCGGCGCCGGTAGAAACGCACGCGCGGCGGCCTGTTCGGAGTCGGTGCGGGGGCACTCACAGGTCCGCTCCGATGTTGAGGTACAGCTGGAACTGCGAATCCGGGTTGTTCAGGCCGTGCGCGATATCCACCCGCACCGGGCCCACCGGCGATTTCCAGCGCACGCCGAAGCCGACGCCGGTATGCAGGTCGATGGTGTTGTCAAAGGCACTGCCGGTATCGACGAACACCGCCGCACCCCAGGGGCCACCGTTGAAGTAGTGCTCGTACTCGGCCGAGCCGATCACCAGGTTCTTGGCACCCAGCGCATACTTGTCCGGCTTCGGCGTACGCGGGCCAACCTCACGGTAGGCGTAGCCGCGGATGCTGCGGTCACCACCGGCGAAGTAGCGCAGGCTCGGCGGCATCGCCACCAGGTCGCTGGTCCAGGTGGTGCCACCCTCGCCGCGCAGGATCAGGCGATTGCTATCGCCCACCGGGATGTACCAGCGCAGCACGGCATTGGCCTGCACGAAGCTGGTGTCCGAACCCGCACCTTCCACACCGGCGCGCATCGTTGCCGTACCGCTGACGCCCTTGCGCGGGAACAGCTCGTCATCGACGTCGACGTAGTCGGCGACCAGCTGCGGGTAGACCAGCGTCGAGGTGTTGTAGACCGCGTCGGTGAATTCGGTGCCCGAGGCATAGCGCCAGCGCTCGCGCAGCGCGTTGATCGAGGCGATCGCGGTCCAGTGTTCGTTGATCTCGCCGCTGCGGCTGGCGATCAGCTTGAAGTTGCGCAGGTCGATGTAGTCGGTCTGCTCGTCGTAGGCGCTGGCAGCGAAGGTGTACCAGCCATCAAGCCAGTTGAAGGCTGGAATGCGGTAGCTGGTGATCAGGCTCTTGCGCTTCTGCGCATAGTCCAGCTGCGTGTTCATCTTGTGGCCGCGGTTGTTCAGGAACCGCCGCTCGATGCCACCACGCACACCCGGGCCACTCTCGCTGCCGTAGCTCAGGCCCGCGGTGTAGATGGTGCGCTTGGCGCGCGTCAGCTTCACGTCCACCGGCACTTCGCCGTTTTCGTCGGCCTGGTCCGGGCGCGGCTGGATGTCGATCACGCTGAAGTAGTCCAGCTTGGTCAGCGACTCGCGCAGCCGGTCCAGCTTGCCCTCGTGGTAGTAGCTGCCCTGCTCCCAGTACACCAGCGGGTCGAACAGCTTGTCGACGAAGTAGTCCTGCTGGAAGCGCACCGGGCCCATGTTGTAGCGGCGGCCGCTGTCCCAGGTCAGGTCGATGTCGGCCGCGTTGTCGGCGCGGGTGATCTGCACCTGGCGCTGGGTGTAGTCGGCGTCGAAGTAGCCACGCTCGGCCAGGCGCCGGGTGATGGTGATCTTGCTGGCTTCGTACTGGGTGTGCTCGAAGCGCTGGCCCTTGCGGGGCTTGAATGCGGCCAGGTCGTCCTGCAGGTACTGGTCGTACATCGCCGGGCCGGTGATGTCGATGTGCTCGCGGCGCACGGTCACCGGGGCCCCCTTGTCGACATGGATGAGCACGCGCACGTGCTCATCCTGGCGCGGCGCCTCGACCTTGATCACCGGGTTGTAGTACCCGAACGGTTCCAGCGCCTGGCGGGTCTGCCGCTCGGCCTGCGACAGCAGGTACTCCAGGCGCGATTCACCCTGCTCCTTGCCGATCGTGTCGAACAGCGACAGCGATTCCTGGATGTTCTCGATGATTGCGGCGTCGTCGCCCTTGTCCAATCCCTTGATGTCCACCTTGTCGATGGTGCCGCGCGCGTGGGCCACGGAGGTGGCGGCCAGCGACAGGACCATCAGCGGCAGGGCGTATTTCTTTGGCTGCATGCGGCACAGCATACCGACCGGAGGTGACGATGCGAAATGCATCACGTCGTTGGAGATCGGTTGTTAAGTGGCGGTCAAAATACGCGCCTTTGTGGCGATCATCGGAATCGCACTCGAGGATGCCGACGTCGCGTGCGGCGACGCCGATGATCCCGATGGACATTCGCCGGCACTACCGATACGGGCGTCAGCTCGACAGATGCTCGATCGCCGCCACCTTGCCCAGGCGCTCGCCCAGCATCGTCAGCAGTGCCAGGCGGTTGCCACGCAGTGCCGGATCTTCCGCGTTGACCATCACGCCATCGAAGAACGCGTCGACCTGCGGACGCAGGCGCGCCAGGCGTGCCAGCACCGCCACATAGTCCTTCTGGTGCAGGCTGGCGCCGGTGTCATCGATGGCGGCGGTGACCGCTTCGGCCAGCGCGCGCTCGGCATCTTCCTGCAGCAGTGCCGCGTCGATCTGCGCCGGAATCTCGCCCTCGGCCTTGCGCAGGATGTTGCGGATGCGCTTGTTGGCCGCGGCCAGCGCTTCGGCTTCCGGCAGCGTCGCAAAGATGCCGATCGCATCCAAGCGGCGGTCGAAGTCGTACAGCGAGGCCGGTTTCAGCTCGGCCACAGCGTTGAAGTGTGAAGCCGGCACGCCCTTGTCGCCGTAGTAGCCCTTCAGGCGGTCGAGGATGAAGTCGTACAGCTCGCCGACGTCGGCCTGCACGTTGCGCGCCGCCAGGCCGCCGTTGGCGCTGGCCAGCAGCGCGCGCAGGTCCAGCTCGAAGCCGCTTTCGATGATCGTGCGGGCCAGGCCCAGCGCGTTGCGGCGCAGGGCGAACGGGTCCTTGTTGCCGGTCGGCTTCAGGCCTGCAGCAAAACCACCGGCCAGCGTATCCACGCGTTCGGCGATGGCCAGCACCTTGCCCAGCGGCGACAGCGCGATGTCATCACCACCGAAGCGCGGCTGGTAGGCCTCGTCAATGGCCAGCGCAACCTCGGCCGATTCACCACCTGCCACGGCGTAGTGGCGGCCGGCGATGCCCTGCAGTTCCGGGAATTCGTTGACCATGCGCGACTGCAGGTCGTTCTTGGCCAGCTCGGCAGCCCGCTTGGCCTGCGCCGGATCGGCACCGACCTGGGCTGCGATCACTTCGGCCAGTGCGGCCACGCGCGCCACCTTGTCGGCCACGCTGCCCAGCTTGGCCTGGTAGGTCACCGTCTTCAGGCCCTCACCCATCGACACCAGGCCCTGCTTCAGATCCTCGTCGAAGAAGAACTTGGCATCGGCGAAGCGCGGGCGGATCACCCGCTCGTAGCCCTTGGCCACTTCGGCCACGTTCTTCGACTCGATGTTGGCAATGCCGATGAACTTCTCGGTCAGCGTGCCGGCCGCATCCAGCACGGGGAAGAACTTCTGGTTGATTTCCATCGTCTCGATCAGCGCTTCCTGCGGCACCGCCAGGAACGCGGGCTCGAAGCTGCACAGCACTGCCGACGGCCATTCGACCAGGTTCACCACCTGCTCCAGGTTGTCCTCGGTGATGCGGGCACTGCCACCGGCCTTGGCTGCGGCGGCTTCGACCTCGGCGACGATGCGTGCGCGGCGCTCGCTCGGATCGACCAGCACGAACGCGGCGCGCAGCGCTTCAACGTAGTCCTGCGGCTGTGCCAGCGACACGGTCTGGTCGTGGTGGAAGCGGTGGCCACGGCTGACACGGCCGGCCTGCAGGCCGAACAGTTCGGCCTCGACCACAGTGGCACCGTGCAGCAGCACCAGCCAGTGCGCCGGGCGCGCGAAACCCCAGGCGTGATCGCCCCAGCGCATCGGCTTGGGAATCGGCATCGCCGCGATCGCCTCGCGCAGGATTTCCGGCAGCAGGCTGGCGGTGCTCGCGCCCGGGGTCACTGCGCGGTGCACGAAGCGCTCACCCTTGTTGTCGGTGGTCTTCTCCAGCGCGGTCCAGTCGATCCCGGCCTTGGCGGCGAAGCCCTGCAGGGCCTTGGTCGGCTGGCCTTCGGCGTCCAGCGCGATGTTCAGGTACGGGCCCAGCACTTCGCTGTGCTGTTCCGGCTGTTCCAGGCCGACGCCCGGCAGCAGCACGGCCAGGCGGCGCGGGGTGGACAGCGGGCGCGCATCGCCCAGTTCCAGCGCGATGCCACGCTTGCGCAGGCCTTCGACAACACCGTCAAAGAAGGCCTGGGCTAGGCCCGGCAGCGCCTTGACCGGCAACTCTTCGGTGCCCAGTTCAATCAGCAGGGGGGACAGTTGGCTCATCGTTTCAATCCTGTGGTGGGGGCGCAGCGCGCGACGCGTCCGGCGCCCCGGAGTAAGGGGGAGAGCGCGGCCTTCAGGCCTTCTTCGCGCCCGGGAAGCCCAGCTTCTCGCGCTGTTCGTAATACGCCTTGGCCACCGCCTGGGCCAGTGCGCGCACCCGCAGGATGTAGCGCTGGCGCTCGGTCACGCTGATCGCGCGGCGCGCATCGAGCAGGTTGAAGGTGTGGCTGGCCTTCATCACCTGCTCGTAGGCCGGCAGCGGCAGGCCTACTTCCACCAGCTTCTGCGCTTCGCGCTCGCAGGCGTCGAAACGGTGGAACATTTCTTCCACGTCGGCGTATTCGAAGTTGTAGGTGCTCTGCTCCACCTCGTTCTGGTGGTAGACGTCGCCGTAGGTCACCGGCTGGCCGTCCGGGCCGTAGGTCCAGACCAGGTCGTAGACGTTGTCGCAGTTCTGCAGGTACATGCACAGGCGCTCGAGACCATAGGTGATCTCGCCCAGCACCGGGCGGCATTCCAGGCCACCGGCCTGCTGGAAGTAGGTGAACTGGGTCACTTCCATGCCGTTGAGCCAGACTTCCCAGCCCAGGCCCCACGCGCCCAGCGTCGGCGATTCCCAGTTGTCCTCGACGAAGCGCAGGTCGTGCACCAGCGGATCGATGCCCAGTGCCTTCAGCGAATCCAGGTACAGCTGCTGGATGTTGTCCGGCGCCGGCTTCATCGCCACCTGGTACTGGTAGTAGCGCTGCAGGCGGTTCGGGTTCTCACCGTAACGGCCATCGGTCGGGCGCCGCGACGGCTGCACGTAGGCCGCATTCCAGCTTTCCGGACCGATCGCACGCAGGAAGGTGGCCGGGTGGAAGGTACCGGCGCCCACCTCCAGGTCGAGCGGCTGGATGAGCACGCAGCCCTGCTGGGCCCAGAACTGGTTCAGGGTCTGGATCAGGCCCTGGAAGGTGATCGGAACGGTCGGGGTCGCGGACATGCGTACGAGTCTTGGCCGGCAAGGGGGTGCGCTAGTATAACGGCCGACCTGCGGGGCATTCCGTACCCGGGAGGAGCAGGCAGATGGAACATCGGCTGCCGGCAGGCACGCCCGGCGAGGCGGGCGGCGTCCCGCTGCCCTGGGGACGGCTGCATTTCGAGCAGATTGCCGCGGCCCTGACCGCCGATGGGCTCGTGGCCGAGCAGGACCGCGAGCGCATGCGGTTTTCCGCACAGGGCGCGCGCAACGCCAGTGAAGTGCATCCGCTGGTACTGCTGTCCAACCTCAAGCTGGCCGCCACGGGCGGCGGCGAGCTGACCCTTGAACGGCTGACCGAGTGGCTGGCGCAGCGCACCGGCAGCCGCTACCTGCGTATCGACCCGACCCGGGTCGACGTCGCCGCGGTCACCGCGCTGGTCTCCCACGCCTACGCCCGCCGCCACCGCTTCCTGCCGCTGGCGGTGGACGCCGAGCGCGTGCTGGTGGCCACCAGCGAGCCGCTGGTGCAGGAATGGCGCCGCGACCTGCAGCACCTGACCCGCCGCCGCATCGAACTGGCGGTGGTCAATCCGCTGGACCTGCACCGCTACACCATGGAGTTCTACGGGGTGACCCGCTCGGTGCGCGGTGCCCGCGGCGACGTGCGCGGCGAGGCCAGCACCACGCTTCCCAGCTTCGAGCAGCTGGTCGAGCTGGGCCGCACCGGCGACGTCAATGCCGACGACCAGCACATCGTGCACATCGTCGACTGGCTGCTGCAGTACGCCTACGAACAGCGCGCCTCGGACATCCATCTGGAGCCGCGTCGCGAGATGGGCCGCATGCGCTTCCGCATCGACGGCGTGCTGCACAAGGTGTTCGAGGTGCCGCCAGCGGTGATGACCGCGGTGGTCAGCCGTATCAAGGTGCTCGGCCGCATGGACCTGGCCGAGCGCCGGCGCCCGCAGGATGGACGCATCAAGACCCGCTCGCCGGGTGGCCGCGAGGTCGAGATGCGCCTGTCGACCATGCCCACCGCCTTTGGCGAGAAGTGCGTGATGCGTATCTTCGACCCGGATGCGGCCTTCAAGAGCATCGACCAGCTCGGTTTCAGCCCGCAGGAAGCCGCCGGCTGGAATGCGCTGGTCGAGCGCCCGCACGGCATCGTGCTGGTCACCGGCCCGACCGGCTCGGGCAAGACCACCACCCTGTATTCCACGCTGAAGCGGCTGGCCACGCCGGACGTGAACGTGTGCACGGTGGAGGACCCGATCGAGATGATCGCGCCGGAGTTCAACCAGATGCAGGTGCAGGCCAACATCGACCTGGACTTCGCCAGCGGCGTGCGCACCCTGCTGCGGCAGGACCCGGACATCATCATGATCGGCGAGATCCGCGACCTGGAGACCGCGCAGATGGCGGTGCAGGCCTCGCTGACCGGCCACCTGGTGCTGTCCACCCTGCATACCAACGACGCGCCCTCGGCGGTCACCCGCCTGCTCGACCTGGGCGTGCCGCACTACCTGCTCGCCAGCACCCTCAACGGCATCCTCGCCCAGCGCCTGGTGCGCACGCTGTGCCCGCACTGCAAGCAGCCGCACACCCTTGGTGCTGCCGACTGGGCGGTGCTGGCTGATAGCGATGGCGCATATCCAGATGCCGCCACGCCCTGTCGGCCGGTTGGCTGCCTGGAGTGCCGGCGCACCGGATTCCTTGGCCGCATCGGCCTGTATGAGTTGCTGCCATTGGGCTCGCGGCTGCGCGGGCAGATCCGCGCCGACATGGATCTGGCCGGTTTCAGCCGTGCCGCACGTGCTGAAGGGCTGCGGACCCTGCGCCAGGCCGGGCTTGAAAAGGTGGCGCAGGGGCTGACTACAATCGAGGAAGTCCTGTCAGTACTGCCGCCCCCGGATGAATCCAGCCCCGTTCCTGATCGTTGAAACCGGCCGACCGGTGCCGCCGCTGCGCCGCTATGGGCGCTTTCCACACTGGATTCGCGTCGCCGCCGGACTGGAAGAACACGAGACGGTGGTGGTCGATGTCGAACACGGTGATGCTCTGCCCGATCCGCATGCCTTTGCTGGCGTGCTGGTGACCGGCTCGGCCGCCTTCGTCACCGACCACGCCGACTGGAGCGAGCGCAGCGCGGCATGGCTGCGCCAGACTGCCCACGCCGGTCTGCCAGTGTTCGGCATCTGCTATGGCCATCAGTTGCTGGCCCATGCGCTGGGGGGCGAGGTGGCCTACAACCCGGCTGGCCGCGAGTCCGGCACGATCGAACTGGAACTGCAGCCGCAGGCGGCACAGGACCCGTTGTTCCAGGGCCTGCCGCAGCATTTCGCCGCCCACGCCACCCACCTGCAGACCGTGCTGCGTGCGCCCGAGGGTGCCCAGGTGCTGGCACGCTCGCCGCTGGATGGCTGCCATGCATTCCGCTGGGGCCGCCAGGCCTGGGGGGTGCAGTTCCATCCGGAATTCGCCACCCACCACATGCGCGGCTACGTGCGTGCCCGCGCCGACTGCATCGGTCGCCACGGCGGCTGCGCCCGCACCATCGAGCGCGCAGTCAGCGCCGCGCCGCTGGCCCGCCAGCTGTTGCGCCGTTTCGTGCGCCAGGCGCGGCTGTCTTCAGCCCAGCCGATGGCAAAACAGGGATAATCGGCGGCACGGGCAGCCGCCCGGCCCCTCCTGTCCCTCCCGGATGTCCATGAAAGAGATTCGCAAGCTGCCGGCTTCGGCGGGCGCCCAGTGGTTGCTGGATACGTTCTCCCTGTACCGGCGTGCGCCGCTGCAGCTGGCCCGGATCGGCCTGGCCTGGCTGCTGGTGAGCTGGCTGGTCACCCTGTTGTCCACGCTGATTCCCGGCGCGGCAGGCATGGCCGTGCAGCTGATGACCCTGGCCATCTCGCCGATCATGTTCGGCGGCATGCTCTACGCCGTGGGCGAGATCGACGAAGGCCGCCCGGGCCTGGCCTCGCACTTGCTGCAGCCGATCCGCGACCACCGCGTCAGCCACCTGCTGGTGCCGCTGGCGATCCAGGTGCTGGCGGTACTGCTGCTGGGCGCGCTGCTGTTCATGATGATCGGTCGCGAGGGCTTCACCGCCTTCAGCGAGGTCATGACCAAGATGGAAGAGATCAGCCGCAGTGGCCAGCAGATCAAGCCGGACGATGCCGCCGCGCTGGTCGCCAACCTGCCGGCAAAGCGCATTGCGCTGTGGATGCTGCTGGTGTTCCTGAGCGCGGTGGCGCTGTCGCTGGCGATGTTCACCCAGCCGGCGCTGGTGGTGTTCGACAAGCAGAGCGGCATGCATGCGCTGCGCCTGAGCCTGCAGGGCTGCATCGAAAACATCGGCGCGATGATCGTGTTCGCCGCACTCGGCCTGATCGCCGCGTTCTGCATGTACATCCTGTTCGTGATCGTGATCCAGATCGCGATGCTGATCGGTGGCCCGCTGGCCGCGGCCTTCATCGCCCAGCTGGTACTGACCACGGTGCTGATGCCGCTGTATGTCGGTGCGGTCTACGCCGCGTGGAAGCAGATGTTCGTGCATCGCGGCAGCCGTGCAGCGCCGCCGATCCCGACCACGCCGACCTCGAGCGACGTGTTCCACGCCTGACCGGTCCCACCGGTAGCGCCGGGCCATGCCCGGCGGTGGCATCACATCGCACCCCGCACGCCGGGCATGGCCCGGCGCTACCGCATCACGCGGCGGGTTTCTTCACTACCGACGACGGCACCAGCCAGCGCGCGGCGTGGATGCCCAGCTCGTACAGCAGGCACATCGGGATCGCCAGCATCAGCTGCGAGACCACGTCCGGCGGAGTCAGCACTGCGGCTACCACGAAGATGCCGACGATTGCGTAGCCACGGCCTTCCTTGAACTGCTGCGGCGTCACCCAGCCCAGCAGCACCAGGATCACCATCGCCACCGGCAGTTCGAAGCTGCCGCCGAAGGCGAAGAAGATCGCCAGCACGAAATCCAGGTAGGCGTTCGCATCCGGGGTGATCGCGATCACGTCCGGGCTGAAGGTGGTGAGGAAGTGGAACACCGCCGGCAGCACCAGGAAGTAGGCGAAGGCGCAGCCGATGTAGAACAGCAGCACCGACGACACCAGCAGCGGTACGGCCAGGCGTTTCTCACGCGCGTACAGGCCCGGGGCAACAAACGCCCACAACTGGTACAGCAGCCACGGCACCGCCACGAACAGGGCGACGAAGAAGGTCAGCTTCAGCGGGGCGAAGAAGGCGCCGGCCGGGTTGGTGGCGATCATCGTCTGCCCGTTCGGCAGCTGCGACACCAGCGGTTCGGCCAGTGCGTTGTACAGCTTCTGGGTAAACGGCAGCAGCGCCAGCAGCACCACGCCCAGGCCCAGCAATGCGCGCACCAGGCGGCCGCGCAGTTCCACCAGATGTTCGACCAGCGAGCTTTCGCCGAAATCCTGTTCACTCATGGCTGGCGCTCCGTGCTCTGCGGCGGCGGTGTCGCGGCTGCTTCAGCGGGCGCGTCTGCAGCCGCCCCGGCAACGGCGCCAGCCTGGGCCGGTGGGTCCACGCCGGGCTGGGCAATCATGTGCGGCGGCAGATCGGCCTGCGCCGGTGCTCGCACTTCCTGCGCCAGATCGTCGCCCTGCTGCCGCGCCTGCTGGGCCTGGCGACGGAGCGCTTCGCCACTGGCGCGCAGCTGGTTCTCGGTGTCCTGCATGCCTTGGCGCACGTCCTGCATCTGCCGCTTGATCTCTTCGGCGTGCAGCTCGCGCTCCAGTTCCTGTTTCACCGAATCCCACTGGTTGCGGGCACGACGCACCCACAGGCCGGCGAAGCGGGCCGCCTTGGGCAGGCGCTCGGGACCGAGCACCACCAGAGCGACCACGGCAATCACCAGCAGTTCGCTGAAGCCGATATCGAACACCGCGACCGCTCCGGATCAGCGTGGGTTGCGGTCGTGCTCGTCCTGCACGGTGCGCGAGGCATCCTGGCTGCGCGACTCGTCGCCCAGCTGCGCGTTCGGCTTGTCGTCGTCGCGCATGCCCTTCTTGAATTCCTTGACCGCCGAGCCGAGGTCCTTGGCGCCACTGGTCAGGCGCTTGGTGCCGAACACCAGCAGGACGATGGCCAGCACGACCAACCAATGCCAGATGCTGAAACTGCCCATAAAGACGCTCGTTACGTTAGTGATCAGGCTGTCGAGCATAGCGCACCGGCTGTAAGCCGGCGCGCGTGACGAAAGTCAGTTCCCGCCCAGCGTTTCCGTGCGGATTTCGCCGTCATTGACCGGCTGGAAGCCCTGCTGCTGCGGTGGCGGGGTCTGCGGCACGTTCTGCAGCGGCGCCGTGGTGGCTTCCGCCGGGGCGGCCGGTGCTGCCTGAACAGGCGCCGGCGCAACCGCCGGGGCCGCTGCCGGACGCGGTGCGCTGCCGTTGCCGCTGCGGTTGCTGCGTGCAGCGTAGGTGGCCTCTTCCAGGCGGTCACGGAAGGCCACCACATCCATCGACGGCGAACCGGCAGCGCGGCCTTCGAAGATCATGCGCGGCGTGGTGTTGCTGCCGTAGGCATCCAGATTGGCGGCATCATCGATCTGCAGCACCGCACCATCCAGCGCGACGCCGGCAAACAGGCCGCGCGCGCGCGACCAGGACCAGATCTCGGCCTTCAGCTGGCCGTCGGTGGCAGCGGCGGCATTGCGGCCGACCGGGCCGGCGGCGACACCGGCATCGGCGCCCAGCGTGAACTTGCCATTGACCAGGTTGTCCAGGCTGCGGTCGTTGCGGAACACCAGCACCACGTCCGAGGACTGCACGCCGGCCTGGAAGCCGATGCTGCCGCCGGTCAGCTTCACGAACACCGGATTGGACCAGGCGCCGTTGGGCATGCGCACCGACATCAGGCCGTGGCCACGACGACCACCAATGACCAGACCGGCCTTGATCGTGTCGGGAATGACGATGACCGCGCGGCCTTCGTCGAGCAGTTTGTCCGGAATGCCCTGTTCGGGGATTTCCTGGATTTCAGCAAGCACGCGCACGGCATTGCGCGCACGCTGGTCTTCCTGCGGTCCGGCCATGGCCTGGCTGGACAGCAGGCTGGCGGCGATCAGCAGGGCTTGGATCGGGCGACGCATGGCAGGCTCCAGAAGTCAGTCCATAGGAAGATATAGCAAGTGACTGAAATTAGTAGCGTTGTCATGAATCCCCAATGAGCGTTCCCTGCTCACATTGATGCGCGCTATGCCTGCAATCCGAACCCTGCATCCCGGCACGGCGCCGGATCGGCGACAATACCGCCCATGCTCGACGCACCCGATACCGCCGTGCTGGCGGTCAACCTAGGCACGCCCGAGACGCCGACGGCCCCCGCCGTACGCCGTTACCTGGCCGAATTCCTGTCCGACCGCCGCGTGGTCGCGATCCCGCCACTGCTGTGGCAGCCGCTGCTGCGCGGACTGATCCTGCCCCTGCGCAGCAGTCGTTCGGCGGCCAAGTACGCCCAGGTCTGGCTGCCCGACGGCTCACCGCTGATGGTGCATACACGCCAGCTGGCGCAGGCCATGCAGGCCCTGTTGCCGACCCTGACAGTGCGCCATGCGATGCGTTACGGCGAACCGGCGCTGGCCAGCGAGCTCGACCGCCTGGCAGCCGACGGCGCGCGCCGCATCGTGGTGCTGCCGCTGTACCCGCAGTACTCCACCACCACCACCGCCTCGGTCGAAGACCGCGTCGATGCGTGGCAGCGCCGCAACCCAGGCGTAACCGTCAGCCTGGTGCGCGATTACTCGGTCGATCCAGGCTGGGTCGAGGCCGTGGCCGGATCGATCCGCCGCTACTGGGAGCAGCACGGTCGCGGCCGGAAACTGATGTTCTCCTTCCATGGCATCCCACAGCGCCTGGCCGACGCGGGCGACCCGTATCCGCAGCGCTGCGAGGCAAGCGCGCAGGCCATCGCCCACGCACTGGGCCTGGGCAGGGACGACTGGCAGATGGGTTACCAGTCGCGCTTCGGCCGCGAGCGCTGGCTGCAGCCGTATGCCGAGCCCAGCCTGTGGGCGCTGGCCGAATCCGGCGTGAAGCAGATCGACGTGGTCTGCCCGGGCTTTGCCACCGATTGCCTGGAAACGCTGGAGGAAGTGGCGCTGGGCTTCACCGAGACGCTGGCCGAGCGCGGCGCGACGATGCGCTACATCCCCTGCCTCAACGCCGATCCGGAACACGCTCGCGCCCTGGCGCGGCTGGCCGTGGCCTCGCTGGCATGAGTCTGCAGCCGTTTGAACTGGAGGTCGGTGGCGCGCGCGTCGCCGGCCTGCGCAATCACGGCGACGGCCCGCGCGTGCTGGCCCTGCATGGCTGGCTCGACAATGCGGCCAGCTTCGTGCCGCTGGCGCCGCACCTGTCGCCGTTGCAGCTGGTGGCCATCGACCTGCCCGGGCATGGCCACAGCGCGCACCTGCCGGCCGGTGCCAGCTACACCACGGCCGCCGCGATCTGCCACGTACTCGATGTCGCCGACGCGCTGGGCTGGGACCGCTTCAGTCTGCTCGGTCATTCAATGGGCGCCGGCATCGCCAGTCTCACCGCCTCGGTCAGCGACCGCGTGGAGCGGCTGGTGGCGATCGAAGCACTGGGCGGCCTGCGTGGCCCCGAGGAAGAAACGGCCAACCGTCTGCGTGAACATGTAAACGCCACGCGGGGACTGGCACGCAAGCAGTTGCGCGTGTTCCCTGACCTGGCCGCGCCGATCCGTGCGCGGATGATGACCAACCAGCTCAGCGAAGGATGCGCACGGCTGCTGGTCGAGCGGGGCGTGGAACCGGTCGAGGGCGGCTACCGCTGGTGCAGCGATCCGCGGCTGATGCTGCCCACCGCGATCCGCCTCAGCGAAGGCCAGATCGACAACCTGCTGCAGGCCATCGCCTGCCCGACGCAGGTAATCTATGCCACGCCTGCGCAGTCCTACTACCCCGAGCCGATGCGCAGCGAGCGCCTGCAGCACCTGCGCAACGGGCGGCTGGCGGTGTTTCCCGGCAACCATCACCTGCACATGGAAAACCCGGAACAGATCGCAGACGTGATCCTGCACTTCTTCAGCAACGACAACGCCGGCTGAGTCGCGGCGTTCGCGCACTTCACTCCGCGCAGTTGCGGCCGATACATCAGTTGCGGGCCCCTGCGCCCGCCGCACGCGGACCCGGTCGGGCCTGCGGCGTGTGTCTGGTCCTGCAAGGAAGTCCGCATGCCCGCTCTGCTGCACCGTCATCCACAGGATGTGGCCACGGTGCCCCGTCTGCGCGTCGCTGATCGCGTCGCATTCCCCGAATTCCCGGCACCCGCCCTCGTCACGCCCTGCTGCGTGCGTTGCGGCGTGGCCGTTGTCTTTAGCTGACCCAGGAGTCGCCGATGTCCGTTGCATCCTCCCGTCCCCCCGATACCGCCCGCCTGTCGCATCTGCAGCAGCTCGCGCGCCGCGCTGACCGCCGCCTGCTGATCGGCTGCGGGATATTGGCTATGGCTGCCTTGGTGCTGGCGCTGCGTGGGCCGCAGGCACAAGCCGCCGCGTTGGCGGCCGTCGCCGTATTGCCAGCCGCGTGGTTGGGCGGCCCCCAGGCGGGCCGGGCCGTCGCCCGCAACGGTCTGGCGTTGCTGTTGTCGCTGCAGCTGGCCGTGTTGTGCGCGATCATCAGCCTGTCACCGGCATTGCCGATTGCCCTGCTGCTGGGCGTGCTGCTGGGCCACCGTGATCGCCTTCCGGTGTGGCTGGCCGGTGGCGTCGGTACGCTCTCCCTGCTGGCACCGCTGCTGGACGGTACTGCGCTGTGGTCGGCGCTGCTGCAGGCCGCGATGCTGGCCGGCCTGACCCTGTTCCTTGGCCAGGTCGCACTGCGGCTCCGCCAGCAGACCGAAGCACTCGGCCACGGTCCCCGCCGGCTGGCCGCGCTGGCGCGCGACATCGCCACCGGCGCCGATCTTGGTGCACATGCTGACACCACCGCCTACGCACCAGGTTCGCTGGCCCATGCGCTGGCCGACACCGCACGCCATGTGCAGGCCCAGCGTGGACGCGAAGCGGAGGCACACGCCGAGAACGCGCAGATCCGCCAGGCCCTCGATGCCTCGCGCACCGCGATGATGATTGCCGACAACGATCACGTGATCCGCTACGTGAACCGCTCGGTGGTGGCCCTGCTGCGTAACCAGCAGGCAACGTTGCGCCAGGCCTTCCCCGATTTCGATGCCGAGCGCCTGGTCGGTAGCAGCATCCATCGCTTCCACGCCAACCCGGACCGGATCCGCGCCATCCTCAATGGCCTGCAGGTCAGCCACAACGGCAAGGTACAGATCGGCCCGGTGCACTTCGCACAGGTGGTTACTCCGGTCTTCGACGCACAGGGCGTGCGCCTGGGCTTCGCCGTGGAGTGGCATGACCGTACCCATGAGCTCGCGTTGGAGAACGCCGTCGCCGGCATCGTCGCGGCCGCCGCCGCCGGCGACCTCGACCAGCGCCTGCAGGCAACCGAAGGTGCCAGCTTCCTCGATGGCCTCACCGGTGGCATCAACCAGTTGCTGGATACGTTGGGCAGTACGGTTGACGAGGTGCGGCAGATGCTCTCGGCGCTGGCCAGCGGCGATCTCGATCGACGCATGCATGGTGAGTATCACGGCGCCTTTGCCGCGATCCAGCGCGATGCCAACGCCACCGC
This sequence comes from Stenotrophomonas sp. CASM101, assembly GCF_049384845.1. Taxonomy (NCBI): domain Bacteria; kingdom Pseudomonadati; phylum Pseudomonadota; class Gammaproteobacteria; order Lysobacterales; family Lysobacteraceae; genus Stenotrophomonas; species Stenotrophomonas sp. CASM101. Next base: position 1,186 of record NZ_JBMRFR010000030.1, on the reverse strand, counting down.
CGGCCAGCTGGCGCGCATGGTGGGCCGTATCCAGCAGTGCGCGTCCTCGATCAGCACCGCTGCGAGCGAAATCGCTGCGGGCAATGGCGCGCTGTCCGAGCGCAGCGAGCGCCAGGCAGCGCACCTGCAGGAAACCGCCGCTTCGATGGAAGAGCTGACCGCCACCGTGCGCCAGAACGCTGCCCATGCGCGCGAGGCGAGCCAGCTGGCAATCACCACCCAGAGCGCCGCCAGCGACGGCAACGTCGCCATGCAGCGGGTCGTCGACACCATGCAGGCGATCGAGGGAGCCTCGAAGCGGATCGGCGACATCACTGGCGTGATCGATGGCATCGCCTTCCAGACCAATATCCTCGCGCTCAACGCGGCAGTGGAGGCCGCCCGTGCCGGCGAGCAGGGCCGCGGCTTCGCGGTGGTGGCCAGCGAGGTGCGCGTGCTGGCGCAGCGCTCCGCCGCCGCCGCACAGGAAATCAAGAAGCTGATCGATGAGGCGGGTCGCCAGGTGGGCGAAGGTGCCCAGCTGGTGGCCGATGCGGGCCAGCGGATGCAGGGCATTGTCGGGGGCGTTGAGAATGTCAGCCACCTGATGCACGAGATCTCGGCGGCATCTCAGGAGCAGTCGGTTGGCATCGAGCAGATCAACCAGACCGTGGTGCAGATGGATCAGGCCACGCAGCAGAACGCGGCGCTGGTGGAGGAGGCCACCGCTGCCGCACGTGAGCTGCAGTCGCAGGCTGGGACGCTGACTGAAGCGGTGTCGGTCTTCCGCCAGCAGGAAGAACACGAGGTCCCGCGGGCCGCCTGATCAGGGTCTGCCAAGCGAGTGGATGAGGACGGCGCCCGCAGGGCGCCGTCTTTTTATGCGTGACCTGCCTCTGGTAGTGCCGGCCGCTGGCCGGCAACCGATTGCTGTGTGGGCCTGCTGTTGGTAGCGGCCAACCTTGGTTGGCACCGCTGCTCCTCGCAGGGGGTATCCACGCATGGCGTGGATCTACCGGGCGATGTAACGCCATCGGGTTGCCGGCCAGCGGCCGGCACTACCCGGTGTTTACCGCGCACAAAGAAAAACCCCGCTGCGTGAGCAGCGGGGTTTTGGGTGTAAACCCTGGCGATGACCTACTCTCGCATGGCTTGAGCCACACTACCATCGGCGCAGCTGCGTTTCACTTCCGAGTTCGGGATGGGA
>NZ_JBMRFR010000029.1:0-31951 GCF_049384845.1 Stenotrophomonas sp. CASM101 | reverse complement strand
CGGGTTTACGGCGTCTCCCGCAACCGGACCCACCCCGCCATCCCTCAGGAAACCAGCTGTTGCTGTTGCTGTTGCTGTTGCTTCGGCCATAGCTGTTGCTTCGGCGGGTGCAGGGCGCAGCCCTGCCGAAAAACACACATAAAAAAACAGCAGGCCGAGGCCTGCTGTTTCGGTGTAATGGTGCGCCCGGAGAGATTCGAACTCCCGACCGCCTGGTTCGTAGCCAGGTACTCTATCCAACTGAGCTACGGGCGCCAATTACATAAACTTGTGGTGTTGACTGTGTATGGTGCGCCCGGAGAGATTCGAACTCCCGACCGCCTGGTTCGTAGCCAGGTACTCTATCCAACTGAGCTACGGGCGCGCGGTACACAATCAAATTTTACTGCATTTCCAGCGGCGGATGCCGGAAACCTGTCGAGTGGTGCGCCCGGAGAGATTCGAACTCCCGACCGCCTGGTTCGTAGCCAGGTACTCTATCCAACTGAGCTACGGGCGCCCTGCGACAGGAGCGGAATTATGCGGATGTCGGCGCGGACCGTCAACAGTTTTGTGAAAATTTTCATCCAACTGAATGAAAAAGCTGTCAGCCACGGCGTCCGGCGCCTTCAGCCACGCGAAATGATCGGCGCGCGTGCCCAGTTCCTGCGCGGACAGCACGCGCAGCTGCGCGTCCACATTCGGCAGCTTCGCCAGCAGCGTCTGCATCGATCCGGTGGGGGCCAACCAGTCGTGCTCCATCAGCACCGCCTGCGCGCTGCCATGCACGCGCGCCATCTGCGCATCGAGGTCTTCGTCCATGCCGGACGCGGCGTAGTGGTTGTTCAGGCCCACGCGCGCCCAGTCGGCAATCAGGCCGCGCGCCTCGGTGCCGCCGAAGCCAAGGCGACGGCCATGCAGCACGCCCTGGCGCTGCGCGATCCACGGCAGAAAGCGGTAGACCAGCGGCAGCAGCCATCCGCGTGGTGGCGGGAAGCCACGCCAGAACGGTGAGCCGCTGGCGGCCAGCCACAGCCGGTTGAAGTGCTGCGGATGGCGTCCGGCATGCACGCAGGCCAGCTGCCCGCCAAGGCTGTGGCCGCCGATGATCCAGGGCAGGGTGCCAGCCCCTTCATCCGCTGCAGCCAGAACGGCCTGGCTGCCTGGCAGATCCTGTTCGAGTACCTCGCGATAGCCCCAGTCCAGCGCGCGCGATGGGCGCAGCGAACTGCTGCCGTTGCCGCGCCACTCGTGCAGGTACACCGCCACGCCCTTCGCAGCCAGCGCCTGCGCCAACGGCAGGTAATGGCGCGCGGCCACGCCCAGCGCGGGCAGCCACAGCAGGCGCGCAATGGGGTGCGCGGGCACGCAGGCAATCACTTCGTAGCGATGGCCGTCGTCGCACTGTACGGCGAGGATGCGCGGCGCCAGGTTCATGCGTGTGGTGCCGCGCCGAAGTGATCGAGCACCCGCACCTCGCTGCGACCAGGGGCATGGCTCCGCTGCAGGCTGCGTGCGACGTAATCGATGCCGGCTTCGCAGGCGTTGGCCAGGCTCAGGCCATTGCACAGCTGCGCGGCGATGGCCGCAGCCAGCGTGCAGCCGGTGCCATGTGCGTCCAGTGGCAGGCGGGCGTGGATGAATTCTTCGTTGCTGACGCCGTCGAAGTAGCGGTTGATTACGCGGTTGCCTTCCTGCAGGTGGCCACCTTTCAGCAGTACGGCGCCGGCACCGAGATCGAGCAGGGCTGACGCCGCGCGCTCAGCGTCATCGCCATTGCTGATCTTCCGTCCGACCAGCAGTTCTGCTTCCGGTGTGTTGGGGGTGATCAGCGTGGCCAGCGGGATCAGGCGCTCACGCATGGCCTGCAATGCGCTGTCTTCCAGCAGGCGCGCCCCACTGGTGGCGACCATCACCGGGTCCAGCACCACGTGCGGCGGACGATGCTTCTCCAGTGCGTCAGCAACGGCGTTGATCACGCCGGCGTTGGCCAGCATGCCCAGCTTTACCGCGTGAATGTCGAAATCGTCGAAACAGGCTTCCAGCTGCGCGCGCAGGAAGTCGATCGGCGGCACATGCACGGCGATGACGCCACGCGTGTTCTGCGCGGTCAGTGCGGTGATTGCGGAGAGGCCGTGCACGCGATGCGCGGCGAAGGTTTTCAGGTCGGCCTGGATGCCCGCCCCTCCACCGGAGTCGGAGCCGGCGATGGTGAGAGCGGAAACGGGAGTGGTCGGGCTCATTCCGCGATTGTGCCGTGGTCCCGCAGGGGAAGGTAGACCCACGCCATGCGTGGATGCGCTTCACCTCAATGCCGCCAGCGCGCCCACTGCTGGTACAGCACATAGCCCAGCCCGGTCAGGCCGGTCAGCAGGGCGGGGGCGAGCAGGGCGTCGTACTGCCAGCGCATGAACAGCCAGGCGCCGATGATGCCGCCGGCGAGGAAGCCGCTGATGATCAGGCCGCTGAGGGTCAGGCGTCGTACCTGCAGCGGCAATCCGCGCAGCAGGTGGCCCAGGCCGATGCCGAGGTCGGTGAACATGCCGCTGAGATGGGTGGTGCGTACCACCGCGCCGCTGAAGGTGGTGGCCATCGCGTTCTGCAGGCCGCAGGCCATGGCGGCGGCCAGTGCGCCCCAGATCTGGTGGCGTTCGAACAGCGGAATGGCCACCAGCAGCAGCGCGGACTCCAAGGCCAGCGCCACGCCGTAGCGTCGGCCCAGTTGCAGGGTACTGTCCTGGATCAACAGGCCGCTGAGCATCGCACCCAGTGAGAACGCGATCAGCAGCCCCCACAGATGGCCGACCGCGCGCCAGTCGCCCTGCGCCAGCGCCATGCCCAGCTGGCTGGTGCTGCCGGTCATGTGGCTGACCGCCTGATGCTCGAAGCCGAGGAAGCCGACCACGTTGACCATGCCGGCCACGCACGAGAGCGCGACCGCACCAATCCAGACCCAGGTGGGCAGGCGTATTCCCATCGGCAAGGCCCCTCAGGGCCCGCCGAAGCCGCCGTTGAACTGCAGCTCGCTGAAGGTATTGCTGGAGGGGTCGAACACCGCGCCCCAGAACTGCGTGCCGCCGTCGCAGACGCGGATCGCTTCCCGTGCCGGATTGATGCCGCTGCCATCGGGCAGATGGAAGGCGTTGACGTAGATCAGCCGCTTGCCGGCGCTTTCGATGCCGACGTACTGGCGGTCGAAGTCCAGCACCTTCGGGACCTGTGCCTGCAGCGACGAGAGCTGTGCTTCCAGTTGGTCGATCTGCTGCCGGCTGGGTGCCCAATAGCCGCTGACCCGGCCCGCCTCGCGGCCTGGACTGGGCCGCGAGCAGGTGTCGAGCACCTGCGCGGCGATGATCGGGCGGGTGACCACCCAGGATTGTCCGGTACGTTCGGCGGTCGGCACGCTGGCCGGGCCGCGCGTGGTGGTGCAGGCGCCGAGCGCGGCTGCGAGGGCGATCGCAGCCGTGGGCAGCAGCAGGCGGGTGCAGCGGTTCACAACACCTCCGAAGCGTAATCGGCCAGGCGCGAGCGTTCGCCACGGCGCAGGGTGATGTGCGCACTATGCGGCCAGTTCTTGAAGCGATCCACCGCGTAGGTCAGGCCCGAGGTGGTTTCGGTCAGGTACGGGGTGTCGATCTGCTCGACGTTGCCCAGGCAGACGATCTTGGTGCCGGGGCCAGCACGGGTGATCAGCGTCTTCATCTGCTTGGGGGTGAGGTTCTGCGCCTCGTCCAGGATCAGGTAGCGTGACAGGAACGTGCGGCCGCGCATGAAGTTCATCGAGCGGATCTTGATGCGGCTGGCGAGCAGGTCGTTGGTGGCCTGGCGGCCCCAGGTGCCGCCTTCCTGGTTGTGCGTGAGCACTTCCAGGTTGTCGGTCAGCGCGCCCATCCACGGCGTCATCTTCTCTTCCTCGGTGCCCGGCAGGAAACCGATGTCCTCGCCAACGCTGACCGTGGCGCGGGTCATGATGATCTCGCGGTAGCGCTGCTGGTCCATCGTCTGCGCCAGGCCGGCGGCGAGTGCCAGCAGGGTCTTGCCGGTACCGGCGGTGCCCAGCAGGGTGACGAAGTCGATCTCCGGGTCCATCAGTGCGTTGAGGGCGAAATTCTGCTCGCGGTTGCGTGCGCTGATGCCCCACACGGCATGGCTGCCGTGGCGGAAATCATCGACCAGCGACAGCACTACCTTGCCGTCGCCGACCACGCGGCTGACGCGCAGTTCGACTTCGTCTTCGCCGGGCAGGTAGACGTACTGGTTCGGGTACCACTCCTCGCCATCCTGCGCCTGGATCTCGTAATGGCTGCGGCCCTTGTCGCTCCAGCTGCGCAGATCCTCGCCGTGGCGCTTCCAGAAGTCTTCGGGCAGCTCGGTGGCACCGGTGTAGAGCAGGCTGAAATCGTCCAGTGCGCGGTCGTTCTCGTAGTCCTCGGACACGATGCCGGCGATGGCGGCCTTGATCCGCAGGTTGATGTCCTTGGAAACGAACACCACCGGCAGGTCCGGCGTTTCTTCCTTGAGGGCCAGGATCGCGCCGAGGATGGCATTGTCCGGAATGACCTTGCCAAAGCTCTTGCCCGCGTCGAAATGGCTGGTCTGGAAGCGCAGCTTGCCGGCGCTCTGCTTGCCGCGCAGCTGCAGGCCATTGGGACGCTGCAGTGGAATGCCGTCGGCCAGGTTGTCCAGGCCGGATTCCTGCACCAGCTCGTTGAGGAAACGGCTCACCTGGCGAGCGTTGCGGCTGGCTTCGGAGGTGCCCTTCTTGCCGTTGTCCAGCTCCTCGATCACCTGCATGGGCAAGTAGATGTCGTGCTCCTCGAATTTGAACAGCGCGGTGGGATCGTGCATCAGCACGTTGGTATCCAGCACGTAGATGCGCTTGCCTCGGGTCATCGTCGATTCCTGGTTACGGGCAGGGAAAAACCACCACGGCCTGCAGCGGGGCAGGGTGATGGCAGACACGGTAGGCAGTGGGACTCACTTGGACTGGGAGGCCTTCAGTTCGGCGAGAACGGCATCGGCATGGCCGGCAACCTTGACCTTGCGCCAGGACTGCACGATGCGGCTGTCGGGGGAAATCAGGAAGGTGCTGCGTTCGATGCCACGTACCTGCTTGCCGTACATGTTCTTCATCTTGATCACGTCGAAGGCGCTGCACAGCGCTTCGTCGCCATCGCTGACCAGCGGGAAGTTGAAGCCCTGTTTGGCGCAGAAGTTGTCGTGCGACTTCACCGAATCGCGCGAGACGCCCAGTACCACCGCGCCTGCCTTCCTGAACTTCGGCAGCAGGGCGTTGAAGTCGATGCCTTCGGTGGTGCAGCCCGGCGTGCTGTCCTTGGGATAGAAGTACAGCACCAGCCATTGGCCGGCATAGTCGCCGAGGGTGGCGTGGTCGCCGCCGGACAGGGCCAGCGGCAGGGAGAGGGTAGTGCTGTCCAGGGTGTCGCCGTTGTTCATGAGGTCCTTCTGTCGAGCCTGGGTTCTTGCCATTACAGCTACATGAAACGCCACGCGCGCGTGAGAGACGCGCGAAGAATCAGAACTTCATGGGATCCATGATCGCGTCCAGGTTCAGGTGGTCGCAGAACTCAAGGAAATCGTCGCGCAGCGCGGCAATATGCATGTTGGCCGGCACGCCGATGGTGACCTGTGCGCTGAACATTTCCGCACCGGTCTGCATGGCGCGGTAGCGCGTGCTCTGCAGGTTCTCGATGGTGATGCCCTGGCGGTCGAAGAAATCGGCCAGCTGGAACAGGATGCCCGGCTTGTCGGCGGCGATCACCTCGACGATGTAGGGCAGCAGGTTGGACTGCGCCTGCTTGGCGGCGGTGCGGTACCAGACCAGCTTCAGCCCTTCCTCGCGCTCCAGCCGGGTCAGCATCGCCTCCAGCTTGGCCACCGAGTCCCAGGAGCCGGTGGCCAGGGCGGTGACCGAGACGTCGCGGCCGACCGTGGCCAGGCGTGCGTCCACCAGATTGCAGCCGCTGTCGGCGATGCGGCGGGTGACGGGCAGCAGGGGGGACTCCGGATGCGTCGTGTAGGCGTTGATCAGGAGGTGGTTTTCGCTCGGCGCGGGGCGCGGGGTGGTGTCGGTCAAGGCGATTCCGGGTAATGCATGCGTGAGTCTGAATGCCCGCCAGAGGCGGGGATCCACCGGTGTCCAGCATACTTGCCCGTGCTTTCGCGCCGCAAGTAACATTCAGGTCGCCCCCGGCCTTTCGTGGCGGGCGTTTTCCCTTTCCAGCCAAGAGCAGCACGTCCTTGTCCCTTTCCGGCCTCATCACCGCGCTGGCGACCCCGTTCCGGGCCGACGGCGCCCTCGATCCCGACGGTTGGCAGCGCCTGCTGCACCTGCAACTGGAAGGTGGCGTCCATGGCGTTGTCGTTGCCGGCTCGACCGGCGAAGCGGCAACCCTCACCGATGCCGAGTACGACCTGCTGCTGGCCAGCGCGGTCGAACGCATTGGCGGCCGCATCCCGGTCATGGCCGGCACCGGCCTGTCCGGTACTGCCAAAACCATCGAACAGACCCGTCGTGCGGCCGCGCTTGGCGCCAGCCATGCACTGGTGGTCACCCCGCCTTACGTAAGGCCGACCCAGGCCGGCCTGATTGCCCATTATCGTGCGGTCGCCGACCAGGGCGGGTTGCCGGTCGTGCTGTACAACGTGCCCGGCCGTACCGGTTGCGACATGCAGCCGGAGACCGTGGCCGAACTGGCCAGCCACCCCAACATCGTCGGCATCAAGGAGGCGGTGGGCGACACCGGCCGGGTGCAGGCGCTGCTGGCGCTGCGCAGCCCGAAGTTCGCGGTCCTCAGTGGCGATGACGGCACCGCCGCGCGCTCGATCCGGGCCGGCATCGATGGCCTGATCTCCGTGGGCTCCAACGTGCTTCCGGGTGCCTACCGCCGGATGTGCGAACTGGCCGCCGCGCACGACCATGCAGCCACCGAATCCTGGGACGCGCGCCTGCAGCCGTTCCACGATTTCTGCGGCGTTGAACCGAACCCGATTCCGGTCAAGGCGCTGCTGCGCCGCATCGGTGTCGGCCATGACCTGCGCCTGCCGCTGCTGCCGCTGTCGGCGCCGCACCATGCGGCCGCCGACCACCTTGCCGGCGACATCGCCGCCCTCGAAGCCCTTTCCAGCCACTGACCTTCCGTCTTGGTCTGACCCAGGAGATTCACATGCGTCAATCCGTTTCCACCGTCCGCGTGCTGTCCTATGCCCTGCTTGCTGTGGCGGTCGCTGCCGGCACCACCGGCTGCTTCAAGCGCGGCGTCAAGGGCGACTACGCCCTGGCCCCGGAAATGCGTCCGCTGGAAGTGCCGCCGGACCTGAACCTGCCGGCCACCACCGGCGACAACAAGGTGCCGACCCTTTCCTCGGCGACCAAGCCGGCGGCCCCGGTGGCTGCGGCCCCGGCCGTGGGCAACACGGGTTTCACCATCGCCGGTGGCAAGGATGAGGCCTTCGCCAAGGTCGGCACCGCGCTGGAAGGCGTGGAAGGCGTGACCATCGCCAGCCGCGCGCAGCTGCTGGGCTCGTATGACGTGGCCTACGAAGGCAGCAACTTCCTGGTCCGCGTGGTGGCCGTCGATGCCGGCGCCTACATCTCCGCGGTGGACCCGCGCGGCCTGCCGGCCACGGCCGAAGCGCCGGTAAAGCTGATCGCCGCGCTCAAGGCGAAGCTGGCGCAGTAAGGGCTGGTCGGGTGGATGCGGGCCTTGGTCCGCACCTGCCTTGGGTAGCGCCGGGCCATGCCCGGCGAGCTTGAAGCGCGGCCCAGGATCCGCCGGGCATGGCCCGGCGCTACCGGAAATGGAAAAGGGCGCCCAAGGCGCCCTTTTTCGTTGTCGCAGCAGGCGCTTCTCAGCGTTCCAGCAGCTTCAGCTTGTCCGGCTTGCCATCCCATTCGCCGGCGTCGGCAGGCGGATCCTTGCGCACGGTCAGCACCGGCCACTCCTTCGCCAGCTCGGCGTTGAGGGCGACGAAGCTCTCCTGGCCGGCAGGAACATCGTCCTCCGGGAAGATCGCGTTGACCGGGCATTCCGGTTCGCACAGGGTGCAGTCGATGCACTCATCCGGATCGATCACCAGGAAGTTCGGGCCTTCGTGGAAGCAATCCACGGGGCACACTTCCACGCAATCGGTGTGTTTGCACTTGATGCAGTTTTCGGTGACGACAAAGGGCATGGGCTGGGGGCGGATCGATTCCTGAACCCGCCAATTCTAGAACAGGTTGGCCCCCAGTGTCGGCGCGGGGCGGAAATCGGGCGCCTGGCAGGCGCGGCCGTGGCGGACATTGGCGGCAGGGCAAGGCCTGTGCGACGCTGCGGGTCAGCCGGCTGCGTCGGATGGCCGGCCTCCCTTCCCAACAGGTTCATCCATGTCCCAGCGCCAACCCGGCATCGCCTCCCACGGCGGCGAAAACACGGCATTCATCGTCCTCATCAGCTGCGTGGCCACCCTCGGTGGATTCCTGTTCGGCTTCGATAGTGGTGTCATCAATGGCACGGTCGACGGCCTTCGCCAGGCCTTCAACTCCAGCGAGGCGGCGCTTGGTTTCGAAGTCGCTTCGATGCTGCTGGGGTGTGCGGTCGGTGCCTTCCTGGCAGGCTGGCTGGGGGATCGCCTGGGCCGCCGAGGCGTGCTGATCGTGTCGGCGCTGATGTTCCTGGTTTCGGCGCTGGGCGCCGGTGCCGCTCACGCTTCCTGGCTGTTCATCGCCGCGCGCGTGCTGGGCGGTTTCGCGGTGGGCGCGGCCAGCGTGATGTCGCCGGCCTACATCGCCGAGGTGGCCTCGGCGCGCTATCGCGGGCGCTTGGCCACGGTGCAGCAGATGGCGATCATCTGCGGCCTGTTCGCCGCCTTCCTCAGCAATTACCTGCTGGCCCGTGCCGCTGGGGCGTCGACCGAGCCGCTATGGCTGGGCCATGAGGCCTGGCGCTGGATGTTCTGGATGCAGGCGCTGCCATCGGGGCTGTTCCTGCTGCTGTTGCTGGTGATTCCCGAAAGCCCGCGCTTCCTGGTCGTGAAGGGGCGCCCGGAGCAGGCGAGGGCGGTGTTGGCGCGGCTGTACGGCGAGGCCGCAGCCACGGCCAAGCAGGCCGAGATCGAGGCGAGCCTGGCCCAGGACCAGCACAAGCCACGCTTCGCCGACCTGCGCGACAAGGTCACCGGCAGGCTGCGCCCGATCCTCTGGGTCGGCATCGGCCTGGCGATGTTCCAGCAGCTGGTCGGCATCAACGTGGTGTTCTACTACGGCGCGGTGCTGTGGCAGGCGGTGGGGTTCTCGGAAAGCGACGCGCTGCTGATCAATGTATTGTCCGGTGCGCTGAGCATCGGTGCCTGCCTGCTGACGGTGCTGCTGATCGACCGCATCGGACGCAAGCCGCTGCTGTGGATCGGCTCGGTCGGCATGTCGGTAGCGCTGGTACTGATGGTGGTCGCGTTCGCCAGTGGCAGTCTCGCCGACGGTCGCCTGCAACTGTCCGACGGCATGGGCCGGCTGGCGCTGGTGGCGGCCAACGTCTATGTGGTGTTCTTCAACATGTCCTGGGGCCCGGTGATGTGGGTGATGCTGGGTGAAATGTTCCCCAACCAGATCCGCGGCCCGGCATTGGCCGTCGCCGGTGCGGCGCAGTGGACGTCGAATTTCGCGATCACCGTGACGTTCCCGATGCTGCTGGCGGGCATCGGCCTGGCCGGGGCCTACGGGATCTATACGGTGGCGGCCATCCTCTCGATCTTCTTCGTGGTCCGCTACGTGCGCGAGACCAAGGGCAAGGAGCTGGAGCAGATGGAAGGCTGACGCTGCCCGGCTTCGGTTGCATTCCGTTGGCGCCTCGGTGTCATCGAGGGCGAAGGCGGGGCAGCCCAGTCCGGGACACGCCGTGAACCCATCCATGGGGGCTCGATGGCGCCATCCATGGCGCCAACGGTCCCGGCTTGAGCTGCCCCGCCTTCGCGTCAGGCATTGCGGTCTGGCGGACGCAGGTCTGCGCGTCGGGATTGAATTGGCTGCGGAGGAGCGAGGCTGTTCGTGCCGCCGTCGCGGGAAACTGTCAGGGTGGCCCACCCCCTCCCACGCAGGAACAAGAAGGCGCTACTGCGACCAGGCCGACCGATGCCAATGCAAACCCCGGAAAACAGAAAAGCCCGCACAAGGCGGGCTTTTTCGGTTCCTGCTGCGGCGACTGGCGCTCCCTAGGGGACTCGAACCCCTGTTTTAGCCTTGAGAGGGCCACGTCCTAACCACTAGACGAAGGGAGCGTAACTGTGTCGCTGCCGAGGCAGGAGCGCTAGTATATGCACCTCGATGCCATTGGGCAATCCCGAAACTTCAACCGGAAGCGCCAACATCATTTCCTCTGCTACATCACCGTTCAGCCTGCGCGTCATCCCGCGCGACCAGCACACGATCTCCCGCAAGGACATCAGCCCGAACGCCCTGCGCGTGCTTTATCGCCTGCGCGATGCCGGCTTCGGCGCCTACCTTGTCGGCGGCGCGGTGCGCGATCTGCTGGTCAATGGCCAACCCAAGGATTTCGACGTGGCCACCGACGCCACGCCCGAGCAGGTCAAGCAGCTGTTCCGCAACTGCCGCCTGATCGGCCGCCGGTTCCGCCTCGCCCACGTAGTGTTCGGTCGCGAAATCATCGAAGTCGCCACCTTCCGTGCCAACAGCGATGACGGCAGCGGCGACCGCGAGATGGAAAACGGCATGCTCGTGCGCGACAACGTGTACGGCACCATCGAAGACGACGCCATCCGCCGCGACTTCACCTGCAACGCCCTGTACTACGCCATCGAGGACTTCTCGGTGCGCGACTACACCGGTGGCTTCGAGGACGTGCAGGCGCGCCTGATGAAGCTGATCGGCGACCCGGTGCAGCGCTACCAGGAAGACCCGGTACGCATGCTGCGAGCGGTGCGCCTGGCGGCCAAGCTCGGCTTCCAGATCGAGGAGGGTACTGCCGCGCCGATCCCGCACCTGGCCGGCCTGCTCAACGAAGCCGCGCCAGCGCGCCTGTTCGAGGAAGTGCTCAAGCTGTTCCTGTCCGGACACGGCGTGGCCAGCTTCGAAGGCCTTGAGCGTTACGGCCTGCTCGACGTGCTGTTCCCGGAAAGCGCCAAGGCGCTGAAAGCCAACCGCACCGGCGCGCTGCGCCGCATGCTGGTCGAGGGCCTGGCCAATACCGATGCGCGGGTGGCCAACGACGAACCGGTCTCGCCGGCGTTCCTGTTCGCGCTGCTGCTGTGGCCGGCGTTCTGCCGTGCACAGGCGACCCTGCTCAAGCAGGGCGTGGCACCGGAAGAGGCGCAGCGCCGCGCCGCCGACCGCGTCACCGTGCAGCAGTTGAGCACCATCGCGCTGCCGCGCCGCTTCTCGCTGCCGATGCAGGAAATCTGGCTGCTGCAGTCGCGCTTCAGCTCGCGCCAGCGCAAGCGCGTGTTCCGCACCCTGACCCATCCGCGCTTCCGTGCCGCGTTCGATTTCCTCAGCCTGCGCCAGGTGGCGTCGTCCGAGCACGCCGCCGATGTCGAGTTCTGGCGCGAAGCGCAGGCGCAGTCCGGGCGTGAGCTGGAGTCGTCGCTGGATGCGATGCACAGCGAAGAAGGCGATGACGAGAGCGGAGCGCCGCGCAAGCGCCGCCGTCGCCGCCGTCGTCCGGGTGCCCCGGCCGGTGCAGCGGGCGAGTAGGCGATGACCCCTGCCTGGATCGGCCTCGGCGCCAACCTCGGCGACGCGGCCGCCACCGTCGGCGCGGCGATTGCCGCGCTGGACGGCCTGCCCGGGACCCGGCTGCGCCAGGCCTCGCGGCTTTACGCAACGCCGGCCTGGGGCAATGAAGACCAGCCGCCGTTCGTCAATGCGGTGGCCTCGGTCGAAACCACCTTGCCGGCCGATGAGCTGCTGCAGGCCATGCTGGCGCTGGAGCAGCGCTTCGGTCGCGTGCGCGATCCGGCAGTGCACTGGGGCCCGCGCGCGCTGGACCTGGACCTGTTGTTGTACGGCGTGCAGGAGCTCGACCAGCCCGGGCTGAAGGTGCCACACCCGTACATGCACGAACGGGCCTTCGTGTTGGTGCCGCTGGCCGAAATCGCGCCGGATCTGGTCATTCCCGGCCACGGCCGCGTGCGGGATGCAGTGGTGCGGGTGGACGCCTGCGGGATTGCCCCGATAGGGTGATAATGCCCGGGTTATCTCCCCCGGTTATCAGCACATGAGCACCCACGCAGACAGCAAGCCCTGGACCGTTCCCGCCCTGGCCGAGGCCAAGCGCAATGGCCAGAAGCTGGTCATGTTGACCGCCTACGACGCCGGCTTCGCCCGCACTTTCGACGCCAATGGCGTTGACCTGATCCTGATCGGCGATTCGCTGGGCATGGTGGTGCAGGGCCATGATTCGACCCTGCCGGTGACCGTGGCCGACATGGTCTACCACACCCGCGCCGTGGCCCGCGTGCTGCAGCGTGCGCTGCTGGTGGCGGACCTGCCCTTCGGCGCCGATGCCACCCCGGAGCGCGCGCTGGATGCCTCGCTGCAGCTGCTGCAGGCCGGTGCCGAGATGGTCAAGATCGAAGGTGCCGGCTTCAAGGTCGACATCATCCGCTACCTGGTCGAGCGCGAGATTCCGGTCTGCGCGCACCTGGGCCTGACCCCGCAATCGGTGCTGCGCCTGGGCGGCTTCAAGATCCAGGGCCGCGGCGATGCCGCGCGCCAGCTGGTGGAAGATGCCAGGGCCGTGGCCGCTGCCGGCGCCAGCATCATGGTGCTTGAGTGCGTGCCGACCCCGGTTGCCGCCGAGGTGACCGCTGCGGTGGAGGTGCCGACCATCGGCATCGGTGCCGGCCCGCAGTGCGACGGCCAGGTGCTGGTGCTGCACGATTTCCTCGGCCTGGACAGCGGTCATCGCCGCCCCAAGTTCGTCAAGGATTTCCTTGCCGAAGGCGGCTCGGTGGCCGGTGCAACCCGTGCCTTTGCCGACGCCGTGCGCGACGGCAGTTTCCCCGACGAACAGCACGCCTACGCCCAATGATCCAGACCTTCAACGAGCTCGGCGCGCTGCGCGGGCAGATCGCCCAGTGGAAGCGCGAGGGCCTGCGCGTGGCGCTGGTGCCGACCATGGGCAACCTGCATGGCGGCCACCATTCGCTGGTGACCCAGGCCCGCCAGTACGCTGACAAGGTGGTGGCCAGCATCTTCGTCAACCCGACCCAGTTCGGGCCGAACGAGGATTTCAGCCGCTACCCGCGCACGCCCGAGGCCGATGTGGCCGGGCTGGAACAGGTCGGCTGCGATGCGGTGTGGCTGCCCAGCGTGGAGGCGATGTATCCGCTGGGCGTGGACAAGACCACGCGCATGCACGCGCCGGGTGTCAGTGAAGTGCTTGAAGGTGCCAGTCGCCCGGGTCACTTCGACGGCGTGTGCACGGTGGTAGCGCGCCTGTTCCTGCAGGTGCAGCCTGACGTGGCCGTGTTCGGCCGCAAGGACTACCAGCAGCTGGCTGTCATCAGGCAGATGGTGGCCGAACTGTCGTTCCCGATCCAGATCGTCGGTGCCGAGATCGTGCGTGACGAGGATGGCCTGGCCAAGAGTTCGCGCAACCAGTACCTGAGCGCGGAACAGCGCCCGGTCGCGACCGCCATTCACCGCACCCTGCTGGGCATGCGCGAGGGCTACGTGGCCGGTCACCCGCGCGAACGCATCGAGGCCGATGCCACCGCCGCACTGCAGGCGGCCGGTTTCCAGGTCGACTATGCGGTGCTGCGCACCCCGGAGCTGGCCGAGCCGACCTTCGACGGCGGTGGCCGCGTGGCGCTGATCGCCGCGCGACTGGGTACGACCCGGCTGATCGACAACCTGGAATTCTGAGCTCCGGCGGCGCCGCGCGATGCATGGGGTCAGATGCCTTTTCCAGGGGAAAGGGTTCTGACCCCGGTTTCACCGCCTACCTGAACAGGTTGCCGGCCGTGATGCCCCGCGCTGTGCGGGTGCTAGAATCCGCTCTTTCCTTTGCCGTTGCAGCGCCCCCATGCACCTGTCCCTGCTCAAGACCAAGATCCATCGCGCCACCGTCACCCATTCCGAGCTGAACTACGAAGGCTCGATCGCCATCGATGACAACCTGCTGGCTGCCACCGGCATCCGCGAGTTCGAGCAGGTGCACATCTGGGACGTGACCAACGGTGCGCGCTTCTCGACCTATGCCATCCGCGCCGAAGCCGGCAGCGGCGTTGTCTCGCTCAACGGTGGCGCCGCGCGCCACGTGCAGGTCGGTGACATCATCATCATCGCCGCGTTCGCCAGCATGACCGAGCAGGAAGCCGACAGCTTCAAGCCGAAGCTGGTGTACGTTGATGGCAAGAACCAGATCACCCACACCAACGACACGATCCCGACCCAGGCCGCATGACAACGAACAACGGATTCGACTCGCTGCATTCCCACGCCCAGCGCCTGAAGGGCGCAAGCATCCCCAGCCTGCTCGCCGCCGAACCCGGCCGCGTGCAGGATCTGGCGCTGCGGGTCGGTCCGTTGTACGTCAACTTCGCTCGGCAGAAATACGATGCCGCCGCGCTGCAGGCGTTGCTGGCGCTGGCTGCCGAACGTGATGTCGGCGGCGCCATCACGCGCCTGTTCCGTGGCGAGCAGGTCAATCTGACCGAGGGGCGCGCCGCACTGCACACCGCATTGCGCGGCGACGTGGTCGATGCACCGGTTGCCGCTGAGGCCTATGCCACCGCGCGCGAGATCCGCCAGCGCATGGGCGTGCTGGTGCGCGCGCTGGAAGACAGCGGCGTAACCGACGTGGTCAGTGTCGGCATCGGTGGTTCCGACCTCGGTCCGCGCCTGGTCGCCGATGCGCTGCGTCCGGTCAGCGGTGCGCGCCTGCGCGTGCATTTCGTGTCGAACGTGGACGGCGCCGCCATGCAGCGCACGCTGGCCACGCTGGATCCGGCGAAGACCGCGGGCATCCTGATTTCCAAGACCTTCGGCACGCAGGAAACCCTGCTCAACGGCCAGATCCTGCACGACTGGCTGGGGGGCAGCGAGCGCCTGTATGCCGTCAGCGCCAATCCGGAACGCGCGGCCAAGGCTTTCGCGATCGCCGCCGATCGCGTGCTGCCGATGTGGGACTGGGTCGGTGGCCGTTATTCGCTGTGGTCGGCCGTGGGTTTCCCGATTGCGCTGGCCATCGGTTTCGAGCGCTTCGAGCAGCTGCTGGAAGGCGCCGCGCAGATGGATGCGCATGCGCTGGATGCACCGCTGGAGCGCAACCTGCCGGTGCTGCACGGCCTGACCGACATCTGGAACCGCAACCTGCTGGGCCATGCCACGCACGCGGTGATGACCTACGACCAGCGCCTGGCGCTGCTGCCGGCCTACCTGCAGCAGCTGGTGATGGAAAGCCTGGGCAAGCGCGTGCAGCGTGACGGACAGCCGGTCACCACCGACACCGTGCCGGTGTGGTGGGGCGGGGCGGGCACCGACGTGCAGCACAGCTTCTTCCAGGCGCTGCACCAGGGCACCAGCATCGTTCCGGCCGACTTCATCGGCTGCGTGCACAGCGACGATCCCTACACGATCAATCATCAGGCCCTGCTGGCCAACCTGCTGGCGCAGACCGAAGCACTGGCCAATGGCCAGAGCAGCGACGACCCGCACCGCGATTACCCCGGGGGCCGCCCGAGCACGCTGATCCTGCTCGACGCACTGACCCCGCAGGCGCTGGGCGCACTGATCGCCATGTACGAACACGCTGTGTACGTGCAGTCGGTGATCTGGAACATCAATGCCTTCGACCAGTTCGGTGTCGAGCTTGGCAAGCAGCTGGCCAGTGGCCTGTTGCCGGCGCTGCAGGGTGAGGATGTGGCGATTGCCGATCCGATGACCCGCGAGATACTGGCGCAGCTGAAGCGCTGAGCCCGGTCGTGGATGCGCCGGCGACAGGCCGGCCATCCCATGCCTTCCGTTCCTGCCATCCGGGGCCCTGCGGCGTTGCCCATGCAGCGTATTCGCGTGCCTGCGGCAGCGCAGCTTGACTACGCATGGCGTGCCAATGCAGTGTGCATGGGCGGCTGTACCTGTCACCCAGTATCGCTCGCAGCATGATGTTGATGCCAGGGAATGGCCGTATCCGAAGGGACGTGGAATCGATCCATGTCCTCAACGCCTCATGTTGTGAATGACAGGAGATTGCGAATGGATCTGAATGACGACGTTGTGTCCGGCTGGCTCAATGGCTCGGACGATGTGGATGGGTGCGCCAACCCTGCGGGTTCGCTGTTCATCTACGGTGCGGCAGCCACCGAAGCGGCCCTCACCGGGGCTTCGGACACCATGATCACCGGTGGCACCAACGAGTGCACCACCACGGTATCGGTGATCAACCACTGCCTGTGTTGCTGATGTAGCCCGTGCCGGCACGCAGAGGCATGCAGCTGCGTGCCGGCGACTGGAACAGACTCTTGAATCTCGCAGGGGGCGTAATGACCGCTTCTCCGGCTGCGGCCGCGTTTGCGCGCATCACCGAACATTTCCTTGCCCAGGCGCGCGCTGCGCTGGCTGCCGGCCTGCATGATCCCGCCATTGCCCTGCAGCCCGGCGAACGTGCGCTGCTGCATTCGCAGGGCGAGGCGGCGCTGCATGAGCATGCCCAGCTCAAGCTCAACCGCGTGCTGCTGCTGGAGCTGCACGCCGCTGCACGCAGCGGTGACATCGGCCCGCTTGACAGTGCTGGTGCGCTGGACGAATTCGTTGCCCTGGCCACGAGCGAGGGCTTCCGCGCGCATCTGCAGCAACGTTATCCGGTACTGCTGCCGCGCCTGACGCGCATGCTCGAAGGACAATGCGCGGCCGTGGTGGAGCTCGCTGCACGCATCGGCAGTGATCGTGTTGCGTTGGCCGAGTTGCTGGGTGCGCCGGCGGGCACGCTGCATGCCGTTGCATTGGGCCGCGGTGACCTGCACGGTGGCGGCCGCACCGTGGCACGGCTGCAGTTCGAAGGCGGCACGGTGATGTACAAGCCACGCTCATTGCGCATCGATGCCACGCTCGATGGCCTGTTGTCCGCGGTCTTCGGTGACGCCCCTGACCGCGTGCGCGTGCCGAAGGTGATCGATCGTGGCAGCCACGGCTGGGCTGCATTCGCCGCGCATCGCTATTGTTCCGGCGAGGCTGAACTGCGGTGCTATTACCGCGGCCTCGGCCACTGGCTGGCCATCCTGCGCCTGATCGGTGGCACCGACATCCATCTGGAGAATCTGATCGCGGTCGGGCCGGTGCCGGTGGTGGTCGACGCCGAAAGCGTGTTCTGCCGGGTAATCGAAATCGAGCCATCAGGGCTTGGCGATGCGTACGACACCGCCGTCAAGCTGATGCGCAATTCAGTGCTGCGTACCGGAATCGTGCCGTTCCGTACTGCCGGCCTGGGCATGGAGGGCGTGGACCTGTCTGCAGCCGGCGCGCTGCCCGGCGAGCAGCCACGGGTGCAGGTGCCGGTGATCGTCGACGACGGGACCGAACCGGCCCGGTTGGGCATGGTCGAGGCCGAGGTCTCCATTGCGCAGAACCATCCCAGCGCACAGCCCGATGTGTCGTTGTACTGGGACCACATCAGCGAGGGCTTCATCGACGCCAGTGGGCGTCTGCGCGCGCTGGACGCGAACGGCGAACTGATGCCGCTGCTGACGGCCTTCGAAGGCTGCCAGGTGCGGGATGTACGGCGGCCGACAATGGCCTACGCCGAGCTCGGGCGGATGCTCTGGCATCCAGCATCGCTTCACAACGAAGCTCGGGCGGTTGAGCGCGCGATCGACCTGCTGGTGCGGAATGCGGCGGTGTCGCCCGCTGCGCCATCGGACCTGGAAACCGTACGCGGAGAGGTCGATGACCTGCGCCACGGTGACATTCCGATCTTCGCATCGCAGCTGGACGCGGCGCGTATCCACTCCGTCGTCGCCAACTGGCGCGCGATGCGGATTGACCTGGAAGACGTGACGATCCGCAGCACGCTGGTCGCCACCGACCTGAACCAGCATGCACTGGCCCGAGCCGAGGCCCGGGCCGGCTACAGCTATGCAGCACGGCATCCGCGCGCCGACGACCTGGACGCACGCCGTCGCACGCTGGCCACGCGCGCGGTGGAAAGCCTGCTGCGGCTGGCGGTGCACGGCGAAGACGGCTCGATGACCTGGATCACACCTGAAGTGACGCGTACCGGATGGACCGTCCAGCCGGTGCAGCCAGACCTGTACTTCGGGCTGGGCGGCATCGCTTTCGCACTGGCAGCCTATCGCCACGAAGTGGAGCAGGGGCGTGCCGATCCGGTGGCCGGGCTGGATCCGGCCATCGAGGGCGCCCTTGCGGTGTTCCAGACCCTGTGCGAGCGGCACCCCGCCGAAATTGACGGTGGATTCGTCGGAACCGGTTCGCAAATGTGGGCATTGCTGGCATTGCACGACCTGTTGCAGCGACCGGCGCTGCTGGCGCTGGCAGAGCGCTGCGCGGAAGCCGCGGAGCATCGCGGTTTCCAGCAGGCGGCAAAGTTCGAACTGATTGATGGTGTGTCCGGCATGATCCTGCCGTTGCTGGCGCTGGCTGAAGCCACCGGCAACGCACGCTGGCTGGAAGTGGCGGCCGCAGCGGGACGCCGCATGCAGGACGCTGCGATTGTCGACGCAGACGGTACGCGCTGGCCGACGCCACAGTTCAGCGAGCCGATCGGTGGTTTTGGCCACGGTGCGATGGGCATGGGCTGGGCGCTGGCACGACTGGCCCGCTCCGAGGCTGGCAGCGTGCCCGAGCGGGCCGCATGGCGGCGGCTGGCCGAAGGAGCATTTGCATTCCAGGCAGCCCTGTTCGAGCCACATACCGGGCACTGGCGGGACATCCACCTGCAGGATGGGCAGAAGAACTTCCCGACCTGGTGCCACGGCAGCGTGGGCATCGGCCTGGCGGCGGCGGACCTGTATGCCCGCACCGGTGATGCCGCGCAATTGCGCGACATGCGTCGCGCCGTGGCCGATGCGCGCGGCAAATGGGGGTTCAGCCACACCCTGTGCCATGGCGATGTGTCCACCCGGGAACTGCTGGTGCTGGCCGCTGCGCTGGATCCGGCAGGGTGTCCCTATCCGCAGGACGAGGCCGCCATCGAGATCATTTCTTCGATCGAGGAGCACCAGGGGATGGTTGGCGGCCTCACCCGCGCGGCCTTTACCCCGGGCCTGATGATCGGCCTGGCGGGTTCGATCTACGGCTTCCTGCGCATGCATCCGGCCTGCGTACTGCCATCGCCGCTGCTGCAGGAGACGATGGCCACGCGGGCCGATGCGTGTGCGGTGCGCTCCAGCGCCGCGCAGGACCGGCCGGCGCTGGTCGAGGCCTGAGCCGGACCGGTCCGTCAGCGATCAACGGCTCGGATCGCGTTCCGGGCTCGGCCGCTTTGCCAGCTTGCGCTGCAGCGAACGCCGGTGCATGCCGAGCAGGCGTGCCGCTGCGGACACGTTGCCGCCGGTCTCGTGCATCGCCTGCTGGATGTGTTCCCACTGCAGGCGGCTGATCGGCGTCATCGCGTCCGGCACTTCCATTTCGCCATCGTCGGCCGGGCCGTCGTCTTCCTCGCCAAGCGCGCGCAGGATCATCGGTACCGTGGCCGGCTTCGGCAGGTAATCGTCGGCCCCCAGCTTGATCGCCTCAACGGCAGTGGCGATGCTGGCGTAGCCGGTCACCAGCAGGATACGCATGTCCGCGCGCAGCGCGCGCAGCGGCTGGATCAGCGCCAGGCCGGAATCACTGCCCAGCTTCAGGTCGATCAGCGCGAACGCCGGCGGATGCTGGCGGGCCAATGCCAGCGCGCTGGCGGCATCCTGCGCGGTCTGCGTTTCCAGTCCCTTGCGGGCCAGGCTGCGCTGCAGGGTGCGCAGGTACAGTTCGTCGTCGTCGACCAGCAGGCCGAGGGTTGAGGCGCTCATGGGGTTTCCTCGCGTGGGACCAGCGGCAGGCGGAAGCCGACGCGGCTGCCGGCGCCTTGGGCCGGGCGCATCCACATCTCGCCGTCGAGGCGTTCGATGGTGGCATGGGACAGGGCCAGGCCAACGCCCATGCCCTCGCTCTTGCTGCTGCCGAACAGCTTGCCTGGCAGCACCGCGGCACGGGCATCGAAGCCGTGGCCGTAGTCGCGGACTTCGCCGATCAGGTCGTCGCCTTCGATGCGCAGGTCCAGGTCTACCCGTGGCCGCCCGGCCTGTTCGCCGGCATCTGCGGCATTGTTGAGCAGGACCATCAGCAGATGGCCCACGCCCGGATCCAGTGGTAACCGCAGCGGCGCATCGTCATTGCGATGCAGGTCGATGGTCGGCCGCACCAGGCGCCACTGTTCCAGTACCTGCTGGGCGCTGGAGTGGCTGCGGCCCGGTGCGTCGGCCGAGGCCGGTGCGGCCAGCGCCAGCACGCGTTCCCGGCACTGCACCAGCAGTTCGCGCAGGGTCTCCATGTCTTCGCGCACTTCGGGCTCTTCGCTGCGCTCGGCGACGTCATCGGCAAGCAGGGTCATGGTCGCCAGCGGCGTGTTCAGTTCATGCGCCACCGAGGCGGCATGGGTGGCCAGGGCGACGATGCCTTCGTTGCGGGCGAAGCGTTCCCTGAGTGCCGACAGTTCCAGTTCGCGCTGTCGCAGCGCCAGCGCCAGGCGGGTGGAGAAGGTCAGCACGACCGCTGCGGAAATGAGGAAGTTGGCGACCACGCCCCAACGGTTGAGGTCCTGCGCGCGGAAATAGCCGTCCGGCAGCGGCTGGCCGAAGATGCCGCTGGCGGCGTAGCCGAGCAGGCAGGCCAGGGCCACTGCCAGTGCCCAGCGCAGGGGCAGGGCGAAGGCGGCCAGCGCGATCAGGATCAGGAACAGTGAACTGAACGGGTTGGCCATGCCGCCGCTCCAGCCCACCATCCAGGTCAGGATGATCACGTCCACCAGGATATGGCCGAATGCGGTCAGCGGGGCGGTGTCGGCCGCTTCCGGGCGCAGCTGGGTGTAGATGTTGAACAAGGTGAGCACGGCCACGCCGGCCCATAGTGGCAGCTGGGGCAACGGCAGGCCCAGCACCCAGCTGGCGACCAGGATGGTGGCGGCCTGGCCGCCTACGGCAAGCCAGCGCAGGCTGCACAGGGTACGGAGGAACGGGGCGTCGGGACCGGTCATTCATGCTCATCGTATGCGTTCACGGGCGCGCGTGCCTGCGACAATCGGCCGCAGCCGTGCCGCCGGCTGAATGCGAGTCACCCCGAATGCGGGAGCGGGCGGTAGAATGCGCCCATGCACGACGCCGTGACCCGCCCTACGCCTCCCTCCGATGCCACCTCCTGGCCCCGCCGCCAGACCCATGCCGTGCAGATCGGCGGGGTCACCGTAGGCGGAGGCAAGCCGGTAGTGGTGCAGTCGATGACCAACACCGACACCTCCGACGTGGCTTCCAGCGTCAAGCAGGTGGCCGAGTTGTGGCGCGCGGGTTCGGAAATGGTGCGGTTGACCGTCAACACCGTGGAAGCGGCTGCGGCGATCCCGCGCATCGTCGACAAGCTGGCGATGATGGGTATCGACGTGCCGCTGATCGGTGACTTCCATTACAACGGCCACCAGCTGCTGACCGCCGAACCGGCGTGTGCCGAAGCGCTGGCAAAGTACCGCATCAACCCCGGCAACGTCGGCTTCGGCAAGAAGAAGGACCTGCAGTTCGCGCAGTTGATCGAGTTTGCGATCCGCTACAACAAGCCGGTGCGCATCGGCGCCAACTGGGGCTCGCTGGACCAGGCCCTGGCGGCGAAGCTGATGGACGAGAACAGCCTGCGCGAACAGCCCTGGGATGCCGGCCGCGTGCTGCGCGAAGCGCTGATCCGCTCGGCCCTGGATTCGGCCGAGCAGGCGGTGGAGCTCGGCCTGCCGCGCGACCGCATCGTGCTGTCGGCCAAGGTCAGCGGCGTGCAGGAGCTGATCGCGGTATACCGCGACCTGGCCCAGCGCTCGGATTTCGCCCTGCACCTGGGCCTGACCGAAGCCGGTATCGGCAGCAAGGGCATCGTCGCGTCGGCGGCGGCGCTGGGCGTGCTGCTGCAGGAAGGGATCGGTGACACCATCCGCATCTCGCTGACCCCGGAACCGGGCCAGTCGCGCACGCAGGAAGTGATTGTCGCCCAGGAACTGCTGCAGACCACCGGCCAACGCGCCTTCACGCCGCTGGTCACGGCCTGCCCGGGCTGCGGCCGCACCACCTCGGAGTTCTTCCAGGAGCTGGCCAAGGTCGTGCAGAACCACGTGCGCGAGAAGATGCCGCTGTGGAAGATCCACCACCCGGGGGCGGAGAACATGACCCTGGCGGTGATGGGCTGCATCGTGAACGGGCCGGGCGAGTCGCGCCATGCCAACATCGGCATCTCGCTGCCGGGCACGGGCGAAACACCCGCAGCGCCGGTGTTTGTCGATGGCGAGAAGAAGGTGACCCTGCGCGGCGACAACATCGCCCAGGAGTTCGTCGCCCTGATCGACGACTACGTCGAACACACGTATGTCCGAAGCGCCGGATAAGCCTGCGATCCTCGCTGCACCGGAGTCCGCCTCCGGTTTCCGCCACTGGATGGCGCGCAATGCCTGGCGCCTGGTCCTGCTGTTCGGCGGCGTGCTGCTGCCGCTGGCTGGCTTCGTCGCCCTGGCGGACGAGGTGCACGAGTTTGAATCGTTCCATTTCGACGCGCCGCTGCTGTGGCAGATGCATGGCCTGCACTCGCCACTGCTGGACCGCTTCTTCGTGCTCATTTCCAAACTGGGCTATGAGTGGTTCCTGATCCCGGCCGACGTGCTGATCATCGGCGTGCTGCTGGGCTACCGGCGCTGGCGCGAGGCCACCTTCGTGGCGGTCAGCTTCGTCGGCTCGGCGCTGCTGAACGTGGGCAGCAAGCACTTCTTCCAGCGCCAGCGCCCCAGCCTGTGGGAATCGATCGCGCCGGAATCGACGTTCAGCTTTCCCAGCGGCCACGCGATGGGCTCGATGACCCTGGCGGTGACCCTGGTACTGCTGGCCTGGAACACCCGCTGGCGCTGGCCGGTGCTGCTGCTGGCGCCGGCATTCAGCCTGCTGGTCAGCGTCTCCCGGGTCTATCTGGGGGTGCATTACCCCTCCGATATCCTGGCCGGATGGTGTGCCGCGCTGGTTTGGGTGGTAGGGTGCTATCTGGTCATGTTCAGTCGCCGGCACCCTTGGCGGCATCATGGCACGCGGCCAGCGAAGGCCAGCGAAGCATCATCACAGGGGGATTGACGTGGATGCCCCGCGCGGGACGTCTACGTGATAGATCAGTTGTTTCGTTGCAGCAGGTTCTGCAAGACAGGGGGCAAGCACAACGCGCGGTACTGTGATGCGCAAGGCAGATTGCCGGGGCCGCATTCCGAACGCGCTTGCAGGGTATCGGCACCCTGCCTAGCTTGACCTGCAATGGCCGCATTCGAAGAGGTACGTGAATGACGATTCGAGTCTACCTGGTGGATGACCACGCGCTGGTCCGCACCGGGATGAAGATGATTCTGTCGGGGGAAGCCGACATCGAGGTGGTGGGCGAAGCCGAGACCGGCGAAGACGCGCTGCGTGAAGTCCGCCAGCTGCTGCCGGATGTGGTGCTGTGTGACCTGCACCTGCCGGGTGTGAGCGGCATGGAAGTGACCGAGCGCATCGTGCGCAGCCACCGCAACACCCGCGTAGTGATCGTGTCGGTGCTGGAAGATGGCCCGCTGCCGAAGCGGCTGCTCGAAGCCGGCGCGGCCGGATATATCGGCAAGGGTTGTGATGCGCAGGAACTGCTGCGCGCGGTGCGTGACGTGGCAGGTGGGCGCCGCTACCTGGGCACCAGCATCGCGCAGAATCTGGCACTGTCGACGGTGGAAGGCAACGGTTCGCCGTTCGACAGCCTGTCGCCGCGCGAGCTGGAAGTGGCGTTGCTGCTGACCCAGGGCCTGCGCCAGGAAGATATCGCGCGGCGGCTGAGCCTGAGTGCGAAGACGGTGAACACGCACAAGGCGCGGCTGTTCGAGAAGATGGGGATCCACGACAACATCGCGCTGGCGCGGATGGCCAGCCAGTACGGGTTGGTGGATCCGGCGCGGCCGCTGTAACGGGTTTCGGCCAACGGCTGAGCCCCTTGCGGTGTGCGGCAGGATTCGTGGGGTTGGCCCTGCGGAGGGATTGCGCAGGGGACGCCGTGAATCCATCCCTGGAGGCTCGGTCGCGCCATCCATGGCGCTCACGCCCCTGCGCAATCCCTCCGCAGGGCCAAGGACGGTTTTCGTGCGCAGCCACCGCGGGATGAAGAAGGAAGAGCGGGAGCGGGTCGCGCTTTGGATGCTGGTCCTGTAGAGCTGAGCCATGCTCGGCTGCTTTCCATTCCGCTGGCGTGGAGCCGAGCGTGGGCTCGGCTCTACAGCTGCGTTGGGCTCAGTGGTCGCGAACGCGCTTGATGATCTTCGCGGCGTCGGCGGCGCTGGCGCGCACCTTGTCCCATTCGCCGTTGGCAATCCAGTTGCCCGGCACCATCCACGAACCGCCGATGCAGACCACGTTTTTCTGCTCGAGGTATTCGGCGGCGGTGTTTTCGGTGATGCCGCCGGTCGGGCACAGCTTCAGGTCCGCCACCGGGCCGGCCAGTCCCTTGATCATCGCCAGCCCGCCCACGGCCGTGGCCGGGAACAGCTTGCACACGCGGAAGCCGCGGGCGTAGAGCGACAGCAGCTCGGTCGGCGTGGCCGCACCCGGCACCACCGGCAGCGGCGCAGCAGCCAGTGCATCGGCCAGCGCTGGCGGCGTGCCCGGGGTCACCAGGAAGTCCGCGCCCGCATCGATCGACTGCTGCATCTGCTCCACGGTCAGCACCGTGCCTGCACCCACCACCACATCGGGCAGCTCGCGCTTGAGCATCGCCAACGCTTCCATCGCCACCGGCGTACGCAGCGTCAGCTCGATCGCCGGCAAACCACCGTCCAGCAGCGCCGCACTGACCGCCCGCGCCTGGTCCAGCGTATGAACCGTCACCACCGGCAGGATGCCCGCCGCATGCAACAGCTCCGCCGCCTTCACCTGATGTTGTTCGATACCCATGCTTTTGCCCTTGCCTTTGCTCTTCTTGATTCAGTGGCCGCAGCGCAAATGACGCGCCGGGAATTGTCCAAGGGCAGTGGAGTGCCCTGGCCGGGACCGTGAGCGGCATGGATGCCGCGATCGAGCCCCCATGGATGGGTTTACGGCGTGTCCCGGCCAGGGCGCTCTACTGCCCAAGCCGGGAAGCCTGCCGCGGCTTTTCGCTTCAGGCGTCTTTCGCCTCATGCGGCGCTGCCGCCGCTGCGGCATCGTGCCCCAGCTCGTACTCCGCGTCGTACTCCCACGGCCCGCCATCGGCCGCCGCCGGACCGCACGAAATCGACATCGCTCCCTGGTCGGCCGGGCCCACCACGCGACGGTTGACCGCGAACAGATTGCGGCCCAGGTCATGCGCGGCCGGCGCAGTGTTCGGAGCCAGCGGACGCGCCGCCCATTCGGCCGGGTCCACCAGCACCTCCAGCGTGCCGGCCTCGCCGTCCAGCCGGATCATGTCGCCTTCGCGGACCTTCGCCAGCGGGCCGCCGCGCGCCGCTTCCGGCGTCACGTGGATCGCCGCCGGAATCTTGCCCGAGGCGCCGGACAGGCGACCGTCGGTGACCAGCGCCACGCGTCGGCCCTGGTTCTGCAACAGGCCCAGCAGCGGCGCCAGCGAATGCAGTTCCGGCATGCCGTTCGCACGCGGGCCCTGGTAACGCACCACCGCCACGAAATGCTCGGGCAGCAGGCCACCGGCGTGCAGCTTGTTCAGCACCTGCGGTGCATCGACCACCACGGCCGGTGCTTCGATCGTGCGGTACTGCGGCTTCACCGCCGACAGCTTGATCAGCGACTTGCCCAGGTTGCCGCGCAGCAGCCGTAGGCCACCCTGGTGTTCGAACGGATTGTCGACGCCACGCACCACCTCGTCATCGGCGCTGCGTTCCAGGCCCGGCAGATAAACCAGTTGGCCGTCGCGCAGCTGGGGTTCGCGGGCGTAGTCGGCCATGCCGCCACGGGCCACGCTGACCAGGTCGCCATGCATCAGGCCGGCCTTGATCAGCTCGCCGAACACGAACGCCGGGCCACCGGCGGCGGCGAAGCGGTTCACGTCGGCCTCGCCGTTCGGGTAGACGCGGGCCAGCAGCGGAATCAGCTGCGACAGCTCGTCGAAGTCGTCCCAGGTCAGCACGATGCCGGCCGCACGCGCCACCGCGATCCAGTGGATGGTGTGGTTGGTCGAACCGCCGGTGGCCATCAGCGCGATGACCGCGTTGATGATCGCGCGCTCGTCGATGATCCGGCCCAGCGGACGGAAGTCATCGCCCAGCGCAGTGATGTCCAGTGCACGTTCGGTCGCTTCGCGGGTAAGAGCGTCGCGCAGCGGGGTGCCCGGATTGACGAACGACGCGCCCGGCAGCTGCACGCCCATCGCTTCCAGCAGCACCTGGTTGGAGTTGGCCGTGCCGTAGAAGGTGCAGGTGCCGGCGCCGTGGTAGGAGGCCGACTCGGCTTCCAGCAGTTCTTCACGGGTGGCTTCGCCGGCGGCATAGCGCTCGCGAACTTCCGCCTTCTGCTTGTTGGGTATGCCCGGGGTCATCGGGCCGGCCGGCACGAACACCGCCGGCAGGTGGCCGAAGGCCAGTGCGCCGATCAGCAGCCCCGGCACGATCTTGTCGCAGACACCGAGGTAGACGGTGGTATCGAACATGTCGTGGCTGAGCCCGATCGCCGTCGCCTGCGCGATCACATCGCGCGAGAACAGCGACAGCTCCATGCCACCACGGCCCTGGGTGACGCCGTCGCACATCGCCGGCACACCGCCGGCCACCTGCGCGGTGGCGCCCAGCTCGCGGGCGATCTGGCGGATCTGCTCGGGATAGGTCTCGAACGGCTGGTGCGCCGACAGCATGTCGTTGTAGGCGGTGATGATGCCAAGGTTCGGTGTCACCCCACCGCGCAGGCGGCTCTTGTCGGTGCCGCCACAGGCGGCGAATCCGTGGGCGAGGTTGCCGCAGCTCAGGCGGCTGCGGAACGGGCCTTCGCGCAGGGAGGCGTCGATCGCGGCCAGATAGGCGGCGCGCGAGGCCGCGCTGCGGCGGATGACGCGCTCAGTGATGGCTTGCAGTTGCGGATGGAGGCTCATTGGCTACCGGCGTTCGTGGTGGCGAGAGGCAAGCGGCGGCGTGGCGCCGCCGCCGACATCAATCAGCCCAGTGGACGCGCAGGCGCGCGCCTTCCAGGTTGATTGCATTGAGGATCGGGTACTGCTGGGGGTCATTGCTGTCCAGTGCCTGGCGCAGTACCTGCAGCTTCTGCTTGCCGCGCAGCAGCAGCAGACGCTGGCGGCACTGGCGCAGGCCGTGCGGGGTCAGGGTGATGCGCAGCGGCCACTGGTTCGCGCCCGGGCAGCCGGTGGCATCCAGTGCCGCATAGGGCAGGGTGCTTTCCAGTGCACGGGCCAGGTCCTTCGAACCCGGGAACAGCGAGGCGGTGTGGCCATCGTTGCCCATGCCCAGTGCCACCAGGCTGGGTGGCTGGCTGTGCTGGGCCTGCAGGTTGGCGGTGTAGACGCACTCCGTCAGCGGCTTGCCGATCCGCACCAGCGGATCGAAGTGCGCACCCTCGGCACGCTTGAGCAGGTGCTCGCGCACCAGCCAGGCGTTGCTGTCGCGATCCTGCGGCGACAGCCACCGCTCATCGGCCAGGCTCACTTCCACCCGGTCCCAATGCACGTCCAGTTCGGCCAGTGCCTGGTATACCGGCGCCGGCGTGGTGCCACCGGAGAGCAGGATGCGGGCCCGGCCCACCTCATTGATGTCGTGGTTGAGGGTCTGCGCCATTTCGGCGGCCACCGCCTCGATCCAGCCATCGGCGTCGCCGTGCTGGATGAACTCGATGCGGTCGTCGTGGAAGGTGGGGCTCATGCGGCAACTCCTGGTGCGTCACGTTCGGCGTCGGCAGCATAGGCGGCAGCGCCCAGCAGTCCGGCGTGGGGATGCATCACGGCAAGCGATGGCACCCTCGCCATGATCGAAGAGAACCGCCCCTTGTGTTCGAAGCGTTGGCGGAAGCCGGAGTGCTGCAGTGAATCGAGCATCTTCGGGGTCAGGCCGCCCGTCAGGAACACGCCGTCCCAGGCGCCCTGGGTCAGTACCAGATCGCCGGCGATGGCGCCGAACACCGCGCAGAACACGTCCACGGTGCGCATTGCCTGCGGATCACCGTGCAGGGCACGCGCGGTCACGTCTACCGGCTGCAGCTGGCCGGGGTCGATGCCGGCCATCTCGCACACGGCGCGATGGATGTTGACCAGCCCGGGTCCGCAGATCAGGCGTTCGTTGGAGACGCGGCCGAACTGCTCGGAGAGGATTTCCAGGATGCGGATTTCTTCCGGTGTGCCCGGTGGGAAACTGACATGACCGCCTTCGGTTTCCAGCGGATAGCAGCGGCCGTGGCGCATGATCAGGCCACCGACGCCGAGCCCGGTACCGGGCCCGATCACCGCGTAGTTGCGCGGCTGTCCCGGCTTGCCCGGTACCCAGGCGGCGCCGCCGACCTGGACGACGTCCTCGGGCTGCAGCAGCGAAATCGCCATCGCCTGTGCGGCGAAGTCGTTGATCAGGTGCAGCTCGTCGAACCCCAGCATCGCGGCGGTGCGGCTGCGCGAGATCACCCACGGATGATTGGTGATGCGCGCCTCGTCACCGTCGACGCGGCCGGCCACTGCGAACACGCCGCGGCTGGCCGCAGCGCCGATCTGCTCCAGGTGGTGGCGCGCGGCATCACCCAGCGACGGGAATTCCGCCACCGCGTACTCGCGGATGCTCTCCTTGAGCAGCGGCGCGTCCTGCGAGGTGTCGGCCAGGGCGAAGCGGGCATTGGTGCCGCCGATGTCGGCAACCAGCACCGGCTGCGAGATGGCACTCATGCCGAGGCCCCGCTGTCCGGCGCGTCCACGCCCTGCGGCAGGAACTCGCCTGCATTGCTCGGGCCCCACTGGCCAGCAGGATACGGTTCCAGCGGCAGCTTGGCCTCCTTCCAGGCGTCGGCAACGCTGTCGATCCAGGCCCACGCTGCGCGCACTTCGTCGTCGCGCACGAACAGCGTGTGGTTGCCGTTGAAGGCATCCAGGAACAGGCGTTCGTAGGCGATGCGGCGGTGCAGGCCGGTCGGCACCGACAGTTCCAGTTCCAGCGGATGCAGTTCCAGGGCACCCCATTCCGGGCCGGCCAGGCTGCTCATCAGGCCCAGTTCGATGTTTTCCTGCGGCTGCAGCTGGAACACCAGGCGGTTCGGCGCGGCCTGCGCGCGCTGCGGGCGCTCGAACAGCCAGTGGGTGACCGGCTTCAGCGTGACCACCACGCGGGTGGTGCGCTCGGGCAGGCGCTTGCCGGTGACCAGGTGGAACGGCACGCCGCTCCAGCGCCAGTTGTCGATATGCGCGGTGACACCGGCGAAGGTTTCCACGTCGCTGCCTTCCGGCGGCTGGTAGGCCTGGGCCGGCTGGCCATTGATGGTGCCGGCGGTGTAGCGGCCACGGATGCTGTCACGCGCGGCGTGCCTGGCATCGAGCGGGCGCAGGGCGCGCAGCACCTTGACCTTCTCGTCGCGGATGCGATCGGCTTCCAGCGATGCCGGCGGTTCCATCGCCACCATGCACAGCAGCTGCAGGATGTGGCTCTGCACCATGTCCCGCAGCGCGCCGGAGCGGGCGTAATAGGCATCGCGGCCATCCACGCCTTCGCTTTCGGCCACCAGGATGTGCACCGATTCGATGTAGTTGCGGTTCCACACCGCTTCCAGCAGCGTGTTGCCGAAGCGCAGTGCGATCAGGTTCTGCACCGCGGCCTTGCCCAGGTAGTGGTCGAGGCGGAACACGCGGTCCTCGTCGATCCACTGGCCGATGGTGCTGATGATTTCCTCGGCGCTCTCGCTGTCGCTGCCGATCGGCTTCTCCAGCATCAGGCGTGCCGGCGCGGCGAGGGCGCCGCCCTTGGCCAGGCCTTCGCAGGTGGAGATGTACAGGCCCGGCGGAATGGCCAGGTAGCTGACGCACTTGCGGTGCACCAGGTCGGAGACGGCGGCGGCAACCGAGTCGACATCGCGCAGGTCCACCGAACGGTAGTCGATGCGGCGCAGCAGGGCAGCGATGTCGTCCTGCGTGGCCATCGGCATGGCCTGCTGCAGGCGCGGCCGGAGGATGTCATGGAAAGCTTCGGTGTCATGCCCGGACAGGGCCAATGCGCGGATGCGGAAGTCCTCCGGCAGCAGGCCGTCGCCAAGCAGGCGAAGCAGCGAAGGGAACAGGTAGCGCTGGGCCAGATCACCTGTGGCACCGAACAGGAAGAGGGTGTCGTGCATCGCTCGAGTTTCAGATCCGGGTGACATCGTTGTCAATCGCTTCATGGCTGGGTTCGGGGGACATCCGCGCAACTGCCTGTCCGAGGTTCGTCAGGGGCGATCTCCGGTGTTGCGGAAGATCGTTCCATTCGAAACCACTACCTCGGCGGAACCTTCGTTCAACCGCCGACGCAGATCGGTGCGCACCGATCATCGGATAGTGCCACGTGAAAACGTTTACATGGCAGAATGGGCAACTGTATTCGATTGCAGTGCTCGCCGTCATGCGGCAGGCGCGCAATCATCACTGCCATCGGGAGGGCCGAGGCAGTCCCAAAAGACAGCCCGGCTTCGGGCGGACCGGATAGGTGATATGGCAAAAGTGCAGTTGCAGGGTGTGCGCAAGGTCTATGACAACGGCCAGGTCGCGGTGAAGGACGCCACCTTCGAGGTCGCCGATGGCGAGCTGATGGTGCTGGTCGGACCGTCCGGCTGTGGCAAGTCGACCCTGTTGCGGATGGTGGCCGGCCTTGAAGAGATCAGCGGTGGCACGCTGACCATTGGTGATCGCGTGGTCAACGACGTGGCGCCGAAGGATCGCGACATCGCCATGGTGTTCCAGAGCTACGCGTTGTACCCGCACATGACCGTGGCCGAGAACCTGGCCTTCGGCCTGAAGCTGCGCGGGCATGACAAGGCGACCATCGACAAGCGCATTGCCGAGGCGGCGCAGACGCTGGGCCTGACCGAGATGATGGACAAGCTGCCCAAGGCGATGTCCGGTGGCCAGCGTCAGCGCGTGGCACTGGGCCGGGCGCTGGTGCGCGAGCCGGCGGTGTTCCTGCTCGACGAGCCGCTGTCCAACCTCGACGCCAAGCTGCGTCACAGCGTGCGTACCGAGATTGCGCAGCTGCACCGGAAGCTGGGCACCACCATGATCTACGTGACGCACGACCAGGTTGAAGCGATGACCCTGGGTCAGCGCATCGTGGTGCTGAAGGACGGCATCATCCAGCAGATCGATACGCCGATGGCGCTGTACGACCGCCCGGCCAACCTGTTCGTGGCTGGTTTCCTCGGCAGCCCGGCGATGAACGTGCTGCGTGGCACGCTGCAGGGCGATGCCGGTGGCGTGACCGTGGTCGACGGCCAGTGGCGTGCACCGCTGGGCCAGGCCACGATCGATCCGGCATGGCTGCAGAAACCGATCGCGGTGGGCGTGCGCCCGGAGCACCTGCAACCGGCTGCTGCCGATGATGCGCACGCGTTCATCGCGCGCATTGAGGGCATCGAACCGGTCGGCAACGAGATCTTCGTCAACCTCAGCAGTGGCCAGCATGCGCTGACCATGCGCGTGGCACCGCAGGCGTTGCCTGCGGTGGGCGATGACATCCGCGTGGCGATCCACCCGCAGGGCCTGCATTTCTTCAACGCAGAGAGCGGCGAGCGCCTGTAACGGGTAGCGCCGGCCGCTCTCTGCGTTGAAGAAATGCAGGCCCTGCGGGTGGAT
>NZ_JBMRFR010000028.1:0-33342 GCF_049384845.1 Stenotrophomonas sp. CASM101 | reverse complement strand
AAAGCTGGCCAGGATCGCTTGGGGCGTCTTCAAGAGCGGCCGGGACTTTGACCCGGCCATGCTGAAAGTGGGTCAAGCCTGCTTCCAGCAGGCTTGACCACGAACATAGGATCTCGGCTCTACAAAGACGGAGGTAGCGCCGGGCCACGCCCGGTGTCATTGCAACGTTGGCAATCCCGGCGGGTTGGTCTGCGACTGTGGCACGGCTTCCTCGGCCACATTCCAGCGTGCCAGCGCCTGCGCGTAGGTGCCGCTGCCGATCTGGGTGTTCAGCGCCTGCGTCACCGCGTCGGCCAGGCCGCTGCCCTTGCGCGTGGTCACCGAGATCGCTGCGGCATTCGGCCAGCCGCCAGGGAACAGGCCCACGCGCCGCACCTTGCCGTCGCGCGCCGAATAGGCGCCGGTAGCATTGGGCTCGAACGATACATCGGCGCGGCCGGTGATCACCGCCAATCGGCCGACGACCGCGTCATCGAAGTACTGGTATTCCACGGGCTTCAATCCCGCCGCGATGTTCTGCTGGTCCCACTGGCGCAGGATCTGGTCCTGGTTGGTGCTGGCACCGACCACCACCTTCAGCCCGGCCACATCGGCGGGCTTTTCGATTTTCTGGATGGGCCCGTCGCTGCGCGTGTAGATGCCCAGCAGGTCGTAACGGTAGCTGGAGAAATCGAACTTCTTCTTGCGTTCCTCGGTGACCGTCACGTTCGACAGCACCGCATCGTACTTGCCTGACTCCAGCCCCAGCGGCCAGTCGGCCCAGGCCACCGGCACGATCACCAGCTTCAGGCCCAAAGCATCCGCGATCAGCCGCGCGATGTCCGGTTCGATGCCGACCACGTCCTTGCTGTCGGCGCCGTAGTCGGCCAGCGGTAGCTGCCCCGGGTGGGTCGCCACGGTGAATGCGCCCGGCGTGACGAAGCGGTAGCCCGCAGGAATCAAGGCCTGCGCCTTCGGGTCGAGCGTGCCCTTCAGCACGGCGGTGTTGGTGCCGGCCAGGCTGGCCGCGGCCACAGCGGCAGCCTCCGGGGCCTGGCGCACGCGCGAGTAGACGATGCCGGCGATGCCGATGATCAGCACGCCCACGATCAACAGGGTGCTGCGCGAGGGACGACGCGGTGCTGCGGGGCTCATGACGTTCCTTCCGGGGTTACAGGGTCTTGGCCAGGAAATCGGCGGTGCGTTGCTGGCGCGGGCGCTCGAACAGGGCCTCGGGCGTGCCCTGCTCGATCACCCGGCCCTGGTCCATCATCACCACGTGGTCGGCCACGCGGCGGGCGAAGCTCAGCTCATGGGTGACGATCACCAGCGTGGTACCCGAACGGGCCAGTTCCTCGATCACGCTCAGCACCTCCGCCACCAGTTCCGGGTCCAGCGCCGACGTGGGTTCGTCAAACAGCAGCACCTTCGGCTGCAGCGCCAGCGCGCGGGCAATCGCGATGCGCTGCTGCTGGCCACCGGACAGCTGGCGCGGGAACGCATCGGCCTTGTCGGCCAGGCCGACCCGCTCCAGCAGCGTGCGCGCCTGCCGCACGGCCTGCGCACGCGGCACGCCGCGCACCGCGATTGGCGCCTCGATGATGTTCTCCAATGCGGTCAGGTGCGGGAACAGATTGAAGCCCTGGAACACCATGCCCACCTCGGAACGACGGCGGCGGATCTCGCGCTCGGGAAGTTCGTACAACGTGTCACCCTCGCGGCGGTAACCGATCAGCTGGCCGCCAACAGTCACGTAACCACTGTCCGCGCGTTCCAGGTGGTTGATCAACCGCAGCAGCGTGGATTTCCCGGCACCGGACGGGCCGATCAGCACCGTCACGCTGCCGGCGCGCAGGTCCAGGTTCACGTCTTCCAGCACCGCCTGATCGCCAAACACCTTGCCCACGCCATGCAGCGATACCGCCGCACCCTCGCCCGCTTCCACCTGGGTGGCGATGCGCGGGCGGTTGGCCACGCGCGGCGCAGCATCACTGGATGTCCGCACCGGTGACGACACCCGCGACACCGAGCGCTCGCGCTGCAGCTGGCCGCGCGCGAAGCGCTGTTCCACGCGCCGCTGCAGCAGCGACAACACGGTCAGGATCACCAGGTACCAGACCGTGGCCACCATCAGCAGCGGCACCACTTCCAGGTTGCGCCGATAGATCACCTGCACGGTGTAGAACAGCTCCGGCAGCGCCAGCACGTAGACCACCGAGGTGCTCTTGGCCAGGCCGATCACATCGTTGAACGCCGCCGGCAGGATCGAACGCATCGCCTGCGGCAGGATGATGCGGCGCACCTGGCGGCCACGCGGCAGGCCGAGCGCGGCCGCGGCCTCGTACTGGCCGTGGTCGACCGAGAGGATGCCACCGCGGATCACCTCGGCCGAGAACGCTGCCTGGTTCAGGGTCAGGCCCAGCACCGCGGCGGTGAACACACCGATCAGCTGTGTAGTCGGGTACGAGAACAGGCTGATGCCGGTGAACGGCACGCCCAGTTCGATGGTGCTGTACAGATAGCCCAGGTTGTTCAACAGCAACAACAGCACGAGTAGCGGAATCGAGCGGAACAACCACACATAGCCCCACGACACCGCCGACAGCAGCGGCGAACCGGAGACGCGTGCCAGCGCGAGCAGCGTACCCAGCGCGAAACCGAGGCCGGTGCCAAGCGCGGTCAGCAGCAGCGTGCGGCCCAGGCCTTCCAGCACCGGGCGTGCGAAGAACCACTCGGCGAAGGTGCCCCAGCCCCAGCGCGGATTGCCCAGCACGGACTGCAGCCCGATCAGGATCAGCGCCAGTGCCAGCACCGTGCCGAAGACCTGCAGCGGATGCCGGGCCGGCACGATCTTCAACGCCGGTGCTGGCGCCGGACGAGCGGCAATGCCCTCCAGCGCGGTCGACGGTGTGCTCATGCGTGGGCTCCGTGCAGCAGTGCCTGCGGGGGTGCAACGACGGGCGTCGTCGCTCGCAGTTGCTTCTCAAACGGCAGATGCGCAACCGTTTCCGGGTCGGCCTCCAGATCGAACAGCGCGGTGTAGCCGTGGCTCAGGTACAGGCCAACAGCTTCCGGCTGGCGGAAGCCGGTCGTCAGGAACACCCTCCGGTACCCTTGCCGCGCCGCCTGCTCTTCCAGCTCCTGCAGCACGCGCCGCGCAATGCCCTGGCGACGCAACCCGGGCAGTGTCCAGATGCGCTTGAATTCGGCGGTATCCGGATCGCGGTGCGGCATGAACGCACCGCCGGAAATCGCCACCCCGTCGCGCAGCAGCAGCACGAAGGCGCCCACCGGGGCCGCAAAGGCCTGCGCCGGGTAGCGCTGCAGCTCCTCGCGAGCGCTGCCACCGATGCGTCGGCGCACGTCGGCATAGCGGCTGTCGTACTCCTGTTCCAGGCCGTCGAACAGCGGCCGCGCCAGCGGATCATCCACCGAGGTATAGAGGAAGCGTTCGTTGCTGCTCATGCCACGTCCTTCACCAGATAGTCTTCGGCCAGCCGCGCCCACAGGCTGGCGGCGGGGGCAATGGCGGCGTCGTTGAACACATAGCGCGGGCTGTGAAGCGGTGCGCTCTCGCCGTTCCCGACGAACAAGAAGCTGCCGGGTCGCGCCTGCAGCAGGAAGGCGAAATCCTCGCTGGCCGTGCGCGGCGCAAACTCGGGAACGATCTGTTCGGCACCGAAGCCCTGCACCGCTACCTCGCGGATGTAGGCGGTCTGCTGCGGGTGGTTGATCACGCTGGGGAAGCCACGCGGGAACTCGATTTCGGCGCGTGCCCCGAAAGCGGCAGCGGTCTGCTCGGCAATCCCGGTCACCCGGCGGCGCAGCGTGTCGCGCACCTCGGGCAGGTATGCGCGCACGGTCAGCTTCAGTTCGACCACGTCTGGAATCACATTGGCGGCCTGCCCGCCGTGGATCGAACCGACGGTGACCACGCCCATCTGCCGCGGATCGACATTGCGCGACACCACGCTCTGCAGCGCGGTGATGATGTGCGCCGCCACCAGGATCGGATCGACGCTGCCCTGTGGCTCGGCGCCATGGCCACCCTTGCCGATCACCTTCAGCCGTGCCCAATCCACCGACGCCATCGCCGGGCCATCGACGAAACCGAAGTGGCCCACCGGCACGCCCGGCCAGTTGTGCAGCCCATAGATCGCATCCACCGGGAAGCGCTCGAACAGGCCATCGGCAATCATCTTCGACGCACCCGAACCGGTTTCCTCGGCTGGCTGGAACACCAGCTGCAGGGTGCCGTCGATATCACCGTGATGGGCCAGGTAGTGCGCGGCGGACAGCAGGATGGCGGTATGCCCATCGTGGCCGCAGGCATGCATCAGGCCCTCGGTCTGGCTGGCGTAGGCCAGGCCGGAGTCCTCGTGGATCGGCAGTGCGTCGATGTCGGCGCGCAGGCCGAGACGACGGCTGCCCTGCCCGCGCTGCAGCGTGCCGACCACACCGGTGCCGCCGAGCCCGGTGGTCACCTCATAACCCCACTGCTGCAGCAGCTCGGCCACGCGGGCGCTGGTGCGGTGCTCCTCGAAGGCGAGCTCCGGGTGCTGGTGCAGGTCATGGCGGATCGCGACGGCGGCCTCGGCGCGTGCTGCAATTTCCGGCAGCACGCCGATGGACGCGGGATTCCGCCGGGCGTGGCCCGGTGCTGCCGCAGTTTCTCCGCTCATCGCCCTACCCCACCTTCCGCGCCGGTTCGGCGTCGGTCGAATAGCGGCTGGCCTTGTACGGCAGACCCAGATGCTCGCGCAGGGTCTGTCCTTCCAGCTCGCGCTGGTGGTAGCCGCGCGCCTGCAGGATCGGCAGCACCTGGGTCACGAAATCGTCCAGGCCTTCGCGTTGTGCGGCGAATCCAAGAATGAAACCGTCGCTGGCACCGGCGTCGAACCAGCGGATCAGCTCATCGGCCACGTGCTCCGGCGTGCCGATGAATTTTGGTCGCGGGCTCACCGCTTCCAACGCCACCTGGCGCAGGCTCAGGCCCTTCTCACGCGCATCCTGCTTGATGCGGTCGGTGGTGGAACGGAACGAATTGCTGCCGATGTCACCCAGCTCCGGGAACGGTGCATCCGGGTCGTACTGGCTGAAGTCGTGGTGATCGAAGAAGCGCCCCAGGTACGCCAGTGCATCCTCCAGCGTGGCCAGTGCGGCAATCGCCTGGTACTTGGCCTCGGCCTCCTCGGCGGTGCGGCCGACGATGGGGCCGATGCCCGGGAAGATCTTCACGTCATTGCCGCTGCGGCCGTGCGCGATCGCCGAGTTCTTCACTTTCTGGGTGAATGCACGGGTTTCTTCCAGCGACGGCGAATGGGTGAACACCGCATCGGCGTACTTGCCGGCCAGCGCGATGCCATCGTCAGACGAACCGGCCTGGAAGATTACCGGCTGTCCCTGCGGCGAACGCTGGATGTTGAGCGGGCCTTCCACCTGGAAGAAGCGGCCCTTGTAGTCGAGGCGGCGGAATTTCTCCGGTGCGAAGAAGGTGCCGCTGTCGCGCTCACGCACGAAGGCGTCGTCATCCCACGAATCCCACAGCCCCTGCACGACGTCCAGGTACTCATCGGCGATCTGGTAGCGCAGCGCGTGCTCCGGGTGCGGCCGGCCGTAGTTGCGGCCCGAACCCTCCAGTGGCGAGGTCACCACGTTCCAGCCGGCGCGGCCGCCACTGAGCAGATCCAGTGAAGCGAACTGCCGTGCCACCGTGAACGGATCGCTGTAGGACGTCGACAGCGTGCCCGCCAGGCCGATCTTGTTCGTTGCCGTGGCCAGCGCCGAGAGCAGCGAGATCGGCTCGAAGCGGTTGAGGAAGTGCGGGATCGACTTCTCGTTGATGTACAGGCCGTCGGCCACGAAACCGAAGGCAATGCCGTTGTCCTCGGCGGTGCGCGCAATGTCGATGTAGAACTGCAGGTTGACGCTGGCATCGGCCGGATTGGACGGATGCTTCCAGGCATGCATGTGGCTGCCGGGGCCCTGCAGCATGATGCCGAACGGAATGTGGCGCGGGGTGGTGCTCATGGGAATCGCTCCTGCAGGTCAGGCCACCGCCGCGCGCGGCGCGGGCGACAGCAGTTCAAGGGATGTCAGGCGTGCGTCGAGGTCGGCCACCGGCGCATCGAGGATGAACTCGCCCACGCCGAAACGCCGGTGCAACGCATCCAGTTCGCCGCGCACGTGCTGCGCATCACCGGACAGCACGCTGGGGCGCGTCTCCTCGATGCGGAAGTCGGCCACCCCAACCTGGCGCGCGTACTCGGCAGCTGCCTCGGCGCTGGGCAGGTTCACCGCCTGCCCGGGACCGAGGTGCAGCTTGTAGACGCGCAGCGCACCGATATGGCGCGAAGCGGCTTCCGCAGTCGGTGCGGCGAAGGCCACCGTGGCCAGCAGCGGCGGCTGCGAGGCGACGCTGCGGTAGGCGTCGAACGCGGCCTCGATGTGCTTCGGGTCACCGTCGAAGTGCGCGGCGTAGACGAAGCGCCAGCCCAGCTCGGCCGCCTGCCGTGCACTCTGCGGGCTGGCACCGAGCAGGAAGCGCTCCGGCGCCTGCTGCGGAATCGGCCGCGCCAGCACATCGGCTTCGGCGCCGGACAGATAGCCCTCAAGATCGCGCAGTTGGTGGTCGAAGTCGGCGAACGCCGGGCGCCCGGCCGCCAGCGCGGCAGTCGACGCTGGCAGGCCGCCCGGTGCCTTGCCCACGCCCAGATCCACGCGCCCTGGCGCCAACGCTGCCAGCAGGTTGAAGTTCTCCGCCACCTTGTACGGCGCGTAGTGGCGCAGCATCACCCCGCCGCTGCCGACACGGATGCGCCGGGTCTGCGCCAGCACCCACGCCGCAAGCACCTCCGGTGCGGGACTCGCC
Source organism: Stenotrophomonas sp. CASM101 (assembly GCF_049384845.1). NCBI lineage: Bacteria > Pseudomonadati > Pseudomonadota > Gammaproteobacteria > Lysobacterales > Lysobacteraceae > Stenotrophomonas > Stenotrophomonas sp. CASM101. The sequence goes on along the minus strand of NZ_JBMRFR010000028.1, from coordinate 26,492 downwards.
AACGTCGGCGCGGCATGGTGCTCGGCAAACCAGTAGCGGTGATAGCCCAGCTGTTCGGCGCGCTGCGCCAGCTGCAGGCTGTTGCGCAGCGCCTGCTCCGGCGAGGCGCCTTCGGCCACCGGGCTCTTGTCCAACACGCTGATCTGATAGCTCATGGTCGCGTCCTCGCTCAGGGATGGGCCACGGGGATGCCGAGCAACCCGTTCAGCGCGGCCAGGATCGGCTCGGCACCGGAGATGTACTGGCGGTCCTGGTGCACGCCACTCGCGAGGTCACTGCGCACGCCCTGCGGCAGCACCAGCTTCGGCAGCGACTGGTCCTGCTCGCCGATCTCGGCGATCACCTCCCGGCGCGGCCGTGCGAAACCGATGCGGCGCACGTCCAGCTGCGCGTCCAGGCCGTCGATGCTCGACAGCGCACCTTCCAGCAACAGGCTGTGCCGGCAGAAGAAGCGCTGGCCGGGAATCTGTCCGTCCTCGAACTCACGGTCGAGCAGGAACAGGATGGGCTTGTCGGTTGCGTCCAGACTCACGGGGTCGTCCTCATCGGGGGGCGGCAATGCGATGCCGCTTCGATATCGATGCTAGAGATGACGGCGGTCGGCACGGCGATGCCAGGCGACAATCGGCGGTCAGATCCGGCCATGCAGATGCGCCTTGGCCATAAGCAAAGCGCCGCCGGTTATGCCGTCAGGCGATCCTTCGCAGCGGCGCCGGTACCGCCAGCGCCTGCGAAGCCAGATGCCCTGCCGCGCGCTCGGCCGCCAGTGCGATGCGCGCCTGCAAGGCTGCACTGTTGATCTGCTCGCCATCGAAGTCGGCAGGCGTGGCATACACCCCGATCGGCAGCGTGTGCGCCTGCAGGAAACTGAACAACGGCCGCAACTGGTGGTCGATCACCAACGCATGGCGCTCGCTGCCGCCGGTCGCCGCCAGCAACACCGGCGTATCCACCAGCGCTTCCAGCCCGATGAAATCGACCAGGTGCTTGAACAACCCGGGATAGGAACCGCGATACACCGGCGCCGCCACCACCAGCAGCCCGGCCGCCTCGATTGCCTGCAGTGCCTGCTCTACGGCTGGCTCCGCTTCATCGCGCGACAGCGACTGCCCCAGCGAACGCGCGATCGGCGCCAGCTCCACCAGCTCCACGCTGGCATGCACCCGCTGCTGCAACGACGCCAACAAGTGCCGCACCAGCAGCAACGTGCGTGACGTCGCCGAGCTGGTCGGTGACCCCACCACTGCCACCACCTTCAATGCAGAAGACATGAAATGCTCCTCGATGATGCCGAACTACCGCCGGCCGCCTTTCGCCTTGTGTAGAGCCGAGCCATGCTCGGCTGCTTTCGCCTTTGTGGAGTCGAGCCATGCTCGACTGCTCCAGATCAGAACCGGTAATTGATCCGCCCGTACCAGAACGCCCCGATGCGGCTCAGCACGTCGCCCGAATCCCAGGTCGTCTCGATGCTCGCCACATCGGTGGCACTGCGCGCGTACTCCGGCACCTTGCGGGTGCGCTTGTCGAACACGTTGTTGACGCCCAGCGCCGCACTCCAGCCCGCACCCAGTTCCACGCCACCGGAGAGATTGGTCACCAGCACCGGCGGCTGCTTGTACTCCACGCCGTTGTTCAGGCGCTTGATCGGGCCGTAGTAGGTGAAGTCGACGTTCGAGCGCCAGCGCCCGTTCTGCCAGCCCAACCCCGCCACCTGCGTGTAGCTGGGCGTACGGAAGCGCAGCGCGTACTCGCTGCTCTTGGTCAACAGGTTGATGTTCGGCAGCCCCTGCAGCGCCTCCGGAATGTCGCTGACCTTCTGGATGGTGGTGCGCCCCACGTTGGCCGCATAGCTCCAGCGCAGCTTGCCCCACGCGGTTTCCTGGTTGGCCTCCAGGGTCAGCTCGACACCGCGTGTGCGGGTATTGCCCACGTTGGTGAAGTAGCTGGCATAGAACGCATCACCCGGCAGGATGCTGATGCCGGCCGAACCCAGCAGCGCATCGATGGTGTTCTTCTGCGCCGCAGTCAGCACCGTGCCGCTGTTGTCGGTGATGCGCGCTGGATCCTGCGCGTTGTAGCCGATCTGGCTGGACTGGCCGAGCTGGCCACGGATGTCGATCTGGTAGGCATCCACGGCCAGGTGGAACGCCGGGCTCGGGTCCCAGGTCACGCCCAGGCTGTAGTTGGTGGCTTTCTCGGGCTTCAGCGGCGTCGCACCCAGCGCAACCGCCGCCGGCGAAGACACCTGCGCCACCAGCGTGGTGCCGCACGGGCAGCTGCCGGTGGCCTGGTAGTACTGCGCGCCCAGGCTGGGCGCGTGGAAACCGTTGCTGACCGTGGCACGCACGCCCAGCGCGTCGGTGAAGTCGAAGCGCGTGGTCAGGCGGCCGGTGGAGACACTGCCGAAGTCGGAGTGATCTTCCCAGCGCGCGGCCGCATCCAGATACCAGCGCGAGGTGATGTTGGTGGCCGCGCCCACATAGACCGCCTTGCTGTTGCGGGTAGCCTTCACCGCGTCCGCAGTGGAATAGCCGACGAAGGCCGCAGCACCAAAGCCGGTATACGACTCCCACTGCCCCGCCCCACGTTCGTACTGTTCGTGCTGGTACTCGGCACCTGCGCTCACTTCCAGCGGCGAGGCGAACGCAGCCACCTCGAAGCCACGGCGCAGGTCGAGGTTGGCGATACCCTGCTGGTAGTCCAGCTTGCCGTCGTAGAAGTCGGTAGGCGAACCGGGGTATGGCAGCGAGTAGTTCACCGAGTTGCGCGTATAGGTGCGCACCGTGCTGCGGTTGCCGGTAAGGCTGGCGTCGTAGTCCCAGCCTGCGATCTGGCCTTTCACGCCCGCGGTGCCGGTGTACTGCTTCTCCTTGGTTTCCAGCACCGGCAGGAAGCCATCGGGAAACACGCTCAGCACGCCTGGAGCCTTGTAAGTGGTGAAGATGGTCGCCGGCAGACGGAAGTTCTGGATCGCCTGCGCGATGCGGTCACTGGCCGTAGCGTTAGCGTAGAACTGCGCGCTTTCGCCCAGGCCATGGCCCGCATTCACTGCGAAGGCCTTCAGCGCATACGACGGCGAGCTGAGGATGGTGTTGGCCTCGGCATCGCGGTTGGCCTCAGCCGGGTTCGGCGCAGCACCCGCTGGCAATCGATTGTTCGGCCGCAGCGCCACCAGATTGCCGCTGCCATCCACCGCCGGATAGCTCAGGTAGCCATCGATGTAGCGGCGGGTGCGGATCGCATGATGCTGGCGGGTGGTCTCGCCAGACAGGTTGACGAAGCCATCGGCGCCCCACGGCAGGCCCACGTTGGCGCGCACGCTGGTTCGCGATCCATCACCGTCGGTGCTCTGCCCGCTTTCCACGGCGAACTCGCCACCGTGCGCCTGCGACTTCAGGATCACGTTGACCACACCGGTGATCGCGTCCGAGCCATAGATGGCCGACGCACCATCGCGCAGCACTTCCACATGGTCGATGGCCGACACCGGAATCAGCGCCAGGTCGGCCCAGGCGTGGCCTGGGAAGCCGCCGCCGTTGGCACCGCTCACATAGGCACTGGCATTGCGGCGCTTTCCGTTCACCAGCACCAGCGTGTAGCCGGGCGACAGGTTGCGCAGCTGGTAGCCACGGATCAGGCTCTCCTGGTCGCTCTGGTAGCCACCAATCTGGCTGAGCGACGGCAGTGCGCGCTGCAGTGCTTCCAGCAGGTTGGCCTGGCCGGTGGCGGTGAGGTCTTCGGCGGAGATCACGTCGATCGGCGTGGAACTGTTCTTCACCGTACGCGTACTGGTGCGCGAGCCGGTCACCACCACGGCATCCAGCGTGGACGCGGCCACGTTGGCCGTCGCGGCGGCGGCAGCAGGATCCGCATCGGCTTCAGCCGCATGGCTGGGCGAAGCGGCGAGGATGGCTGTGATCAGGACAGCGAGAGTGCTCAGGACAGGGGCGTGGGCGGCAGGCATGGGGGCTCGTGGGGGTGGGCCGGAAACACGCTTCCATTCAAGGGCCTGTTCACCCACCGCGACAGGCGCGATCGCGTCACCCAGCCGTAACATCCGGCCACCCACATGACCGCTGGTAATGACGTTAGGCGGCATTGCCGGTGCACTGCTGTCTGTAGAGCCGAGCCCACGCTCGGCTGCTCTACGCGACGGCGTCAGATGCATCCCCCTGCCGGTATTGAGCCGAGCGTGGGCTCGGCTCTACAAGAGGGGAGCGACCGCTCCATATGCCTGGCCGGCATCACCTCATGCCCGCGCACCACTCCGCGCCATGCATCTGCACCCGTAGCATCAAGCCATGCCCAGCCCACCCGCCGACCCCGCTGCGCCGCTCGTTGCCATCGTCGCCTGCCACGGCCAGGGGCTGTTCGAATTCGGCTGTGCGGTGGGCCTGTTCGCGCCGATAAGACCCGAGCTCGGCGTGGCGTGGTATCGCACCCAGCTGTGCGCGGGTGAACCCGGTGCGCTGCGCATGCTTGGCGGAACGCAGGTGCAGCTTCCCTATGACCTCAGCACAGTTGATGACGCCGACATCATCGTCATTCCCGGTTGGCGCGAGCCCAGCGAGCGCCCGCCACAGGCGCTGCTTGATGCACTCATCCGTGCCCACGGCCGTGGCGCGCGCATCGCTTCGATCTGCTCCGGTGCCTTCGTGCTGGCGTGGGCCGGGCTGCTCGATGGCCGCCAGGCCACAACCCACTGGCGCCTCACCGAAGCGCTGGCGCGCGACTTCCCACGCATCGATGTGCGCGAGGACGTGCTGTACGTCGATACCGGCAGCATCATCACCTCGGCCGGCTCGGCCACCGGCATGGACATGATGCTGCACATGGTGCGCAAGGACTACGGCGCGCGCGTGGCCAACCTGGTGGCCGAGCGGCTGGTACTGGCGCCATGGCGTGATGCCGGGCGCAGCCAGCGCGTCAGCCGCGCCATTCCCCATGGCGAGCCCTCGCGTCTGGCAAAACTGATGGAATGGATGCGCCGCAACCTGCGCGAGCCGCACTCGCTGGGCAGTCTTGCCGAGCAGGCCGCGCTCAGCCAGCGCACCCTGCAGCGGCAGTTCCTGGAAGCCACCGGCCTGTCACCCATCGACTGGCTGATCCGCGAGCGCGTGGCATTCGCCCGCGAGCTGCTGGAAACCACTGACCGGCCGCTGCAGTGGATTGCCGAGCAGGCCGGCTTTGGTTCGCAGGAGTCGTTCCGCCGGCACTTCCGCGGCCAGGTGGACGCCAGTCCTACCGAATACCGCAGCCAGCATCGCGGCGGAATTGGCGCGGATCGGCTGGTGGGCTGCTGATCCAACGCATCACTCCCAGGTGATGCGTGAGGAAAGGCTCACGGCAGGCTACGGCGCCCCACGTATAGTGACGGGCGTCACAAGAAGCCCCTTCCATGCTCCACGCATTTGCCTACTCCAGCCACATGTCGGCTGGGCTTTCCGATGAAATCCTCCGGCAGATCGTCTCCTGCTCTGCCACGTTCAACCGTCGCGTGGACGTCACCGGAGCGCTGCTCGTCGACGGTCAGCGGTTTTTCCAGTACGTCGAAGGTCCTCCCGACGGGCTGGAGGCGGTCAAGCGCCGCATCCATGACAGTCGCTCGCATGCTGCCGTCGTTCCGGTACTGGACATGGCCATCAGCGCGCGTGCTGTTCCCTATTGGGCCATGACCCGCATCGACACCGGGCAGATCATGGTGTCCGGCCTGGTCAATGCGCGATGGGACGAATTTGGCCATGCCGTTCCGGGCATGGATCAGCTCGTCGGCCTGCTGCGTCCGCACTTTCCGCGCATCGGCCCGCTCAGTGCGCACCATGCGCCCGTCGGATCCAGCTGAACCGCCGCCTTGCGCGCGTAGTCCCACGCGGCCGCGTACTCCCTGCGCACGTCATCATTCAAGCCGCGTTACCCATCGTTCCTGCCAGATCCACAGCATGCCTGTACCCGCTCAACCTTCAACGCAAACACGTGCCTCGCCCGCCGAGTTGTTCGAGGTCGTCGTCCTTCGTGCAGGCACGGCCCTGTTCGCGATCGACGTACAGGTGGCCGTGGAAATACGCGGCCCCGAGACCTTCGGCCCTGCAGATCAGCATGGCAGGCGGAACCTGGAGGTACGGGGGCAGCCGTTGCCGGTAGCCGACCTGCGCGGGCTCAGCGGTCAACCGGCATTTGGTGGCGGCAGCCCTGCCGTGCTCTTGATCAACGCCGGTGGCGCAACCCTGGCGCTGGCGGTGGATGAAGTGCTGGAGATCGAGACGCCGGACGCAACGGCAGACGTATCCGCGCCTGCCGAGGGTCGGGTGTTCAACTTCTGCAGCCGGCGTGTTCGGGTGGATGCCACACGTTCGGCTGCGCTGATCGAACCGCAGTCGTTGCTGGCTGAAATGGCCATGCGGGACTGAGGTGCCTCTGCTCAAGGGCGCCTGCGAACCGGTTGAGACCGCATGCGCCAGCACTGCGCGGCAAAGCCCAGCACAAACACCGCAGCCAATCCCAGCAGCGTGTGCAGCACCACCGGGGCCATCGGCGCCGCAGCAATCGGATGCGCTGCCGGCAACCGTGTCAGCGTTTCATTCACGCCCGGCACCAACGACAGCAGGAAGCTGAAAGACAGCGCAAACGTCGATGCATAAGGTGCTGCGCGCCCCAGCCAGCGCAGCCGGGCGGCCAGCACGCCGCCGAAGGCGACCAGCAGCACGATCAACCCGAATGCGTGGCCCGGGTTGATCCCGCCCGTACTGGAGACGGTGAACGACGTTGCCACCGACAGCACCAGCCCAAGCAGGTACAGCTTGCCGGAGCGTGTCGCGGGGTCGATCGCGCGATGGCGAATGAAGGCATACAGGCCGGCGAACACCGGTACAAGGCTGACGGCCGTGTGGATCACGCCCAGCGTGGACAGAGAGTGCGACATGGAACATCTCCAAGGGTTGATTGAACCTACTAGTAGGTAGACTGCTTAATCAAAAAAAGAGGCCTACGTTGCCGCAGGCCGACCACAAAATCTCAGGCAGTCGCGCTCACCCGCGCAATGGCCAACCGTGCCAGTGCCGCGAAGGTCGCCGCGTCACCAAAACCGCGCGCAGCCAGCATCGCGCCATGCACCGACGACATGAACGCCCTGGCCTCGTCCGCAGGGGAACCCTGCAGGCGCAACTGGCCCAGCGCCGCGCCCTTCTCCAGCGTCACCGTCAGCCACCCGCTCAGATCCTCGAAATGCCCGCGTACTTCTTCGGCAATCTCCGCAGGGATCATCGGCGCCTCGGCTGCCAGCATCGCGCAGATGCAGAACGAAGACGTCCCCCCGGCAATACAGCTGGACCAGTACTCCACATAAGCGTTGAGCTCCCGCAGCGGGTCGTCCAGCTGCCGGTCCAGCAGCGCCAGGCCTTCGCGCGCCTCGGCCCGGTACAGTTCAACCACCGTGCGCACCAGGTCCGCCTTGCTGGGGAAGTGGTGATGGATGCTGGCCTTGCTGATGTTCACCCGCGCGGACACGTCGGCGTAGCTGAAGCCGTTGTAGCCACCGGCCTCCAGCAGCGAGCGGGCATGGGCCAGGATCTCCTGGGCCTTGGGCGACAGCGACTCTTTCATGCCGTCAACCTACTAGTAGGTTGACGCCCTGTCAACTATCCGCGGCCGGGTGGGCAGCATCTGGTAGTGCCGGCCGCTGGCCGGCAACTGCACGCACCCAACCCCACCGGGATGCCGGCCAGCGGCCGGCACTACCGCATCCGGGCGTTCGTGGCCGGTTTTGACATGCAGGTAGTTACCTGCATATAGTCCACTCAAGGGCGGCACCTGCCGGCCCATGCGAGGAACCTGCAATGGTGGATATCGCACACCGGGTCGGCATCAAGGCCCCCGTAAGCCAGGTGTACCAGGCCCTGGCCACCCCCGAAGGCGTGGCGGCCTGGTGGGCTGAAGACACCCACGGCGACCGCAACGTCGGCAGCACGGTCAGGGTGCGCTTCACGAACAACGGCCAGGAAATCGGCGCCATGGAAATGCTGCTGGAACAGCTCATCCCCGGCGAGCTGGTGCTCTGGAAGTTCCTGGTCGGCCCCGCCGAATGGATCGGCACGCATGGACGCTTCGCACTGAAACAGGAAGGCGACTACTGCATCGTGCTGTTCACCCACGAAGGCTGGAAGGAACGCGTCGAGTTCACCTCCCACTGCAGCACCAAGTGGGCGGTGTTCCTGATGAGCCTCAAAGCCCTGCTTGAAACCGGCAAGGGCCAGCCCAACCCGCACGACGTCAGGATCGACAACTGGAACTGAAGACGCCCCGCATGAATGCAGACAAGGTGTTCAAGGCCTTGGCCGACCCCACACGCAGGACGCTGCTGGACCTGCTCTGCGAGGACAACGGCCAGACCCTCGGTCAGCTGTGCGAGCACCTGGACATGGCCCGGCAATCGGTCACCCAGCACCTGGGCCTGCTGGAAGACGCCAACCTGATCAGCACCGTGCGCCGTGGCCGCGAGAAGCTGCACTTCATCAACCCGGTGCCACTGCATGAAGTCTATGAGCGCTGGGTACGCAAGTTCGAGCAGCAGCGCCTGAGCCTGCTGCATGACCTGAAACGCGAACTGGAAGGAGAATGACGATGTCCGCAGAGTCCACCCGCTTCATCCACGTGATCTACATCGCCTCCACGCCACAGAAGGTGTTCGAGGCCATCACCCGCCCCGAGATCGCCCGCCGTTACTGGGGCCACGAGAACATCTCGGACTGGAAGCCCGGCTCGCGCTGGCAGCATGTGCGCGCCAACGAAACGCGCTCGGTCGAGCTGGTCGGCGAGGTGGTGGAAAGCACCCCGCCCTCGCGGCTGGTCATCACCTGGGCCGCCACCTCGCAGGCCGACAACCCGGACGCCTACAGCCGGGTCACCTTCGACATCGTGCCCTACCAGGACATGGTGCGGCTGACGGTTACCCATGAGGAGCTGGAACCGGGCAGTGGCATGGATACCGGCATCCGCCAAGGCTGGCCGATCGTGCTGTCCAGCCTGAAGTCGTTGCTGGAGACCGGCAAGGGATTGGATGTGTTTGCGAAGCCTAAGTAGTGTCGGCCCATGTACGGCCGCCGCATCTCCAGCGAGACCGGCCGATAAGGGTAGCGGACCTACCTGAACGAGGACCGCGACGATCGTTAATCGCTCTTGCGTGAAGCACCCACTTTGACGCAACAGGGCTGCACCATTTCGTTGCGGTCCCAACATCCGCGATCGCGTCGAGCCCCGTACCTGCACCTGCACCTACTCAACGAGAAAGAAGCAATGACGCAAGATGCACAGTTGATAGAACCACTTGTTCAGGAAACGTGGGTCATGGACGGCAATGCATTGGATGCAAGGCCGCAGGACGCCAATGCTCTCTACATTGCGCCGTTGGTGCACCAGCTCGGCGCCGCACCTCAGGATTTGAGGATTATCCATTCTGTACTTCTCGACAACAATGTCCTGACCGACATGCTGGAGAATCGACGTCCGTCCGATCTCCAGTACCTCAGCAATCTTTTCCGCTCCACGCCGCTTGAACTCAATCCGGTCATGGCATTGATCGAGAAACATCAGAACTTTGCTGGTGCCAGCCAATCCGTCTACGACCTGGCTGAGCTGCTTGGCAGAACGTTCGGCTCTTGGACCTCAAAGGCCAACGCTGCGGATTTCGAGAGAATTCTACTGCAGGGAAAGCCAGAAATGGCGAGAAACATCGACCTTCTCTCCGGCTACATCCCTGCGACAATCCATCTCTTCCATCAAGGCGGAAGCGCAGAACTCAAGCTGCAACAACTGGCAGGTCTCATTCAAGCCAATGACCTTCCTTATCTTCAGATCCCTTTCTATCTTGCCGCACTACTTTTTCTGGTCAAAGAGCAGCCACAGCTCTTTCCTCAGAAGGTCGTCAGCAAAGTCACCAAGGACACCAAACTGTGGGCCAGTGTGGATCTGCAGAAGAAGGCCGCACTGAATCTAGCACTCGATACCATGCTGCCTGCGGTTGCCCTCTTCCCCGCAGGCCTGCGCAACAGCCTTGTCGTACCCTACATCGCTACACGCGACTATCTTCTCCAGGAACTACTGACTCAGATCCGGTGCGGAGTCATATTGACGATGAGCGATGGGCGGGCCAACGGCGCATGGCAACTCAATCCCAATGGCCACCTTCACGCCTACCTCGGCAACGCTATTTCAGCGTACATGCCTCGCCGCGCGGCGCCTGGTTCTGAGGAAGAGATGTCAGTACGGCGGGCACGCCTGCGCGCCTTCTCAGATAGCTATCTCGACAAGTGCGCCAAGCTCTAACAGCTTTGTCGCACTGAACTATTTCCCGCACAAGGGCCCGCCACCGGTGCCCCTGGACAAACGCGGGAGATGTACTGTCGATTCCCCTGAACCTAGTTCGGTGGGAGGCAATACTTCAACGGGAACGGCGCAGGCAACCGGCACATTAGCGCGCCGTCCAGCCCCCATCCACCGGCAGCGCCGTGCCGGTAATCTGCGCTGCCGCGTCCGAGGCCAGGAACACCACCATCTCGCCCAGCTGATCGGGCGTCACGAACTGCAACGACGGCTGCTTTTCAGCCAGCAGCGCGCGGGCGGCGGACTCCTGATCCGTTCCTTCGCGCTCGGCCAACGCGGTGATCTGCTGCTCGACCAGCGCCGTTCGCACCCAGCCCGGGCAGATGGCATTGGCGGTGATGCCGGTGCCCGCATTCTCCAGCGCGGTCACCTTGGTGAACCCCACCACGCCATGCTTGGCCGCCACATAGGCCGACTTGTTCACCGAGCCAACCAGCCCGTGCACCGACGCGATGTTGATGATGCGGCCGGCGCCCTGCTGCTTCATGTGCGGCAACGCCGCCGCCGTGGCATGGAACACCGCCGACAGGTTCAGCGCCAGGATCGCGTCCCATTTCTCGACCGGGAATTCCTCGATCGACGCGGTGTGCTGGATGCCCGCGTTGTTCACCAGGATGTCGATGCGTCCCATCGTCGCAACGGCGCGATCGATCATGCCGCGCACTGCCTCGCCACGGGAAAGATCGGCCCCATCGTGCACCACCCGTACGCCGAACTCGGTTTCCAGTTCCGTACGGATGCGTTCGATCTCCGCCGCATCGCCAAAGCCGTTCAGCACGATATCGGCACCTTGCCGCGCCAACGCGGTGGCGATGCCAAGACCGATACCACTGGTGGAGCCGGTAACCACCGCAACCTTTCCACTGAACATGGGTGAGCTTCCATTGGGCGTAGGTGGCCAGTGTAGCTTCACCAGCGCGCCCCTTTAAGCGACGCTACCTTGGTCAATCAACGGTTAGAACGCGTTAGGTACCCGCCGAGGGAAGTGTCCAGCGTTCATTCAAAACGGGCGGTACGCCTCAGAGGGGGCGCAGCCGTGGCCTGCTGGCGATGCTGTCCGACTCCCACAAGGGCAATGCATCCATGCTTTGCCCGGCGGATCGAAATCGAACAGGTCCGAAAATAGCTTCTGCGGCCGTTCTACTCCCCCCACCTCCAACCGGGCGGAGCGCCTTTCATCCAGCAGATAAAGACAAGGACCAACACTACGGCCCACGTGTAGAGCTGAAACGCGATGGGCTCGCGAAATGGAGAGAACAGAAACGGACCCGCCAGCAGCAGGCCGAATGCGACTGCGTACACAAGCCAGCCCTGCCACGCGCACGGCATCCCCCAACCCCATCCGTACTTTTTCCTGGTAAACCAGTACTTCCTGCTGATCATTGCAATCTTCCTCGATGGCCGCCGGTCTCACGTACCTGATCCAAGCATGCTTTGAGCTGTTCGTGAAGATGTCGGTCCAGAATCAAGTCAGTATCCCCTCTGGTTGTGACGAGAACAGAGCTACGGTCCGTGCGCAGCAGGAAGACGTTGCGACCGTTCTGCATGCGGAACTTGCCAAGTTCAACGCCCCCTGTGCTGGTCCCAAGTTGCCGGTGAGGCAGCGTGATCCTTGAAGCATCGGAAGCGTCCTGCCACGAGACACTGGAAAGCGGGAGCTGCAGTCGGACAAACGCTGCTGACCCAATCAGCTGGCCATCTGTAACGGCGATGTACGCTGTCCGCACTTGATATACGAGGCCAAAGGCAACTACGACAACAACGGCCAGCGCCGAGCCGAGCGCAATATTCCTGGCTGGCACCCCGCCGGAGCGGGATGCAAACCATATTGCGATCAGAACCACGGCTGCTGCCACGCATATGCCGAGAGGAAGCGCGTAGGCGTGAATCAGGGATACATCCAGCGTCGATCAGCACATAATCAGGAACTACTCCGCAGAGATTGACCGCATGCCATAAACGTAAATCGTCTCGACAACTGTCTCAAATGCGTCTTCGTCACAGGTGACAAGGCCCACGCTTCGCATCGCGCGCAGAAACGAGCGGACGTCGTTCCATGTTACGGGCTTTGCGTGTTCATCGCAGATCATACTTGCACTGCCACGCATGAGAATGCTTCGGCATCAGATACCGCGCAACAAACGCCCATCTCTCATCGATCACATCGGTCGAACATGGGCTGCGCGCTGTGATGCCATTGCAGTGACACTGTTCTTACCGAACTTCAAACACGCTCTAGAAGAGAACGCTCGCTCGATCAACGGTCGCCAGCGGGTTGGCCTTCCGCACCGCCTCCAGGAAGAGAAGGAAGTCGCGGTTGAACAGCGACAGGTTGTTGGTGAACGTCACGCACTTTCTACCCGATGCTCTGCTGAAGCACACCTGCCAGACATAGCGCGAATAGATGACGTCGGACGTTCGTGTGACTGAGGTGATCTGCGAGAGCGGAACTGCCGTGGGCACCGGCCCGCGCCGCAGGTAAAAGGACTCCGCATCAAAGAAGTAGTGCTCGCGATCCTCTTTGCCATCCACCATCACCAAGGTCATGGATGTGCCGGAAATCCGGCGCGGGGCATGCAAACGCAGCCCAGACTTCACGGACGAGCGAGCAGTTGCTGACATTCGCCGAAGGCTGAGCCAGAGGATCACCAACGGAAGGGCCGCGAGGATAATGAAACCTACGGTCTTCAAAACAGTTTCCAGCGTGCTGGGCACACAGATCTCCAGGATGAACGTTCAGGCGATGCCCAAGTAGATCCACGCCATGCGTGGATGCTCTCCCTCAGCGCCCCATCACTTCCAATGATCCGGCCCCAAAAACGGTAGGCTCAATACAAACACCGGAACCGCCACAGGGATCAACGCCGCGCCCAGCACTTTGCCAGCCGCCGACCCCACACCCGGCTTGTCCTCCCTCTCCGGCAGGATCCGCTGCGCCCGCGCATTGATCGGCTGTGCCAGCTTCCCCTTCTCCGCCAGTGCCGCAGCCTCCGGCAACTGCACCTGCTCGCCGTCGCCCTCGAACAGCGCGCTGTAATAGCTGCCGCCCTTCCGTGAAAGATTGCAGGCGCGATCAAACGCCAGCGCGTAGCGGGTCCGGTCCATCGGCAGGTAGTAGCGCGCCCGCTCCTCCACGGCCTTGGCCTCGCGCGGGGGGACCTCAATCCGCTCCAGCTTGAACTGCGCGGCCTGCTCCGGCGTCACCTGCTCCGGCCGCAGCAGCAGCGCATAGCTGCCGTGCACCTTGGCCTTGTTGGCCGGGTCGCGCCAGTCTTCATGGAAGTACATCTGCGCGCAGGCCACCGCCTCGCGCAGCGGGCTGTCCATCAGCGCCCGATATTCGCGGAACGGCGCGGCATTGAAGCGCATCGGCGCGTCATAGCGCGGCAGCAGGTACAGCTGTCCGTCTTCGGCCACAAAGGCGCTGGTGACCTCACGGTTCCAGACGTGTTCCTCCGGCCCGCTGGCGCAACCACCCAGCAGGCCAAGGCACAGGGCGGAGAGAATGAAGAAGGACGTTCGCATGTCGTGTTGAAGGCTTCCCTGGGAAAACGGCCCCGCCCGAAGAGCGGCGCCGGTCCGCCATGGTGCCACGCGCCACATCACGCGCCAAACCGGCCCAACCGCCGCATCACAGAATGGACCGGTAGGTGCCGCCCTCTACGCGCACCGCCGCGCCATTGGAGGCCGCGCCCAGCGGGCTGGCCAGCAGCGCCACCATCGCCGCGATCTCGTCGGCCTCGATCATCCGCGCGATCAGCGAACTGGGCCGGTAGGTCTGGAAGAAGTGCGCTTCAATCTCTGCATCGGTCATGCCCGGTCGCGGCGCGGTCTGGCGCAGGTATTCCACAATGCCGTCCGAGCGTGTGGCCGATGGCAGCACGCTGTTGACCGTCACCCCGGTGCCCCGAGTCAGCTCAGCCAGGCCACGCGACACCGCCAGCTGCGCCGACTTGCTCACCCCGTAATGCACCATGTCCGGCGGCGTGAACGCACCTACCTCGCTGGACATGAAGATCACCCTGCCCCAGCTGCGCTCCAGCATGCGCGGGAAGTAGTGCCGCGACAGGCGCACGCCGGACAGTACGTTGACCTCCAGCATGCGCATCCAGTCATCGTCGCTGATGTCGGCAAAAGCCTTCGCTTCGTAGTAGCCCAGGTTGTTGATCAGGATATCGGTATCGGGCTGTGCCGCGATCACGGCGGCCGCGCCCTCGGCGCTGGCCAGATCAGCCACCACCGTAGTCAGTTGCGCGCCCCGCGCCACAGCGCTGATCTCGGCCATGGCTGCCTGCAGCTTTCCCGGGTCACGCCCGGTGAGGGTCACGCTTACGCCTTCGCGTGCCAACGTGCGCGCGATAGCCAGGCCAATACCAGCGGTCGCGCCGGTGACGAGTGCGGTCTTGCCCGCCAGTTGAAGATCCACGAGGTTAGTCCTTTGAGTAGGAATTGGGCGTCCCGCGCGCCGAGCGCAGGACTCACCGAAAAAACAGATGTGCTGTCGGGCTTACTTCAACCGCTCCACCAACCGCTGCCCCACCTCCAGCGCCGACGCCGGGTTCTGCCCGGTAATCAGCTCGCGGTCCACCACCACATGCCCGGTCCACGGCGTGGTATTGCTGCTGAACTTCGCACCCGCCCGCTGCAACGCGGTCTGCGGGTAGAACTTCATCTCACCGCCGCCCAGCAGCGGCTTGGCCTGCTCTTCTTCCTGGTTGCTGATCACCGTCATCTGGTAGCCGCTGTAGATCCACTTCGGCGTGCCCGGCATCGCGCCCGCCTCCAGCTTTGCCACGAAACCACCCGCATCCGGCAGCGTGGAAAGCAGCGCGATCGGCCCGTGGCAAACCAGCGCGGTGGTCTTGTTGCGCTGGTGGAAGTCGGCCAGCAGCCGGCCCAGCGCCGGGCTCTTCAGCAGATCCTGCATCGGTGCGTGGCCGCCGGGGATGTAGACCGCATCGAACCGCGCGTAGCCCTGCTGCTCGATGCGCGCCAGGCTGACCACTGGCGAGGCCGTCGGCGAGGTCAGTGCCAGCTTCTCCAGCAGCTCCTTGTGCAGCGTCAGCTGCGCAGCATCGTTGCCGAAGTACGCCGGCGTCACCGACGAGGCATCCACCGTTGGCGCCCGCCCGTGCGGCGTAGCGAAGGTCACCTCGTGGCCCGCGTCCAGCAGCAGCTTCACCGGCTGCATCAGCTCGTTGAGATAGAAGCCGGTGGACAGCACCTTGCCGTCCTTCAGGTCCAGGTGGTTTTCGTCGGACAGCACCACCAGCACGTTGGCGGCCTGCGCGCCGCTGGCGGCCAGGGTGAGGGCCAGCGCAGCGGCCAGCCGGGTCATCAGGTTCATGGGGGAGCTCCTATCGGGGAATGGCCGCCACTTTATTCATCGCCCCAGCGGCGATAAATTGGCCCCATCGCAAAACATCTGTTCCCCGGAGAGCCAAATGAGCCGTAAGTTCGACTACCTGGGCGATGTGGAGGTGTTCCTGGCGGTGGTCGAGCACGGCTCGTTCACGGCCGGCGCGGTGGCGCTGTCCACCACGCCCTCGGTACTGAGCCGCGCGGTCACCCGGCTGGAAGCGCGGCTGGGCCGGCAGCTGCTGCAGCGGACCACCCGCCGCGTGGGCCTGACCGATGCCGGGCGGCTCTATCTGGAACAGGTGCGCACCGCCTTCGGCCTGCTGGACGACGCCGAGCGCGACGTACTGGCCCAGGACGGTGCGCTGGCCGGCCGCGTGCGCCTGAGCGTGCCCACCACCTATGGCCACTACCGGCTGCCGCCCGTGCTGGCGCGCTTTGCGCAGCAGTACCCGCAGGTGCAGGTGGAACTGAACATCACCAACCGCAACGTGGACCTGGTGGCCGAAGGCTTCGACCTGGCCATCCGCCTGGGCCAGCTGCCGGACAGCGGGCTGGTGGCACGCAAGCTGGAAGACGCGCCGCTGCTGCTGGTCGCCGCGCCGGACTATCTGCAACGCCGCGGCACGCCGCAGACGCTGGACGACCTGCAGCAGCACCTGTGCCTGCCGTTCGTGATGCCGCGCACCGGGCGGCTGGCGCCGTGGATCTTCCGCGACGGCGGGCGCGATCTGGACTGGCTGCCGCGTTCGTCCATCGAGACCTCCGACGATGTGCTGGGCGTGGTGTCGCTGGCCGGACAGGGCATCGGCATCTGCCAGAGCTATGAGTTCATCGTGCAAGAGCGATTGCAGCGCGGGCAGTTGGTGGAAGTGCTGCCGCAGCTGCGAGGGCGGTCGCGGCCGTTCTCGGTGATCTATGCGCCGCATCGGCGGCAGTCGGCGGCGGCGCGGGCGATGATTGAGTTGCTGGTGGGGAATGCGGCTGAGGATGGCGCTGGTTGAAGCCGGGGGTTTGTTAACGGTGTCGGGTTTGAACCGATTTTCGAGGTGTGCAGTTGATCGCGCGCCGTTGCTTGGCGAGGCGGACTAAGAACTGTTGCAAAGAAGGCTGTCGCGCTATTCGCTTGTGGCATGGGCGATTGCGCCACGTTGATTCGCCATAAGCAGAACAGCTGCGCGAATGCGTCTGCTTGCGTCGCGTGCTGCACGAATGGCGCGTGCAACAATAGTTCTCCGCTCTCGGATTCCGCGATTCCTTCGGGAATTTCTATTGGCATTCGAAACGGCGGCGTAAACACCATGGCGCGCCACCGACAAAGGGTGGTCGGGTCTGCAAACCCGAAGAAAGCGATGTCTGTAGTTTGCGCTTGCCCGTCGGCACCGTCCTTAACCGGTGCCGGCGGGCAATCCGTCGGCCTGTATGGCGGGCGGTGCGTGGGGGCCCTCGGGCCCGCCGGTCTTATGACGTCGCTTCTTCCGGTTTGCAGCCACGCATCGTCCGCCACCCTTCGCGGTGGCGCTGTTAAGCACAGCCACGGAAGCCGACGCCATGAACGAATCCGATACCTTCTCCTCGTACACCGTTGTTGAGCCCATCAACGACGACACTCCCCTGCCCGACCTGAACTCCCTGCTCGGCATCCTCAAGCGCATGCGCGGCTGCGAGGGGGCGGATGGGCATCCTTGGCCAGAAACCGATGTGTCACCCGGCCGCCGCGTGAGCCTGGCGAGGAGTGAGCGCGCGATGGTGGGGGCGCTGACGGTGCTGGAGCTTCTGCACGCGGCAGACCGCTGCCGGGTGGCAGCGGACCCGGAGCGGCATCTGGATGAGGGGATCGTCGATGGGCTGTTTCTGGCTTGCCGGGGGCTGGTTGAGTGGGCTTGTCGGGAGGTCAGGCCGGAGTGACTTCCGTAGCATCTCCGCGTCAAGCTGGCGCCTTAGTGCGCCCTCGGCCACTTAAGAATGCCCGGCCAACCATCAGCAGCCAGGCTCACACGCTCGCACAGTTTGGGCAACTGGCTGCGTTTGATGTTGAGCGAGCGACAGGCCGCCTCCACTGTTTCAAGCTGTAGATTGCATGCAAAAAGCGTGTAGTCGCAACTGTCCAAGCCGCAGAATTGGAGCATGAGTGCGCGGGAAGCCATGCAGCGCACATCAGAATGCACTGCGAAAATCGCGTCGACTCGGCAACAATCGCCTTCGGCGAGATCTACCTACAAAGCTGCTTCTTGAACTGGTGAAAGGGTGAGCACAAGCCCAGCAGAATGTCTACCCCGCGCCAAGCCAATCAGCAACGGCGATTGCGCCGCTGCTCGCTAAGCCCCCTTTCTATCATCTATCACAAGAAGATGGGCCGGCCTGCCGACGAACTTGACCACGCAACTCAGCTTACGTAATTTGACCGCACAACCTACAAGCACTTCGATATCCAGATGGAAAACGCCACCAAGCTTCGAATTGACCGACTTCACCTTTCCAATATCGGTGGATTTCGTGAGATGGAGATAAAATTTGGGCCGAACTTAAACATTATTTGCGGACCGAATGGAGTTGGCAAGACCACCATATTGGACGCTATTGGAGCTATTTTTGTTGCAAACTACTCACTGAATTATCTTCGCCGACGAGCAGAGAGCGACAAAGGGCAGGTTAGTTACTCCGTAATCTCAAATGGGATAATCATCGAGGGGAGTGGAGAGCTTAGCAATTTCGAGCCTAATGAAGGAGCCTCGCCATTCGGGCGAGACGAGAATGCCGCAACCAATCTTATCTATGTCAAGAGCAATCGTGATTTTGGCTATACCCGCCTAGATGGGGTACTTCGGGATCCGGCCAGGCAATCTCATGATTATCAAATGGATGCCATGAACGGCATCGCCGTAACTAACGTAAAACAATGGTTCAGCAACCGCTATCTAATGCAGCCACATGGGGAGCACTGGCCGCACTATCGAATAACAAATCTCGAACTAGCCCGCACTTTTTTTTCCTTGCTGGACCCTGACGTATCCTTGAGCCACGTTGACAGTTCATCATTCGACGTACTCTTGAATACTCCATCAGGACTAATTCCTTACGAATACATGTCCGCCGGTTTTCGGACTTCCTACTCTCTAATTTTTGGAATTCTAAAGGAGATAGAATTTCGGAAGCTTGAAGTAGCGGCGAGTGATTTTACTGGCCTCATCCTAGTAGACGAACTTGACATGCATTTGCATCCAACTTGGCATGGCCGAATGTTAGTGGCCTTGCAGACGGCGTATCCTCGCGCACAAATCGTGGTGTCGACTCACAGCCCGCATATGATTCAGCATGCCCGACCGGACAATCTAATAATTTTGCCCCGACAGGGATCGCAACCAAGAACACTTGACGGAGTGGATTCTAAGTACGGCTTGATCGGCTGGACCATTGAGGAAATTCTTCGAGACGTAATGGGCATGGATGACCCAAGACCTCCGGCCTTCGCACATATCATGGAGCGCTACGAGAACGCCGTAACGAAGCAGGACAAGCAAGCAATAAATGCTGCGAGGAAGGAGCTATTCAAAGCACTGCACCCTTCTAGTGTGGTCCGACAAATCATTGAAATTGAATCAATCTAATGATCGCAATCACTAGAACTCGTGCGCCAGAAATTCTATCCGATGAGTATGTCGCTGCGGGTACAGCTCGCTTCATCGAGAGCGGACATCCCGTTTGGAATGTCGAGAAGATCAAAATCGCACTTCACGAAATGTCAAGAGGAAAGTGCGCTTACTGCGAGATTCGGTTGAATGAAGGCGCTACTTACTTGGAAGTCGAACACTTCTTCGCCAAGAAGCATCATCCTGAAAGAGTTTTGGACTGGAACAATCTTCTTCCGGCTTGCAAAAGGTGTAATTCCAGTAAGGGCGACTGGGACGTTTCACTGGCTGATCAGATGGCAATCGATCCGACGATAATGGACCCCAAAGTTCACATCCGTTACGACGAAGCCTATCGCCCCGTAGCGCTCTCTCCAGAAGGAGAGGTCGCTATTGTTGAGATCGGCTTGGACGACATTCGACTGCTCGGCGTTATGCGATACACGCTCGGCGAGACCTTTAAGAGGAAGCTAGAGGAAATAAGGGGGAGCTACTTGAGAATCCCTGCCTTAGCTCCAGTGAGAGAAAGACGCTCCCTGATTCGCAAGGTCAAAAAGGCACTTGAACTATGCCAAAGCGACCAACCTTTTAGCTCTATAGCGTCGACAGTTCTAGAGCGCAGCGCAGCTTACGCAGAGTTGAAAGCCGAGATGGTAGCCGCTTGTGACTGGGACGAGTACTTAGAAGCCCTGGAAACGGCAGCCAAGAGATCTTCACTTGCGTAACGTCGCTCGGCTTCCTAGAGCTAGTTTTTCGAGAAGACGTTTTGGTTAGTTTCAAGCTGAATGTCATTAGCTACAAGCTCCTCGGTTGCGCTCTACGCCTTGCGGGACTAAAGCGTTGACGTAAGCGTGTGCCTTCTCGATCCGGCGAAAATGCCCTCCGGCTTCAGTTCAGGTGATGAGGCTGACGTGCCGAAATGGCTCGCCCCCAAGGACAGCCAGCAGTAAAACGGGATGGCGGAACACGGAGCCCGAGCACTGGACTAGCACCAATTGCGTCGACACAATCCGGAACAAGAGGCGCCGTACCGGCAGTGCCCGAATTTACCCCAATAATCGGCAGATTCCTCATCCATGGCCGAAGATCGCAGCCCGACAGGTAATCCATACTACAAAACCAGGCTGTTAGGATGATCAGAGAACGGCTGCCATTTCATCGCACTGAAACTGGCTATCGAATCCTTATGTGCACGAGAGACGAAATCCAATCTTAAACACAGAAACACCTGCAGGACTGATCACCCCTTACAAGTCGGAATCCAAACCATGCCAAAGTATTACAGACTATTAAGAGAATGTTCGACCCTGCGCCAATGCACAGGAGCGAACATAACTATTCCAATTGGCTTCACTGATCTTGGCCTCGCCATTATTCAGTCGTGCACTCTAATCCAGAATCTGATCCAGAAGATAATCTACGTTACACATGGATCTGAGATCATGAAGGCAAGGCGAACATTAAAGGAATTCCCAAACCCAAAAGCGCGAATTGATTTCCTATACTCATACCCATACAGCGAGGAAGATCCAGTTGTATTATCATCCTTCAACTTCGCCAGGCTATTATTTCTAGACATCTATGAATTAAGAAACGTACTCTCGCACGAAGTATGGGCATCCAGCAATGAACATCCCGAGACCATACTCTTCTCCAGCCTGGACGAACAAGCAAGACTACTAACGGCCTCCGGTCGCATCTGGCACGTAGAAGATGCCACATCACAAGAAACTCTCGACGCCATACTCAGATTCATTCACAGCGTCAAACTAGTAAATATCGCCGACCTTATTTCAGCAAAGGGCGACGCCGATTTGTGCCTGTGGATCCTCATGCAAATCCAAAGTATTCTTGATGAAGAGGATCCCGATCGAAAAGAAGAGGCACGACAGCTATTCCTCCGATATAAAGGCACTGCACACCTATTCAAGGGCACGATAGCGAGCACCGGAAGCCTCGAATTCAACGCGATCAAAAGCAAGACAATAAATCGCTGAAGCATGTACCAATGACACTTTAAGCACTGAAAGCTTAGATCAATAATATAAGAAAAAGTCTCAGGCCTGCTCCGTGAGATACATTCAGGACCGAGACTCGACGGGGCAGCGAAATCATTCCCACCATCGCCGTCGCCGTGCCTAGAGTGCGGAGCTCGCCCGAGATCCCAACGAAATGGCATCCGACAGCGGCGTGTAGCTTAATCCAGCAAACCAGGGATTCTGGCCTAATCCCCAAGAGACTCAGCGCAGCAGATAGAAGGTTGCGCTCTCACCCAACGGTAAATCGGCCGAACCTCACACCTTGACCAGACAAGCCGGAATTGCCCTGAAACGCGAAGTTGGACAACTGTCCCCAATGAACAAGGGCGCCTCTCGGCGCCCTCGTTCTTCCAACTCATTCCCACTCAATAGTAGCCGGCGGCTTCCCCGAGATGTCATAAACCACCCTCGACACCCCCCGCAACTCATTGATGATCCGGTTACTCACCGTACCCAGGAACTCATACGGCAGATGCGCCCAATGCGCGGTCATGAAGTCGATCGTCTCCACGGCCCGCAGCGCAATCACCCACTCATACGCGCGCGCATCGCCCACCACGCCCACCGACTTCACCGGCAGGAACACGGCAAACGCCTGGCTGGTCTTGTCGTACAGATCAGCCTTGCGCAGCTCATCGATGAAGATGGCATCGGCCTTGGCCAGCAGCTCGGCGTATTCCGGCTTCACTTCACCCAGAATGCGAACGCCCAGGCCCGGGCCCGGGAACGGATGGCGGTAAACCATGGTGCGCGGCAGGCCCAGCTCGACGCCCAGGCGGCGCACTTCGTCCTTGAACAGCTCGCGCAGCGGCTCCACCAGGCCCAGCTTCATGTGCTCCGGCAGGCCGCCCACGTTGTGGTGGCTCTTGATCACATGCGCCTTGCCGGTCTTGCTGCCGGCCGACTCGATCACGTCCGGGTAGATGGTGCCCTGCGCCAGCCACTTGGCGTTGCTCAGCTTGTTTGACTCTTCGTCGAAGATCTCAACGAACAGGTTGCCGATGATCTTGCGCTTGGCTTCCGGGTCGCTCACGCCTTCCAGCGCGGCGAAGTAACGGTCGGCGGCATTCACGCGCACCACCTTTACGCCCATGTGCTCGGCGAACATCGCCATCACCTGGTCGCCTTCCTGCCAGCGCAGCAGGCCGGTATCCACGAACACGCAGGTCAGCTTCTCGCCGATGGCCTTGTGCAGCAGTGCGGCCACCACGGACGAGTCAACGCCGCCGGACAGGCCCAGGATCACTTCGTCATCGCCCACCTGTTCGCGCACGCGGGCGATCTGGTCGTCGATGATGTTGGCGGCGGTCCACAGGGTCTGGCAGCCGCACACGTCCACCACGAAGCGGCGCAGCAGCGCCTGGCCCTGCAGGGTGTGGGTCACTTCCGGGTGGAACTGCACGCCGTACCAGCGCTTTTCTTCGTTGGCCATGGCGGCCACCGGAATGCGGTCGGTGGTGGCAGTGATGGTGAAGCCCGGCGGTGCAACGGAGACGTGGTCGCCGTGGCTCATCCAGACATTCAGCTTCGGCTCGCCGCCGTGGTCGCTCAGGCCCTTGAACAGTGCATCGGGGTTGATCACGTTCACTTCGGCGTGGCCGAATTCGCGCTGGTCAGCGGCTTCGGTGGCACCGCCCAGCTGTGCGGCCAGGGTTTGCATGCCGTAGCAGATGCCGAAGATCGGCAGGCCGCTGTCGAACACTTCCTGCGGCGCGGCCGGGGCGCCCGGCAGCGTGGTCGACTCCGGGCCGCCGGACAGGATGATGCCCTTGGCGCCGAAGCCGGCGATCTCGGCCGGGTTGTGGTCCCACGCCCAGATTTCGCAGTAGACGCCCAGCTCGCGAATGCGGCGGGCAATCAGCTGCGTGTACTGCGCGCCGAAATCGAGGATGAGGATCTTGTCGTTATGGATGTTGGTCATGGCGCCCCGGCAATGCAGTAGGGAAAACGAAATCAGATTTACGGCGGCAGATGGAGAAAGAGGAACGGGAAGTGCTTCCCCGTTCCTCTTTGCTCGGCCCGCGTCAGGCGCGGTAGTTCGGCGGCTCTTTGGTGATCGTCACGTCGTGGACGTGGCTCTCACGCTGGCCGGCGCCGCTGATCTTCACGAACTTGGGCTTGCTGCGCATCTCGTCGATGGTGGCGCAGCCCACGTAGCCCATGGTGGCGCGCAGGCCGCCCATCAGCTGGTGGATGATGCCGCCCACCGGGCCGCGGTACGGCACGCGGCCTTCGATGCCTTCCGGCACCAGCTTGTCGGCGGTGGCGGCGTCCTGGAAGTAGCGGTCCTTCGACCCCTTCTCCATGGCAGCCAGCGAACCCATGCCGCGGTAGCTCTTGTACGAACGGCCCTGGTACAGCTCGGTCTCACCCGGCGATTCCTCGGTACCGGCCAGCAGGCCACCGACCATGATGGTCGAGGCACCGGCGGCCAGCGCCTTGCCGATGTCGCCCGAGTAGCGGATGCCACCGTCGGCGATCAGCGGGATGCGGTCCTGCAGCGCTTCGGC
This sequence comes from Stenotrophomonas sp. CASM101, assembly GCF_049384845.1. Classification (NCBI taxonomy): domain Bacteria; kingdom Pseudomonadati; phylum Pseudomonadota; class Gammaproteobacteria; order Lysobacterales; family Lysobacteraceae; genus Stenotrophomonas; species Stenotrophomonas sp. CASM101. Next base: position 2,582 of record NZ_JBMRFR010000028.1, on the reverse strand, counting down.
CACCAGGTCGATGGCGGTGACCTGCGGCACGCCGACGCCGGCGACGACGCGGGTGGTGCAGATCGAGCCCGGGCCGATGCCGACCTTCACTGCGTCCGCGCCGCTGTCCAGCAGCGCCAGTGCGGCTTCGCCGGTGCAGATGTTGCCACCGATGACCTGCACGTTCGGGAAGTTCTTCTTGACCCAGCTGACGCGGTCCAGCACGCCCTGCGAGTGGCCGTGCGCGGTATCGACCACGATCACGTCCACGCCGGCGGCGACCAGCGCTTCCACGCGGCGATCGGTATCGCCACCCACGCCGACGGCAGCGCCGACCAGCAGGCGGGTCGACAGATCCTTGGCAGCGTTCGGGAAGTCGGTGTTCTTCTGGATGTCCTTGACGGTGATCAGGCCACGCAGTTCGAACGAGTCATTGACCACCAGCACCTTTTCGATGCGGTTGCGGTGCAGCAGCTGCAGCACTTCGTCAGACGCGGCGCCTTCCTTGACCGTGATCAGGCGATCCTTCTTGGTCATGATGTGGCGGACCGGATCATCCAGCTCGGTCTCGAAGCGCATGTCGCGGTGGGTCACGATGCCGGCCAGCTGGCCGTCGCTGCCCACCACCGGCACGCCGGAGATGTTGTGCGCCTGGGTCAGGGCCAGCACGTCGCGGATGGTGGTTTCCGGGCCGACGGTGATCGGGTCGCGGATGACACCGGCCTCGAACTTCTTGACCTTGGCCACTTCCGCGGCCTGCTGTTCCAGGCTGAGATTCTTGTGGATGATGCCCATGCCGCCGAGCTGGGCCATGGCGATGGCCAGGCGGGCTTCGGTGACGGTGTCCATCGCGGCGGACAGGATCGGAAGCTTCAGCTTCAGGTCTCGGGTCAACCGCGTTTCGAGGTTGACGTCCTTGGGCAGGATGGTCGAGTGGGCGGGGACGAGCGAGACGTCGTCGTAAGTGAGTGCTTCAGCCTGGATGCGCAGCATCGGCATACCCGAGATGTGGGGAAGCGCGACATTTTACCCTGTTTTCGTGCCGCGTGGCAGGGGGTAGATGCGACGCAGTGTCGCGCCGGCGGCGATTGGTTCAGGGGGCGGTGAAACCTGCCTCGGTGGGTGCGGACCGTTGGTCCGCACTACCTTCATACACCTGTGCACCGGCATTGTGCCGACCAAGGGTCGGCACCCACCTTGACCTTGAGAGGATCACCTGGGCCAGCCCTGGGGCATCTTTGATAGGTGCGGACCGTTGGTCCGCACTGCCTTCATACACCTGTGCACCGGCATTGTGCCGACCAACGGTCGGCACCCACCTTAAGAGGATCACCCGAGCCAGCCCTGAAGCACCTTTGGTGGGTGCGGACCGTTGGTCCGCACTATCCCTCAGGCACCTGAGAACAGCCCCAATTGGGGTCAGCTCAGCGCTTCCGCCGCTTCCAGGGTGTTCTGCATCAGCGTGGCCACGGTCATCGGGCCCACACCACCCGGCACCGGGGTGATCCAGCTCGCCCGCTGGGCGGCGGCCTCAAACCCGACATCCCCCACCAACCGGCCGTCATCCAACCGGTTGATGCCCACGTCGATCACCACCGCGCCCGGCTTCACCCACTCGCCCGGCACGATGCCCGGGCGGCCCACCGCCACCACCAGGATGTCGGCGTTGCGCACGGCCTGTTCCAGCACGTCCTTGGGGGTGAACTTGTGGCAGCTGGTCACGGTGCAGCCGGCAATCAGCAGCTCCAGGCCCATCGGGCGGCCGACGTGGTTGCTCACGCCCACGATGGTGGCGTTGCGGCCGCGCACCGGCTGGTCGGTGTGGCCCAGCAGCGTGGTGATGCCGCGCGGGGTGCACGGGCGCAGGCCGAACTCGCGCAGGGCCAGGTGGCCGACGTTTTCCGGGTGGAAGCCGTCCACGTCCTTGCGCGGGTCGATGCGCTGGATCAGCCGGCGCGCATCGGGGATGCCCGGCAGGGGCAGCTGGATCAGGATGCCGTTGATCTTCGGATCGGCGTTGAGCTGGTCGATCAGGTCGAGCAGCTCGGCCTCGGTGGTCCCGGCCGGCAGATCGTAGTCATGCGCCTCGATGCCGACCTTCTCGGCGGCACGGCGCTTGTTGCGCACGTAGACGGTCGAGGCCGGGTCGCCACCGACCAGCACCACGGCCAGGCCCGGGCGGCTGCCACCGGCAGCCACGCGGGCGTCGACGCGCACCTTCAGGCTGTCGAGCAGGTCCTCGGCGATACGGCGGCCATCAAGGATGCGGGCAGGATGCGGGGCGGCGGAATCAGTCATCGGGGCAGGCGTGGGGCGGCGGGGACGCTATTGTCCCTGATTCAGGCCCCCTCGCCCACCGCAGGATGCGACCCCAAGCGGTACATGACGTCGGAGCGTTTCCGTTCCCCACACGGTAGTGCCGGCTTCGGCAATTCCCCACACGGCAGTGCCGGCCGCTGGCCGGCACCCCCATGACGCCGGAAGGTTTCCGCATCTGCCGGCCAGCGGCCGGCGCCACCAACCGCCGGCCTCGGCAATTCCCCGCACGGTAGTGCCGGCCGCTGGCCGGCAACCCCATGACGTCGGTACGTTCGCGCATTTGG
>NZ_JBMRFR010000027.1:0-34575 GCF_049384845.1 Stenotrophomonas sp. CASM101 | reverse complement strand
GGACGCCGCAAGTACGTCCGTGTAGGCTTGGCCGCGGCATCCATGCCGCGGACACCCCCGCGAACCCAACCCGCCCGGCCTCAGACAGGTTCCGTGCGCGGCCAGCCCACGGAGAAGAAAAAAGAAGATCAAGAGCAACAGCGGGTCGCTGCGCTCGTGGATTCTGCGTGCATGGAAAAAAGCGGCCGATGGGTCGCTTTTGCTTTTGCTCTTCTTTCTCTCTTCCGTGGGGGACGCCGCAGAGATCCGTCCGAGGCCGGAGGGGGGGGGGCCGGGCGGGGTATCCGCGCCATGGATGGCGCGGCTAAGCCTCCAAGGACGGATTCACGGCGTCCCCGCCTGGCCCCACCCCCTCCGGCCCAACCGATAAACCGCATCCCGCGTCCACCCACGAGGGGCTGCGCCGTTCGCGGGAACCTACTTCGCCGGCGACATCCACATGTCGATGACCGCGCTGAACACTTCCGTTCCCGCCCGGTCGCGCACGCTGACCGTCACCGGCAGCGCATAGCCTTCGGCCGCGACGACAATCGGCTGTGCCGGCAGCGCCACCGCCTGCAGCGTGCCTCGTGCCTTGGCCAGGTACTGCACCTGCATCCCCTTCGGGATCCAGCGCATGCCCTTCGGCAGCGATGCATCGACCATCAACCCGGCGGTCAGTTCGGCCAGGTTGCACATCGCGATCGCATGCACCGTGCCGATGTGGTTGCGTACCCTGCGGCGGTCGGCCAGCGTCCCTTCGCAGCGGCCGTGTTCCAGGCGGGTGATGCACGGCGCGATGCTGGCGAAGTAGGGCGCCTTGAAACACACCGCGCGCGAGAAAAGCCAGTTGCCAGCAGGCCAGCGCTGCAGGCGGTTGTAGAGCGAGAGCAGGGGCGTGGACATGGTGGAATCCCGTTCGGCGGATAAAGCGACGGCGGGCCCAGGCCCGCCGTCGAAGGCAACGCGTGTCGCGGGCGATCAGGCCGCCTGCGAATGCGGGTCCTTGTGCTGGCGGTCGTAGTAGCTGGCCGCGCGCAGTTCGTGGGTGTCGAAGTCGTCCACGGTGATCGTGTCCAGGGTCAGCGTACGCAGCTCTTCCAGCAGGCTGCGCTCGTCCTGGGTGATCACGCCCTCGGCCACGGCCTCGTCCAGCTGGCTCTTGAAATCCAGCGCCTCGATGCCCTTGCTCTTCAGCGCCTTGAGGAACTTGCGCTCCACCGGCTCGGCCATGATCGCCTTGCTCAGGTAGCTGTTGATGCGGCCACCCGGGTTGTTCTCGCACGGGGTCAGGAACACGCCATTGGCGAGACGGTCGCGGGCTTCGTTCGGCGCCATCAGCAGGGCGGCGACACGGCGGCTCAGGCGATCGCCCGGCGCCTCGGCACGACGGCCCAGCGGGAAGATCAGTGCCCACATCAGCCAGCCGATCGGACGGATCGGGAAGTTGCGCAGTGCGGCCGACAGCGATTCTTCGATCTTGTGCACGCTGTCATGGAAGGCCCAGGCCAGCAGCGGCTGGTCGGCCTGCGGTGCGCCTTCGTCGTGGTAGCGCTTGAGCATTGCGCTGGTCATGTAGACGTGGCTCAGCACGTCGCCCAGGCGGCCGGACAGCGATTCCTTGAACTTCAGCTTGCCGCCGAGGGTCATCATCGAGATGTCGGCCATCAGGGCCAGGTTGGCCGAGTAACGGTCCAGCTTGCGGAAGTAGCGGCGGGTGTAGGCGTCACCCGGAGCGGCGCCGAAGCGCGCGCCGGTCAGGCCGAACCAGAACGAACGCACGGCGTTGGAGATGCCGTAGCGGATGTGGCCGAACAGGCTGCGGTCGAACTCCTGCAGGCCGGCACGGGTGTCCGGATCCTGCGCCGCCTTCATCTCCTTCAGCACCCATGGGTGGCAGAGGATCGCACCCTGGCCGAAGATCAGCAGGCTGCGGGTCATGATGTTGGCGCCTTCCACGGTGATCGCGATCGGCGCGGCCTGCCAGCTGCGGCCGGCGAAGTTGCGCGGCCCCAGGATGATGCCCTTGCCGCCGATCACGTCCATCATGTCCGAGATCACTTCGCGGCTCATGGTGGTGCAGTGATACTTGGCGATGGCCGACGGCACCGACGGCACGTCACCGCGGTCGACCGCCGCGGCGGTGGCCTGCGACAGTGCGCTGATCTTGTAGGCCTTGCCACCGATGCGGGCCAGCGCCTCCTCGACGCCCTCGAAGCGGCCGACCGACAGGCCGAACTGCTTGCGGATGCGTGCATAGGCGCCGGTGACGGCCGCACCGGCCTTGGCACCACCGCTGGCGGTGGACGGCAGGGTGATCGAGCGGCCTACGGCCAGGCACTCGTTGAGCATGTTCCAGCCCTTGCCGGCCATGGCCGCGCCACCGATCAGCTGGGTCAGCGGGATGAACACATCCTTGCCCCGGATCGGACCGTTCTGGAAGGTCGAGTTCAGCGGGAAGTGGCGACGACCGATCTCCACGCCGGCTGTGTCGCGCGGCAGCAGGCCCAGGGTGATGCCGATATCGCGGGTATCGCCGATCAGGCCATCGGGATCGTACATGCGGAAGGCCAGGCCGATCAGCGAGGCGACCGGTGCCAGGGTGATGTAGCGCTTGTCGAAGGTCAGCTTGACGCCGAGCACCTGCTCGCCGTTCCACTCGCCCTTGCAGACGATGCCGTAGTCGGGAATCGAGGTGGCGTCGGAACCGGCGAACGGACCGGTCAGGCCGAAGCAGGGCACTTCACGGCCATCGGCCAGGCGCGGCAGGTACTGGTCCTTCTGTTCCTGGGTGCCGTAATGCACCAGCAGTTCACCCGGGCCCAGCGAGTTGGGTACGCCGACGGTGGAGCTGACCACCGAGGACACCGAGGCCAGCTTCTGGATCACCTTGTGGTGGGCCAGCGCGGAGAAGCCCAGGCCGCCATATTCCTTCGGGATGATCATGCCGAAGAACTTGTTCTTCTTGATGAAGGCCCACAGCTCCGGCGGCAGGTCGGCATGGACGTGGGTGATTTCCCAGTCGTTGACCATCGCGCACAACTCTTCGACGGGGCCATCAAGGAAGGCCTGTTCTTCGGCAGTCAGCTGCGGCTTGGGGTAGTTGAGCAGGATGTTCCAGTCCGGATCACCGGTGAACAGTTCGCCCTCGAATCCGACCGAACCGGTTTCCAGCGCGATGCGCTCGGTCTGCGACAGCGGCGGCAGCACCTTGCGGAACACCTTCATCATCGGGCCGGTCAGCAGCGGCTTGCGGATGAACGGCAGCAGCAGCGGCACGGCGATGACGGCCAACACGGCGGCCGCCACGATCGTAGCGGTCTGGTTGACGTAGGGGATGAACCAGCAGGCGACCAGCAGGGCCACGCTGATCAGCGTCCAGGTAACCAGCCGCATGCGGTGGTAGGCGACGAACGCGCCTGCCAGCAGCAGGGCGAGGAAGGGAAGAACGATGCTCATGAGCGTGCTCCGGTGACGTGCTCGTTTGTGGCGGACGAAGCCGCAGCATCCGCTGCGGGCAACACGTCCAGATAGTCCAACACAGTAGCGGTAAAGGCGTCGTTGTCATCGCCTGCGACCATATGCGTGGCCTGCGGCAGCTGTACATGGCGCGCGTGCGGCGCCAACGCCAGGAATTCGGCCACGGTCTGCGGCGTGACCAGATCGCTGCGGCCGCCGCTGACCAGCAGCAGCGGGCACTTCACCTGGCGCGCGGCCTCGGCCAGTGCGTCCTGGTGCTGCTCGCTGTCGCGGGCCAGTTCGGCCACCAGGCGCGGGTCCCAATGCCAGCGCCAGCGGCCGTGTCCGTCTTCGCGTAGCAAGGCACGCAGCGACTGCTCGGATTTGCGCGGGCGGTGAGGCATGTAGGCCGAGATCACATCGGCGGCCTGGGCCAGCGAGGCAAAGCCGTCGGGATGGGCGGTCATGAAGGCGAGGATGCGTTCGACGCCGGCGATATCCCAGCGCGGCGTGATGTCGACCAGTACCATCGCCGAGAACAGGCCGGGCCAGCGCGACTCAGCCAGCAGGCCGAACAGCCCGCCCATCGACGCTGCAACGAGCACCGGCGCACGCGGCTGTTCACCGGCCAGCACGATCAGGTCATCAGCGAACTGTTCGCCGTGATAGGGCAGGTCGGTGGCATTCCAGTCCGAATCGCCATGGCCGCGCGCGTCGTAAGCGAGTGTCTGCAGGCCGGCCGCAGACAGGGCGCGTGCGGTGGCGTTCCAGGCGTGGCGGGTCTGGCCGAAGCCGTGCGCGAACAGCACGCGACCACGACGACCGTGCTCGCTGGTCGTGGCCGTGAGGCGGGCGCCATGGGCGGCCTCCAGGCGCAGGTCATGGAACGCAGCGGGAGTAGGGGACATAACCATACTTGCTAGTATGGATCGCTTGCGGGGGAAGTCAATACTGCATCGTATGGTGCGTTGCAGGTTAGGGTCCAGGGGGGGCTTTGACGGTTTCGCCTGCAACGGCGTACTGCAACGAACCCCGGCGTATGGTTAAATCAGTCCATGAATCAACCTGACGCTTCCGCCGGCGAACCGCGCGCCGGCCGCAACAGCCGCCTGAGTGCCGAAGACTGGGCCCAGGCGGCCCTCGACCTGATTGCTGAACAAGGTGTAGGCGCCGTTGCGGTGGAACCGCTGGCGCGGCGACTCGGCGTGACCAAGGGCAGTTTCTACTGGCATTTCCCTTCGCGCGATGCATTGCTGCAGGCGGCGCTGGAGCGTTGGGAACTGTTCGAACAGGAACAGGTGTTCGGCAGCCTGGAAGACGTACCGGATCCGCGCGTGCGCCTGCGCCAGCTGTTCCAGATGGTGGCGCATGAAGTGCAGCCGCACATCATCTACAGCGAGCTGCTGAAGGCGCTGGACCATCCGATGGTGCGGCCGGTGATCGACCGGGTTTCGCAGCGTCGCCTCGACTATCTGGTTGCCTCGTTCCGCCAGGCAGGGCTCAGCTCGACCGATGCACGCCATCGCGCACGCCTGGCCTACGCCGCGTATGTCGGCTTCCTGCAGCTGTCGCTGCAGCTGCAGCAGCCGAAGCAGGCGCGCGAGGATTTCGAAGCCTATGTGGAGCACCTGATCGAGACGCTGATTCCTAACGGTTGAGCGTTGTTGCTTCGTTGAGTGCAGAAGGCCGCGGCAATTGCCGCGGCCTTTTTCGTTGGGTGCTGCCGCAGCCTGGAATGCACAAAAAACAACGGCCCCTTGCGGGGCCGTTGCTGCATCAGCCGATCAGTGGATCGATCAGAATTTCTGCTTGTACTGCATGTACATGTAGCGGCCCGGCAGGTCGTACTGCGGGTCGAACATGTTGTACGAGGTCGAGTACGAGACCGGCGGATCCTTGTCCCACACGTTGTTCAGGCCGACCATGATGGTGCCCTTCCACGGCGTGTTGTAGCGGAACTGGACGTCGTGGTAGGTGGTCGCGCCCATGTGGTTCTCGCGGTTCTCGGGATCCGAGCAGTAGTTGCGCAGCGAACCACCCAGCAGGCAGGACTCGGTCATCCCCGACTTGTAACGCAGGCCGTAGTTGACGCCGAAATCACCATAGGACCAGTCGACGTACAGGTTGGAACGGATGCGCCAGTACGGATCCTGATCGAGGTAACGTCCCTGGCGACCTTCGACCTCCGAGTCTTCGGTGGCCTTGGTTTCCCACTTGCTCAGGTAGGTGCTGTCGAGGGTAATGGTGAACTGGCCGATCGAGGTTTCCGGCAGGCGATACAGGATGCCCAGATCCCAGCCTTCCACCTTGTACGACGCCAGGTTCTGCAGCGGCATGTCGACGTTGGTGATGGTGTAGCGCTCGGCGGCAGTGCCGTAGGTCGGGTCACGGGTGATCAGGCCGCAGTAGGCTGCCTGCTCAGCCGGCGAGCCGCCGTAGCAGTAGTTCATGATGTCCTGGATTGCCGGACGGGTGATGGCATCATCGATCTTGATCTGCCACCAGTCCAGGGTCACGTTCAGGCCGGTCACGAAGCTCGGGCTCCACACCAGGCCCAGCGTCTTGCTGGTCGAGGTTTCCGGCTTCAGGTTCGGGTTGGACTTCCAGGTGAACGGCTCGGCGGTCTGGGCGGCACCGGACTGCGGCACGCCGTCATCGTCGCGGGTATTGGGCTGCACGAAGCCAGCCGGAACACCCTGGGCAATACACTGCGCCAGCACTGCACCGGTCGGGCCATTGGCGGCCGCGCACGGATCGGCGTAGGTTTCGAACGAATCGCCATCACCTGCGAACAGGTTGCTGATGCTCGGCGCGCGGAAGCCTTCCGAGTAGTTGCCGCGGATCATCAGGTCGTCGATCGGCTTCCAGCGGAAGCCGAACTTGTTGTTGGTAGTGTTGCCGAAGTTGCTGTACTTCGAGTAGCGGGTTGCCGCGCTGAAGTCCAGCAGCTTGGCGCCCGGCAGATCGGCCAGGACAGGGATCGACAGTTCCAGGAAGAACTCGTCCAGGTCATAGCTGCCCTTGGTCGGCTTGGCGCCGTTGCCGGTGCTCAGGCCCGCAGCAATGAAGGCGTCCGGATCGAACTGGCCGGATTCCTTGCGGTACTCGTAGCCTGCGGCGAACGCCAGGGCACCTGCCGGCAGCTGGGCGATTTCACCGGAGATGTTGGCGTAGTAGCCCTTGGACACCAGGTTGGAAGAGTCGTGGGCGGTGAACGAGGTGTAGTCGATGGCACCCTGGCTGATCGAGCCTTCCGGGCCCAGCGCATTGACCGGCACGCAACCCTGGATGATGTCGCCACCCGGAGCGGTAACGCACACCGGCACGCCACCACGAAGCTCGGACGGACCATAGGCGTTGCGCAGGTTGGCCAGGTTGAACAGGCCATAGGTCAGGTCGTTCTGGTCAGTCTTGTCGTAGCGGTAGCCGACGTCCCAGTCAAAGTTGCGATCGGCGAACTCGAAGAAGCCTTCGAAGCCACCGTAGAAGTGCCAGTTCTTGACGTTCTGGTTGAACGAACGGCCGCCACTCTCGTTGAAGCGACGGTTGACGCCGGTCAGGTCCTCACCGGTCGGGTTGTACATGCTGTCCTTGCTCAGGCGCATGCCGGTGACGGGCATGGCGGCCAGCAGCTGTTCGGACTTGCGCTCGTTGTACATCGCCTCGGTGCGGAAGGTGACGTTGTCGGTGATGTTGTACGAGCCCGATGCGAACAGCGAGGTGCGCTCCTGCGGGGTCAGCAGGTAGTTGTCCGGTGCGGTGTTGTAGCCGTGGACGTTGGCATTGAACGGCGTTTCCACGCCGTTGATCAGGACATAGCGCTCGTCATTGCGCAGGTAGGAACCCGGCATGCCGGTGCTGCTCTGGCCGTCGAAGAACGGAGGGCCGCCGGCGGAGATCTTGCGATCACCAGCCATGACCTTGTCTTCCTTCACGTAGGAGACACCCAGCATCAGCGACGCGCGATCGGTGGTGGTACCGATGGTGAAGTCGGCTGCTTCGCGTTCGCCGTCACCAGCGCTGTACTGGCCCTTGTAGAAGTTGGCTTCCGCGCCATCGAAGTTCTGCTTGGTGATGATGTTCACCACGCCGGCGATCGCGTCCGAACCGTAGATGGTCGACGCGCCGTCCTTGAGGACGTCGATACGCTCGATCATCGCGGTCGGGATGGTGTTCAGGTCGACGCTGCCATCCAGACCGGTGGTCCAGCGACGGCCATTGACCAGCACCAGGGTACGCGCAGAACCCAGGTTGCGCAGGCTGATGCCGGCCGAGCCATCACCGCCGTTGTTGAACGTACGGTTCAGCGCGGCGCCGTTGGCGGCGACGCGCTGCAGGATGTCGGCGACCGAGGTCACGCCCTGCTTTTCGATGTCGGCGCGGGTCAGGCTCAGGACCGGCTGCGAGGTTTCGATGTCGGTGCTCTTGATGCGCGAACCGGTGACCGAGATGCGGTCAAGGTTGGTCGCTTCCTGAGCCTGGGCGGTGGCTGTGGACGCCACACCGGCAACGAGCGCGACCAGAACGGCGTCGCGCAGCTTGTTGGACTGGAAATTCATTGGCTCTCTCTCTCCAAGAAATCTTGGCTGGGTTAATGCCCGGCGGGGGAGCGAAAAGCGCTCCCAAATCGCGAGGGCTGAACCGATAGTAGCGGGCGTTGGCCAAGAATTAAAGCTGCGTTAATCAAGCCTGTGATTTTGGTAAAAATGAAATTTCACACTGGAAATCAAAGGGTTGAAGTGCACGTGCGCTGACGATGTCTCGTTTGTTAGCGCAAAGTGACGAAAAAAGTTCTCGTTGATGTGTATCACAGTGTGTCGGCATGCGTTGCGCGGTATCCAGTACGCCGAAAAGCGCGCTGCGTGTATCACGAGCGCGCACATGCAACGGGCGCCTTTCGGCGCCCGGAAGAAGTCATTGCAGTGAAGACCCACGTGGGCCGGGTCAGAGATCCTGTTCGTAACGCACGTACGGCACGGTGCCGTCGTCATTGCTTTCATTGCGCGGGGAGAACGGATTCTTGCCCCGGCTGATCACGTTCTCGGCGCCAACGGTCAGCTGGCCGGACCACGGGGTGCGCCAGGTCAGGCCGATGCCCAGGCCTTCCCACTTGCCAGGCTTGCCCGGCACGTCGATCACGCGGCCGATGATGCTGCCGGTGAAATTGCCGTACCCGGCGCCAATGCTCAGGCTTTTGCTGTCCCAGCGGTCGGCGATGGACGGCGCTGCGTCGGCCAACGGTACCAGCCGCGCCTTGGCGTAGGTACCGGCAATCGAGACAAAACCCTCGCGGCCGATGTTCTTCTGCGCGAACACGGTCAGATCGTTCTGCTCGGCGCGCAGCGAGGGTGTCTTGTTCGGGCCGGACAGCCACGCCGGCAGGGTTTCACGGCCCGTGCCCGCGGTGATGCCGAGGCGGCCGCTGCCGCGGTTCAGCGCGGCAGTCCCGGTGAAGCGGCGGCTGTTGAGGTCGTCATCGTCACCCAGGCTGGCCAGCATGCAGTGACTGGCCAGGCCGCTCATGCTGGTCCCGCTGCTGCTGTTGCAGAGCAGGCCCAGCGAATCGCCGGAGGACAGGCCGAAGGCCGCATCCAGCGAGTTGCGGCCGAAGTGCCAGCGGGCGCCGGCAGCCTGTTCACCGGTGGGCTCCAGGTACAGCAATGCCTCGACCTTGCCGCTGCCCTTGTTCCATACCGGCAGCACGGTCCGGGTGTCCTTGCTCTGCGCGTGCGCGCCCGTGATCGCGCCAAGGGCGATCAGCAGGGCCAGCGGTAGACGCAGGAAGGTACGCATCGGACCAGTTCAGACAAGGGCGGACAACGGAAGTTCCCGTAGAGACGGGAACTTGATCGTAGGGTGTTTATGAATTCTTAACAAGCCTTGATCCCCCCAGATGCAAGACAAGCTGTTCACTGAAGCCGTTCTGGCGCCGGTACAGTCCCCTCGGCACCGTGGAACAGTATGCCGAACTCCGTCAAAGGAAAGTGATACTCCCGCCCGCAGAATTCGCAACGGACCTCGACGGCGCCGGTGTCCGCGGCCGCGGCACGTGCCTCGTCCTCGCCCAGCGACTGCAGCATCGATGCGACCCGCTCGCGGGAACAGGAGCAGGCGAAGGACAGCGGCTTGTCGCCCATCAGTTCCGGCTTCTCCTCGTGGAACAGGCGGTGCAGCAGCTGCTCGGCCGGGGTGGCCAGCAGTTCGGCCTTGCCCAGGGTCTCGAACAGGGCGCTGGCACGCGCCCAGCCGTCCTCGTCACCCTCATCGCCTGGCAGCTTCTGCAGCAGCAGGCCGGCGGCGCCATTGCGGTCGGCGGCCAGCAGCAGGCGCGTCGGCAGCTGCTCGGACTGGCGGAAGTAGTCCTCGAAGGCCTCGTCCAGCTCCGGTGCGGTCAGTGCGACCAGGCTCTGGTAGCGCTGCGGCTCGCGCGGGTCCAGGCCCGGGTTTTCGATGGTGATCGCGAGAAGGGCGTCATCACCCAGGCTGGACAGGTCGCGCGGCGCATCGGCCCCCTCGCTGAGCTGGGCGATGCCGCGCAGGGTACCGGCGGCGGTGCATTCGGCGAACAGGGTGCGCAGGGCGGTGCTGCTACGCAGCTGGATCGACAGGCGCCCATCGATCTTGGTATGGCCAGTGAACAGCGCCGAGGCAACACAGGCCTCGCCGAGCAGTTCGGCAGCGGTGTCCGGGTACGCGGCGTGGGACAGGATTTCCTGCCAGGTGGCCTGCAGGCGCACGTGGACGCCACGGACGCCAGCGTCGGGCAGCAGGAAGCGGATCAGGGAATCGGGGTTGGCGGTCATCGGCTCACATCGCGCGTAAACGGGGGCGGTTGCCGGATAATGCGCCGACAACCAGATAGAAGAAGGATGCACCAGTAATGGGGGCAGGGGGAGAGCAGCACAAGGTGGAAGCCGTAGCAGAAGGCCCACGCCGCAGGCGCTGGCGCTGGAAACGGCTGCTGTGGCTGCCGGTGTTGCTGGCGGCCTTCAGCTGCCTGCAGGTGCTGGTGCTGCGGTTCATCGACCCGCCGGTATCCACGGTCATGCTGTGGCGCTATGGCGAGGCGCTGGGCGAGGCCGATTGGTCCTATCGCCTGCATTACCAGTGGCGCGACCTGGACCAGATGGCGCCGAGCCTGCCGATCTCGCTGGTGGCGGCCGAAGACCAGCGCTTCCCCGTCCACAATGGCTTCGACCTGCAGGCCATCGAGAAGGCCCGCGACCACAATGCCAAGGGCGGGCGGCTGCGTGGCGCCAGCACGATCAGCCAGCAGGTGGCCAAGAACCTGTTCCTCTGGCAGGGCCGCAGCTGGATCCGCAAGGGGCTGGAGGTCTGGTACACCGTGCTGATCGAAGCGCTGTGGCCAAAGGAGCGCATCCTGGAGATGTACGCCAACATCGCCGAGTTCGGTGATGGCGTGTACGGAGCTCAGGCGGCGGCGCAGAAGTTCTGGGGCAAGGACGCGGCCAGGTTGAGCCCGGCCGATAGCGCGCGGCTGGCGGCGGTGTTGCCGGCGCCGCGGCGCTACAACGCGGCAAAGCCAGGGCCGTACGTGCAGCGGCGTGCGGCCTGGATCCAGCGCCAGGCACGGCAGCTGGGTGGGGCCGCGTACCTTTCGGAAGAGTGAGCGCGCGCTGCCTGATCTGCGGGCGGCGGCAACGTACAATCCGGGCATGACCCGCGAACGGCTTACTTTCGTCATCGCCGCCTACAACGAGGCCCTGGCATTGCCGTTGCTGCATCCGCGGTTGTGCGCGGTGCTCGACGCGCTGCCCGAACTCGACGGCCACATCCTCTATGTGGACGACGGCAGCCACGACGACACCTGGGAGGTGATCGCCAGGCTGGCCGAGGGCGATGCGCGCATTTCGGCGCTGCGGCTTTCGCGCAACTTTGGCAAGGAGGCAGCGCTGACCGCCGGGCTGGACCTGGTGCGCGAAGGCGCGGCGATGATCCTCGACGCCGACGGCCAGGATCCGCCGGAACTGGTGCCGCAGTTCGTCGCGCGCTGGCGTGAGGGCCATGACAACGTGTATGGCACGCGCATGGCCCGCGACGGCGAGGCCTGGATCAAGCGCGCCACGGCGGCGATGTTCTACCGGGTGATCGGTCGTCTGTCACGCACGCCGATCCCGGCCGATACCGGTGATTTCCGCCTGCTGTCGCCGCGTGCGCTGAGCGCGCTGCGCGAGATGCGTGAGCGCCACCGCTTCATGAAGGGGCTCTTCAGTTGGGTGGGTTTCAAGCGGATCGCGGTCCCCTATCACCGCCATGCGCGCGTGGCCGGCACCAGCAAGTTCAGCCTGTGGCGGCTGTGGAACTTCGCGCTGGAGGGCATTACCGGCTTCTCCACCGTGCCGTTGCGGGCGGCGACCTACCTGGGGCTGGCAACGGCGGCGGTGGCCTTCGTATTCGGTGTGTGGGTGATCATCAAGGCGGCGCTGTATGGCGACCGGGTGGCGGGCTGGCCGACGATGATGGCGGTGATCCTTTTCCTGGGCGGGGTGCAGCTGATCGCGCTGGGCCTGATCGGTGAGTACCTGGGGCGGCTGTACGAAGAGTCCAAGCAGCGGCCGTTGTACCTGGTTGACACGTGGCTAGCATCCGCCGTGGCAGACTCTGCCCTGCAACCCACCCTTGGAGGGCAGGCAGATGACCACGGTACGGCAACTGTTGGACGGCAAGTCTCCTGAAGTGCATGCGGTCGCGCCGGAGGCGGCGGTGATCGATGCGATCCGGCTGATGGCGGAAAAGGGTATTGGTGCGGTGCTGGTGATGGAGGGGCCACGGCTGGTCGGCATTCTTTCCGAGCGCGATTACGCGCGCAAGATCGTGCTGCGTGATCGTTCCTCACGAGATACGGCGGTGGCCGAGATCATGACCGCACAGGTAGTGACGGTCTCGCCGGGCGAGCAGGTGGAGCATTGCCTGCAGCTGGTGACCGACTACCGCATCCGCCACCTGCCGGTGGTGGAAGGCGCGCAGGTGCTGGGGGTGATCTCGATCGGCGACCTGGTGAAGTCGGTGATCGATGCGCAGCGGCGCGAGCTGGACCAGCTGCAGCAGTACATCGTCGCCGGGTGAGGGTGTCGCTGGCGGGCCTGCGGCCCGCCGGCCCGCTTTTTGAAGCCAGAGCCAGAGCTGAGAGCAGCGCCTTCCTGTCCTGCGGGGAGGCGGAGGGCATGGGCGTGCAGGACACGCCGTGAACCCATCCATGGGGGCTCGATGGCGCCATCCATGGCGCCAACGGTCCTGCACGCCCATGCCCTCCGCCTCTGGACACATTTCTGCGAGCGCGGTGCGTACATGCGCGGTGCCTCGCCTTTTGTAGGTGCCAACCTTGGTTGGCAACAGCTTTTGACTTTGCTTTTTTCTTTTGACTTTGAATTTCCGCTCTCGTTCCGCGCGCGCAGGAAACTGTCGGGAGGGGGACGGGTGACGCAGGCAGGACCGTTGGCGCCATGGATGGCGCCATCGAGCCTACAGGGACGTACTTGCGGCGTGTCCTGCCTGCGTCACCCGTCCCCCTCAAGCCGCGATCAATGCAGGCGCCGCGAACAACGCTGTAAACCTACTTCGCATACTGCCCGCCGCAGTCGGCATCCTTCCCCGGCCCCAGTTCGATCGTCGCCAGCAACGCCGCCGGCGGCGCGATGCTGCCCAGCGCCAGGGCCACGGCGCCACGAATACCCAACGCCTTGAAGTCGGGCCGGAATGACGGGTCCTTGAAGGTGCCACTGATGTGCAGCGGAGAACGCAGTACCAGAATGCTCCTGTCCTTCGGGCGAGGCTTCAGCAGCAGGTCCAGGGTCTCGTCGCGCAGGCTCACC
The DNA here is from genome assembly GCF_049384845.1 of Stenotrophomonas sp. CASM101. Lineage (NCBI taxonomy): Bacteria > Pseudomonadati > Pseudomonadota > Gammaproteobacteria > Lysobacterales > Lysobacteraceae > Stenotrophomonas > Stenotrophomonas sp. CASM101. Next base: position 21,304 of record NZ_JBMRFR010000027.1, on the reverse strand, counting down.
GTGCCTTCGCCGATGAGGATCGTGTCGGTGGTGTCCACCGCCATCGCCTGGCTGGTCATCAGGCCGTCGCGCACGCCGAAGTCGGCGAAGGCGCAGCGCAGGGGGATCTGCTTGTCGCCGGTCACCAGGAATTTCAGCGATTCGGTGATGTCCAGCCCCGCCAGTTCCATTACCAGGTTGCCGACATGGCCGCGGCCCATCGCCAGGCCGACCTTGCCACTGCTGCTGCCGAGCATTGCGGCGACCGAGTTGCCGTGGCCGCTCAGGTCCACCTCGCCGCCGATGCCACCCTTGGCCTGTTCAGCCAGCTTGGCGTCAGGGAACAACTGGCCCAGCTGCACGCCGCGCACGCTGGCCTTCAGCGCGGTGCTGATCTGCGGACGGCGCGCGTCCATGCGGATCGTGCTGCGGATGTCGCCGCCGGCGACGCCGAAGTTCAGCGGGTCCAACCGCAGCACGCCGTCATCCAGCAACAGGTGCGCATCCATGTCGTCCAGCGGCAACGAAGGGGCGTTGATGCGGTGGGCCTTCCAGCGCACGTCGGCATCCATGGCGCGCAGCTTGCCCAGGTTGTAGGGCGTGTCGGGCAGCACCCGTGCACGGGCGGCAATCCGTGCGGCCTCGGCCTTCTGCTCTGCGTTGGCCGTTTCGCCGCCGCCGGTTTTTGGCGGGGCGCCGACGAAGCCGGCAAGGTCATCAAAGTCCAGGCGCCTGGATTGCAGCGTGGCGGTCAGCCGTGGACGATCGCGTCCCACCTCGAACTGCAGGTTGCCCCCCAGGTCGCTGTCGCCGACCTTGCCAGTGAAGCTGTCGTAACGCCAGACGTCGTGGTCGCGTTTGAGGCGTCCGTTCAACGCATAGGGCGGTGAGGGCGGGATGGCGATGCCGAGCAGAGGATAGAGATCGGCCAGGTCCTGGCCGCTGAGCGCGAACTGCAGGTCGAACACGCGCAGCTGGAAGGGGTTGGTCAGCGTGCCACTGGCGACTGCGTGAGTGGCGCCGGCCCGGCCATCGAGATGGATGCGGAACGGGTGGTCGCTGTCGGTCAGTTCCAGGGGGGATTCAGTGCCGCCGCGCAGCGTGAACGGATTGCCCTGCCAGCGGCCTTTACCCTGCACCAGCAGCGGTGGCGCAGTGTCGGCCTGCTTCGGTTGGCCGCTGCGCACGTCCACGAGGATGTCGGTGCGGCCCAGCGTGTCGAGGAACTGCAGGCGACCGTCGTCGATGCGCAGCCGCTTGAGTTGGGGGCTTGCCCCACCGGTGCTGCTGCCGAGGAAATCCCAGTTGCCCGGGTCTCCCTTGCGCGGTGCGGTTTCCAGCAGCACATCCGGCCGGGTCAGGCGTACTTCGGGCAGCTGCACGCTGCCGCGCAGCAGGGGCCACATCCGCACATCGATCTCGACGCGGTCCGCCGTGGCCATGGCGGGCTGTTTTGCCCAGCTGGCATTGGCGAAGGTGATGGCATCGGCGCGGATCGTGCTGGTGCGGCCGAGGTCGACATCCAGGTTCCCGATGTGCAGTGCGCGGCCGGTGCGTGCCTGCACCGCACGCTCCACGGGCCCCTTGAACCAGTTCCAGTCCCACAACGCGAACAGCACCAGTATTGCCGCCAGCATGAAGACCAGGATCGTCAGCCAGCGCCGGCCACGTGGGCCGGGACGGCGGAGGCGCCAGCGGTGTGTGCGCTTTGCAGCAGTGGAGGCGGCAGCATTCACGCTGCCATGGTTGCCCCCTCTTCGTGGACAGGGCGCGAAGCGTCCATGTGCATGGCGTGCACGCGCTGCGTTCGAGCGGTCGTTTACAACACCTGCATGGTGACCGCGACAAAGTGGCAGACACTGCCGCCGATCACGAACAGGTGCCAGATCGCATGCGAGTACGGGATCGATTCACGGTGGTAGAAATAGGTGCCCAGCGTGTACGACAGGCCGCCGGCAAACAGCCAGGCGAGGGTGCCACCGTCGATCGAGGCCCACATCGGCTTGATCGCCACGATCACCAGCCAGCCCATGGCGATGTAGATCACCGTGGAGAGCACCTTGAAGCGGCCGGTGTAGAACAGCTTGAACACCACACCCGCCAGCGCCAGCGCCCATATCGCAGTGAACAGGCCCCAGCCCCACGGACCGCGCAGGCCGATCAGGGTGAACGGGGTATAGGTGCCCGCGATCAGCACGTAGATCGCGCAGTGGTCGAACACCTTCAGCCGGCCCTTGGCGACCGGATGCTGGATGGCGTGATACAGGGTGGAGGCGGTGTACAGAAGCAGCAGCGCGATACCGAATACGATCGCGCTGGCCAGCTGCCAGCCGTCGCCGTAGATCGCAGCCAGGGTGATCAACACCGCACTGGCGGCCAGGGCGAATACCGCGCCCAGGCCATGGGTCAGGGCGCTGGCGATTTCTTCACGGATCGAAGCAATAGACGTCGTGGACATGGGCATGGGCGTTGTTCGCGGGGAGGGGGACCCGCGTCCCCCTATCATCGCCGCGATGGCCGCCATGTGCACGCCCGTCACCGTATGGGGGATGAATCCGCGCCTATCCACGCATGGCGTGGATCTACCAGGCGCGGATCCGCCTCCGTGGCATCAGCCCACCGAAACGGTATGCGCCGCTTCGCGGGTGGCCGAGAAGCGCACGTCCGGCGAGCGTTCCTGCGCCAGCTGCAGGTTGACCCGGGTCGGCGCCAGGTAGACCAGGTGCCCGGCCGCATCCAGGGCCAGGTTCAGCGCGTTCTTCTCGCGGAATTCTTCCAGCTTCTTCTCGTTGCTGCAGTGGACCCAGCGCGCGGTGGTCACACTGACCGGCTCGAAGGTGGCTTCCACGCCGTACTCGTCCTTCAGGCGGTAGGCGGCCACGTCGAACTGCAGCACACCCACCGCACCCAGGATCAGGTCGTTGCTGGTGAGGGGGCGGAAGAACTGGGTTGCGCCTTCCTCGGACAGCTGGGCCAGGCCCTTCTGCAGCTGCTTGAGCTTGAGCGGATCGCGCAGGCGTGCGCGACGGAACAGTTCCGGGGCGAAGTTGGGAATGCCGGTGAAGGTGACCGCTTCGCCTTCGGTGAAGGTATCGCCGATGGAGATGGTGCCGTGGTTGTGGATGCCGATCACATCGCCCGGCCACGCCTCGGCCGCGATCTCGCGATCGCTGGCCATGAAGGTCAACGCGTTGGCCAGCTTCATTTCCTTGCCGGTGCGCACGTGGAAGGTCTTCATGCCGGCGCTGAAACGGCCCGAGCAGACCCGCATGAAGGCCACGCGGTCACGGTGCTGCGGGTCCATGTTGGCCTGGATCTTGAACACAAAGCCGGTCAGCTTGTTCTCTTCCGGTGCGATCTGGCGGCCGGTGGTGGAGCGCGCCTGCGGCGATGGCGCGTGCTCGACGAAGAAGTCCAGCAGTGGCTGCACGCCGAAGTTGTTCACGCCCGAGCCGAAGAACACCGGGGTCTGCTTGCCGGCGCGGTAGGCGTCCAGGTCGAACGGGTGGCTGGCGCCCTGCACCAGTTCCAGCTCGTCGCGCAGGTCGGCCAGCATCTGTGCACCGATCTTCTCGGCCAGGCCGGGGGCATCGATGGACGGGAAGATGGTGGAATCCTGGCGGGTGAAGTTGCGGCCCGGCTCATACAGGTGCACTTCGCCGGTCAGCAGGTGCACCACGCCCTTCAGGCGCTGGCCCATGCCGATGGGCCAGGTGACCGGGGCGCACTGGATGCCCAGCACGGTTTCCACTTCATCCAGCAGCTCGATCGGGTCCTTGCCCTCGCGGTCGAGCTTGTTGATGAAGGTCATGATCGGGGTGTCGCGCAGTCGGCAGACTTCCATCAGCTTGATGGTGCGCTCTTCCACGCCCTTGGCCACGTCGATCACCATCAGCGCCGAGTCCACTGCAGTCAGCACGCGGTAGGTGTCCTCGCCGAAGTCGGCGTGGCCGGGGGTGTCGAGCAGGTTGACGATCTTGCCTTCGTACGGGAACTGCATCACCGAGGAGGTGACTGAGATGCCGCGCTCCTTTTCCAGTGCCATCCAGTCGGAGGTGGCGTGGCGGGCGGCCTTGCGGCCCTTGACCGAACCGGCCATCTGGATCGCGCCTCCGAACAGCAGCAGCTTTTCGGTCAGCGTGGTCTTGCCGGCGTCAGGGTGGGAAATGATGGCGAAGGTGCGGCGACGCGACGCTTCGTTGGCGACTTCGGACATGGCAGTGGCGCCCGCCCGGGGCGCTATTCAAAGAGATAAGCGCCCGATTATACCGGCCGGGGCCGGTCAGCGCCCGGTACCGCCGTCTGCTTCGCCCTGGCGGGCGAACTGCAGCTGCCCCTGCTCGGCGAAGATGCGCACCGGCACCGAGCGCAGGCCCATGCCGCGGTTGACCTGCACCACGAAGTGCAGGTGCGGCGCAGTGCTGTAGCCGCTGTTGCCGGACAGGCCGATCGGTTGCCCGGCTCCCACCGCCTGGCCGCGGCGCACGCGCATGCCGCCGTCCTGGAGGTGGCCGTACAGGGCCATGCTGCCGTCGCTGTGCAGCACGCGGATGAAATTGGCACGGGCACCATCGCGCACGCGGTCCTGGCCATTGCCACGGAAGCCATCCTGGATCTGCATCACCGTGCCCTCGCGCGCGGCCAGCACCAGGGTGCCCTCCGGCAGTGCGAAGTCGACCGCGTCGCGGTTCTCCTCGTCGTCATGGCTGAATCGCCCCTGTGGCGCCTGGTCCACACGCAGGCGGGCCGCATCGAACGGCAGGCGATAGGCGACATCTTCGGCCTGTGCGGCCGGGTTGCCCGGCACCGACTGCAGTCGCAGATCCAGCATGCGGCCCTCGATCGGGGCGGGCAGGTGGCCGACCACCAGGCTGCTGTCGCCCTGGATGAGCGACTCGACCGGGAGGCCTTCGACCGGGTGTCCGGGGGCGGCGCGCAGCTGGATCTGCAGCGGCCCTGCCAGCCCGTTGTCGATCCGCGCCTGCCATTGCGTACCGACCGGCTGCAGGCGCAACTGGGCCATGGGGGCGGCGCCCTCGGCACTGCCTGCGCGGGTGGCACGGGCGGAAGGGGGAGCCAGTCCCCAGCCCTGGCGCCAGTCGCCGGCGTGTGCGGTCGCGCTCGCCAGCAGAGGCAACAGCAGGCAGGACAGGGGCAGGCGCGGCATCGGCGTTTCCAGCGAGAGGACCGCCGGGACTGTACCCGATCCTGAACGGGGCGACCGGGACGGCCCTCGCAGAGTGGCCCTGAAAATATCTATCGCTTTATCCGCATGAAGGGATTGACAGTGCCGGAAAGGGCTGGCATCGTGACTCCACCATCGAGACCGGCAGAGGGACAGGCCCTTTGAAGCCGGGGCAGCCCGCAGGCGCGCAAGCGTCTGCGTAGGTGCCAAATCCTGCGGGGACCGTGGCGTCCACCGAAAGATGGTTCGAACCATGCACCGCACGTGCATCTCGAACGCGGGCCCCGCGAAGGCTCGATGGCCGATTCCCCAACCGGATCCCGCCATGAGCTTCGCCGCCAGCACCGCCATTCGCCCCGAACCCTTTGTCCCCGTCAGCGTGCCGGTCGCAGACCGCGTGCATGCCGAGCGCGGCGAGTTCGCCGCAGTGTTGTCGATGCGTCACGCAGGTCCCAGTCCGGTGCGCCTGCGCTACGAATGGGTCGGCCCGGCCAATGCGCCGGTGGTGGTACTGGCCGGTGGCATTTCCGCCCATCGCCACGTGGCGTCCAATGCACAGTTCAGCGAGAAGGGCTGGGCCGAAGGCCTGGTCGGCAGCGGGCGCGCGCTGGATCCGCAGCTGCTGCGCGTGCTGGCCGTCGATTTCGTCGGTGCCGACGGTGCGCTGGACGTGCCGATCGATACCGCCGATCAGGCCGACGCATTGGCGCTGGTGCTGGATCATCTCGGCATTCGCGCGCTGAAAGCCTTCGTCGGATATTCGTATGGCGCGCTGGTCGGCCAGCAGTTCGCGATCCGGCATCGTGCCCGCGTGCGCCAGTTGGTGCTGGCCAGCGGTGCGCATCGTCCGCACCCTTATGCCGCCGCCTGGCGCGCATTGCAGCGTCGCGCGGTCGCGCTGGGCCAGCTGCAGTGCGGCGAAGACCACGGCCTGGCCCTGGCGCGGCAGTTTGCCATGCTCAGCTACCGTACCCCGGAAGAATTCGGCGAGCGCTTCGATGCCGCACCGGAAGTGATCAATGGCCGCGTGCGCGTGGCTGCCGAAGACTATCTCGACGCGGCCGGCGCGCAGTACGTCGCGCGCACGCCGGTGACCGCTTACCTGCGCCTGTCCGAATCGATCGATCTGCACCGCGTCGACCCGGCCGCGATCCTGCCGCCGACCGTGGTGGTGGCCGTGGAGGGCGACCGCCTGGTGCCGCTGGCCGACCTGGTCGGCCTGGTCGAAGGGCTGGGCCCGCGCGGCAGCCTGCGCGTTCTGCGCTCGCCCTATGGCCACGACGCCTTCCTCAAAGAAACCGATCGCATTGACGCGATCCTCGTCACCGCCTTCCGTACTTCTGGAGAGTCCGCATGAGCCTGCACGCCAACGAGCCGTCCTGTAGCCGCACCACTGCCGCTGTCCGTGCCGGCATCGATCGGGACACTGCGCATGGCGCGGTCACGCCGCCGATCGTGCTGTCGTCGAACTTCAGCTTTGAAGGTTTCGGCAACAAGCGCCAGTACGACTACACGCGCAGTGGCAACCCGACCCGCGACCTGTTGGGCGAGGCGCTGGCGGAACTGGAGGGCGGCGCCGGTGGCGTCATCACGGCGACCGGCATGGGCGCGATCAACCTGGTGCTGAACGCACTGCTGCAGCCGGGCGATACCCTGGTGGTGCCGCACGATGCGTACGGCGGCAGCTGGCGCCTGTTCAATGCGCTGGCCAGGAAGGGCCACTTTGAACTGGTCACCGCCGACCTGACCGATCCGCGTGCACTGGCGCAGGCGTTGGCCACCCAGCCGAAGCTGGTGCTGGTCGAAACGCCGTCCAACCCGCTGCTGCGCATCACCGACCTGCGCTTCGTCATCGATGCCGCGCACAAGGCCGGCGCACTCGTGGTGGTCGACAACACGTTCCTGTCGCCAGCGCTGCAGCAACCGCTGTCGTTCGGTGCGGACCTGGTGCTGCACTCCACCACGAAGTACATCAACGGCCACAGCGATGTGGTGGGCGGGGCAGTGGTCGCGCGTGATCCGGCACTGCACGAGCAGCTGGTGTGGTGGGGCAACGCGCTGGGCCTGACGGGTTCACCGTTCGATGCCTTCCTGACCCTGCGCGGCCTGCGCACGCTGGATGCGCGCCTGCGCGTGCACCAGGAAAACACCGCGTCGATCGTTGCCCTGCTGGACCAGCATCCGGCGGTCGGCCGCGTCTATTACCCGGGGCTGGCCGATCACCCAGGCCACAGCATCGCCACGCGCCAGCAGAGTGGTTTCGGTGCGATGCTCTCGTTCGAACTGGCCGACTGCGAAGGCGACGATCCGCATGCCGCAGTGCGTGCATTCGTCGATGGACTGCGCTGTTTCACGCTGGCCGAATCACTGGGCGGCGTCGAAAGCCTGATCGCGCATCCGGCCACCATGACCCACGCCGCGATGAGCGCCGAAGCGCGAGCCGCTGCCGGCATCAGCGAAGGCCTGCTGCGCCTGTCGGTCGGCATCGAGGCCGAGCGTGACCTGTTGGCCGATCTCGGCGCCGCTCTGCAGCGTGCCGAAGCGGTGATTGATGCGGCTGCGCGCCGCAAACAGGCGGTGGATGCATGAGCGCGCTCGCCGCAGAGATTCCTGCTCTGGGCGTGGGACGACTGGCGCTGCTTGGCACCGGCACGGTCGGCTCGGCCTTCGTACAGCGCTACCAGGCGTTGCAGGCACGTGGGCTGGAACTGCCCAGCGTGCAGTGGCTGGCCAATTCACGCACTGCGTTGGAGATCGATCGTGACCTGGCGGTGCCGCTGGAACTGGCACGGCGTGCACCGCGCGATGGCCAGAGTTCGCCACCGTGGGCGAGTGCCGAAGGACTGGAGCGTGGCGACGTGGTGGTCGACGCCACCGCCAGCGAAGACGTAGCCGCGCGCCACGTACAGTGGCTGGCGCGCGGCGTGCACGTGGTCACCGCCAACAAGCTGGGGCGTGGTGCGCAGCTGGCACGCGCGCAGGCCATTGCCGAGCGTTGCGCAGACACGGGTGCGCGCTACGGCGACAGCGCTACCGTCGGCGCCGGCCTGCCGCTGTTGAGCAGCCTGCGTGCGCTGCTGGCCGGTGGTGATCACATCCATGCCATCGAGGGCGTGCTATCCGGTTCGCTGGCGTGGCTGTTCCATCGCTATGACGGCAGGTCGCCGTTCTCGGCGGCGGTGCGCGAGGCGCTGGCGGCCGGCTACACCGAGCCGGATCCGCGACTTGACCTGTCCGGCGAGGACGTGCGGCGCAAGCTGCTGATCCTGGCCCGCAGCAGCGGGCTGGCGCTGGATGCGTCGCAGGTAGAGGTGGATTCACTGGTGCCTGACGCGCTGGCAGCGCTGCCGCTGGAGGATGCGGTGGCGGCGCTCGAGCAGCTGGATGCGCCGTTGCAGGCGCGCTGGCAGCAGGCGCGCGACAATGGTCGTGTGCTGCGTTTCGTTGGCCGCGTTGATGCCGAGGGTGCACAGGTGGGCCTGCGTGAGCTTCCGGCCGACCATCCCTTGGCGCAGGGCGCGGGCACCGACAACCGCGTCGCCATCCATAGTGATCGCTATCGCCTGCAGCCGCTGTTGATCCAGGGGCCGGGCGCGGGTGCGGAAGTGACTGCGGCCGCGCTGCTGGATGATGTGTTGCGGATCGTCGGCTGATCGCACCGCTCCTGTAGCCGAGCCCACGCCCCACTGCTCCTGGCAGAATCCCCATCTTGCCGCATGAGCCGAGCGTGGGCTCGGCTCTACAGGGGCACGCTTGCCGGTCAGCGCGACTTCAACGCCTTCAACAGCGCGCTGTTGAACTGCTTCGGGTCCTGCACCTGTGGCGAATGGCCCAGTTCGGCGAACTCGATCAGCGTCGCGCCCGGAATCGCCGCGGCTGCCGCTCTGCCGAGTGCCGGATAGTTGCCCAGCGTCGCCTTCACCGTCGGCGGCGCCAGGTCACGGCCGATCGCGGTACGGTCCTTCTGGCCGATGAACAACGTGGTGGGTACCTGCAGGTTCTTCAGCTCGTACACCACCGGCTGGTTGAACACCATGTCCGAGGCCAGGGCCTGGCTCCATGCAACGGCCTGCTTGCCCGGCCCTTCATACATGCCTGACTGCATCCGCGCCCACGGCTCGTAGGCCGGCTTCCATTTGCCGTCGTAGTACACGTCCAGCTGGTAGCGGCGGATGCTGTCATAGCTGATGTTCATTTCGCCGGCGTACCACGCGTCCACGCTGCGCCACGGCACGCCCAGCGCCTTCCAGTCCTCCAGCCCGATCGGGTTGACCAGTGCCAGGCTGCGCAGGTCCTGTGGGAACATCAGCGCGTAGCGCACTGCCAGCATGCCACCCATCGAATGACCGACCAGGTGCACCGGCACATCACCCAGCTGCAGTTGCTGCAGCAACGCATGGGTGTTGGCGGCCAGCTGCGCGAAGCTGTACTGGTAGCGCTCGGGCTTGCTGGATTTGCAGAAACCCACCTGGTCCGGGGCGATCACCCGGTAGCCGGCGGCAACCAGGGGCTTGATCGATTCCTTCCAGGTGGCCGCGCAGAAATTCTTGCCATGCAGCAGCACCACCACGCCGATGGGCGCCTTCTTCGGCGCGATGTCCAGGTAGGCCATCTCCAGCGGCTGTCGCTGCGATTCCAGCGCGAAGGTCTTCACTGGATAGCCGTAGTCGAAGCCCTCCAGGCGCGGCCCATAGCTGGGCGCGGCGAGGGCGGACAGCGGAAGGCAGGCAAGCAGGGCGGTAGCGATCACGCGCATGGGGCAGTCCTGGGCAGGGGAGCCCCGAGCCTAACCGCAACGCAGTGATGGTGTCGTCCGACCGGCCAGGGACAACGGGGTAGAGTCGACTGGGTAGAGTCGACTGTTAGTCGACAACCTTCCCCACAACGAGCGAAAATCCCGCGCTGCGCGCGATAGTCGACTGACAGTCGGCTCTACCTGCGGCCCGGCGCCATCGCGCCGGGCCCGGTCGACCTCAACACTCGATGACGTTCACCGCCAGGCCACCGCGGCTGGTTTCCTTGTACTTGTCCTGCATGTCGCGGCCGGTATCGCGCATGGTCTTGATCACCTTGTCCAGCGACACCTTGTGCTTGCCGTCGCCGCGCATCGCCATGCGCGAGGCATTGATCGCCTTCACCGCACCCATCGCGTTGCGTTCGATGCAGGGGATCTGCACCAGGCCGCCAATCGGGTCGCAGGTCAGGCCGAGGTTGTGCTCCATGCCGATTTCCGCGGCATTCTCGATCTGGCTGGGATTGCCACCCAGTGCCGCGACCAGGCCACCGGCGGCCATCGAGCAGGCCACGCCCACTTCGCCCTGGCAACCCACTTCGGCGCCCGAGATCGAGGCGTTTTCCTTGTACAGGATGCCGATCGCTGCCGAGGTCAGCAGGAAGTCGAATACGCGCTGCTCATTGGCGCCGGGGCAGAAACGGTCGAAGTAATGCAGCACCGCCGGCAGCACGCCGGCGGCACCGTTGGTCGGCGCGGTTACCACACGGCCACCGGCGGCATTTTCTTCGTTCACCGCCAGTGCGTACAGATTGACCCAGTCCAGCGTGGTCAGCGGATCGCGCATTGCCGCTTCCGGCTTCGACGACAGCTCGCGGTACAGCGCCGGCGCACGACGGCCCACCTTCAGGCCACCCGGCAGCACGCCTTCCTCGCGGATACCGCGCGCCACGCAAGACTGCATTGCGCTCCAGATCTCGCGCAGCTGGGCACGAATCTCGTCTTCGCTGCGCCAGCACTTCTCGTTCTCGAACATCAGCTGGGCAATGCTCAGGCCGCTGCGTGCGGTCTGCGCCAGCAGCTCGTCGCCGCTCTTGAACGGGTAGGGCAACGGGGTCTCATCGGGCACGATCCGGTCGTCGGCCGCGTCGTCCTGGTTGACCACGAAGCCGCCGCCGACGGAGTAGTAATCGCGGGTAGCGATTACTTCGTCCTCGGCGTTGTAGGCGGTGAAGCGCATGCCGTTGGTGTGGTACGGCAGCTTCTGGCGCTTGTTCATGCCCAGGTCGCGCTTCTCGTCGAAAGCGATCTCGTGCTGGCCCATCAGCTGGATGCGCTTGCTGCTGCGGATGCGCTCGAGCGTAGCCGGAATGATGTCCGGGTCGATCAGGTTCGGACGCTGGCCTTCCAGGCCGAGCAGGATCGCCTTGTCGGTGCCGTGGCCGCGGCCGGTCAGCGCCAGCGAGCCATAGACATCGGCGCGGATGCGCGCGACCTCGGGCAGGCGGCCCGGATCGAGCAGCCAGCGATGGATGAATCGCTCGGCGGCCTTCATTGGCCCGACGGTGTGCGAGGAACTCGGGCCAATGCCGATCTTGAAAACGTCGAACGTGCTGACAGCCATGGATGCCGTACTGCGGGTACCGGAAGAGACCGCTATTCTAGCGGCTCACGCCGCACTTCCATGGCTGCGGCGCAGCATTTCGGCAGAGGGAGCAAAACCGGTGTTGACTCTGTTCCAGCGTGACGATTGCCACCTGTGCGACATGGCCCTGGCCGAACTGGCCAAGGCGCGGGCGCCGGAGTTCGAATCGGTGTTCCTGGATGACCAGCCGGCGCTGGAATCGCGCTACGGCGCGCGCGTGCCGGTGCTCCGCGACGAGCGCGATGACCGCGAGCTGGACTGGCCGTTCGACGCGGCCACGGTGCAGGCCTGGCTGGCCGTCGATCGGTAGTGCCGGCCGCTGGCCGGCAACCCCTCTGTTCCCGGTGATGCCGGCCAGCGGCCGCCACTACCGGAGGCGTGTTATTTCGCGTCGAACTTCACGATCGTGCTGATCGCGGTCTCATCCGGGATGGTCTTGGTATCGGCCCAGTCACCACCGCCGACGCCGAAGTCCAGGCGCTTGACCGTGGCCTTGCCCGTCAGCACCGGCTGGGCGCCCGGCTTCCAGGTGAAGGTGAGGGTGACCGGCTTGCTGACGCCACGCAGCTCGAGGGTGCCATCGGCGGCGAACTGGTCGTTGCCGACCGCGCGGAAGCCTTTGGCGGTGTAGCGCGCAGTGGCGAACTTGCCGACGTTGAAGAAGTCGGCACCCTGCAGGGTCGAGTCGCGGTCGCTGTTGCCACTCTTGGCACCGGCCAGCGGTATCACCACGTCCAGCGAGCCGGCGGCCGGATTGGCCGGGTCGAAGCTGAGCTTGGTGGCGAAGCCCGGGAAGCTGCCGGTGAACACCTCGCCGTCGTACTTGGTCGCGAACACCAGGATCGAGCCGGCGCCGGGGGCCTGCGCATAGTCGGCAGCGAGCGCCGGGGCGGTAGCCAGCATGCCGGCCAGGGCGGCGGCCACGGCGGCCGGAGTGGTCAGTTTCAGGTTCATCGGTCAGTCCTTCTGAGGGGAGGCAAGCCAGCCGCGCGGCAACATGCGGGACAGGGTCGCATCGCGCTGGAACAGGTGGTGGTAGAAGGCGGCACCGGCATGGGCCAGTACCACCGCGATCAAGAGCCAGAAGCCGTATTCGTGGATGGCATGTGACACCGCGACAACCTGCGGGTCGGGTCCGCTCAGCTTGGGCACATCCACCAGGCCGAACCAGCGGAACGGGCGCAGGCCGCTGGCCGAGTCGTACAGCCAGCCCGACAGGGGGATGGCGAACATCAGCACGTACAGCAGCACGTGGGTGGCGCTGGCGATGCATTCCTGCCAGCTGGGCACGCCCGGCACCGGCTTCGGCGCACCGGCGTACAGGCGCCAGCCCAGGCGGAACAGCACCAGCGCCAGCACCGTGATGCCGATCGACTTGTGCGCGGTATAGACCCAGAAATACTTGGGGGTCTTGGGCAGCTCGCCCATGGTCAGGCCGACCACGCCCAGGGCGAGGATCAGCAGTGCGATCAACCAATGCAGGATCTGGCTGACACTCCCCCAGGCGGCGGGGGTGTTCTTGGCGGTCATGAAAGGTCCTCTAGCGGGCCATCTTGGGGTCGGAGTGCGGAACGGGAGCGGGAGTTCCCGGGGCGTCGCTGCGGTCGAGGGTGGCTTCAGCCTCGATCCTCAACTGCACTGCATCACCGATGACGCCCGGCCAGGCGGTGATGCCGAACGCGCGCCGGCTCAGCGTGGTGCTGGCCGAGAAACCGGCGGTGCGTCGGAATGGGGGCAGGGGGTAGCGCTTGATGGCGTTGAGGGTCACGTCCAGCGTGATTTCCTGGCTGACCCCGCGCAGGGTCAGGGTGCCGATCACGTGGGCGCGCCTTGCATCGATCGGTTCGACCCGACTGGAGACAAAGTGTGCCTTCGGGAAGCGCTCACCATCCAGCAGGCTGCGCGCCAGCGTGGCCTGGTTCCATTTGGCATCACCAAGGTCCAATCGCGACACGGGAACCTCGACGTCCAGTGTGGCTTCGCGCCAGTTGTCGGGATCGAACTGCAGGCGTCCCTCACTGCCGGAGACCGTGCCCATCGCCTGCGAGTAACCGGCGTGGTCGATGGTGAACAGCACACGGGTATGCACCGGATCGAGGCGATAGGTATCCGCATCGGCCAAGGCGGGAGCGGTGGCGAGCAGCATCGGCAGCAGGGCCAGGCAGGGACGCATCGATGGCGGGCTCCGGAAGGGGACGTTGCGATCATACGCACAGCCCCCCGCCAACGTTGCGTGCATGGCTGCAACAGTTCGTGGTGGGTCCACCGGTGGAAACAGCCTGTTGCAGCCATGAACCCGGCGCTGTGTGACAATCGGGGCAGGACAGGGGGTTCAGGATGACGAGCGGTTGGCGCCTGTGGCGCCGGGGCATCGCGGGAATGGGGCTGCTGCTGATGGCATTTGCCACGGCGGCTGCGGCCCCGGACATGGCCGAGACACCGCGGCTGCGCCGTTTCGGTGCCGCCGAAGGCATGCCCTCGCGCATGGTGCTGGCGCTGGCCGAGGATCGCCAGGGCCATGTCTGGGCCGCCACCGATGGTGGCCTGGTGCGCTATGACGGTGGCAACCTGCGGGTGTGGGAACATGATCCGGAGCAGCCGGGCTCGCTGCCCGGCAACGAAATCGAGACCCTGCTGGTCGATCCCCTGGACCGCGTCTGGGTCGGCATCAATGGCAAGGGCGTGGCCCGGCTGGATGCCGACCGCGAACGCTTCAAGACCTTTGATACCGTCAACGGCCCCTGCATGAGCCAGTTCTGGACGCTGGCCTACGCCGAGGATGCACTGTGGATCGGCACCAGCGGCCATGGCGTCTGCCGTTTCGGTGAAGATGGCAGCCTGCGCTTCTTCGAGCATGATCCGGCCCGTCCCGAGGGATTGCCCAGCAATACCATCTACAGCAGCCTGGTCGATGCGCAGGGACGCCTTTGGATCGGCACCGAGGCGGGCATTGCGCGCTGGAACGGGACTGGGTTCGAGGCTGTCGCACCGCGCGAACTGGGGGCGCTGAGCGTGTTGCGCCTGAGCCGCGACCCCGACGGCTCGATCTGGGCCGGCAGCCAGAATGACGGCCTCTACCGTATCGACCCGCAGGACCGGGTCAGCCGTCCACGCTGGGCCGACAGTGCGCGCCTGCGTTCGGCGCTGGTGCTGGCTGATCGCCAGGGCGGTTACTGGGCAGGCACCTCCGATGGCCTGTTGCGCGGAGATGCCAGCATGCTGTGGCGGCTCGATGGCGACCGCGGCAGTGGTTTCCTCACTGCCCAGAGTGGTGTGCTCGATCTGCTGCAGGACCACGAGGGCGGATTGTGGGTGGCGCTGCTGACCCAGGGCCTGGCCTACCTGCCCCCGGACTGGCGCCGGTTTTCGATCTGGAACCAGCTTGACGGCAAGCCGCTGGACAGCCAGTACCTGTTGAGTGCAGCCAGCGATGGCCAGAACTACTATGTTGGCTCGGCACATGGCGTGTACCAGCTGGATGCGCAGGGAACCCTGCGGTTGCTGGCCAGCGATCGCGAGATTGGCAGCGGGGCGGTGTGGTCGGTGCTGCCGCGGCCGGACGGGCGCCTGTGGCTGGGGCGTGCCGGCCGCATCAGCGTGTACGACCCGGCCACCGGCGCGTTGCACGATTGGCGTATCGACGGGGGCGCGGACCTGCGCCAGCGCGTCGATCTGATGCGGCAGGCCCCCGATGGCACGGTCTGGCTGTCGGTGATGAACCTCGGCCTGCAGCAACGCAGTGCCGACGGCCGCATACTGCGCAGCTACCCGCTGGAGGATTTCCGCAAGACGGCCGATTCACCGATTGAGCAGATCCGCTTCGATGCCCAGGGCAAGGCCTGGGTGATGGGCGACATGGGGATCTGGCGTGAACAGGCCGGGCGCTTCGAAGCGGTGCCGGGCGTTTCGCGCGGGCTGATCTATGACCTGGTGTGGGTCGATCCGCAGCAGCTGTGGCTGGCCCGGCAAGGTGCGCTCGAGCGCTATCAGTGGGATGGCATGAGCCTGCGCCTGATCCAGCGCATTGATGGCAGTGCGGGCGTGCCGCCGGTGAGCATGGGGGGGCTGGCGTTGGCCGAAGACGGCCGCCTGTGGGCGACCACGCCACGTGGCCTGCTGCGATGGGATCCGAAAGCGCGCCGCCTGCAGCAGTTCAACGAACGCGATGGCCTGCCGGACGCCGAGTTCACCAGTCGGCCGCCGGCGGTGAATACCGACGGTCGCGTGCTGGCGGTGGCCCAGACCGGCCTGGTCGAGTTCGATGTGAATGCCGCCGATACCACGCTGCCGCCTTCGTCACTGGTGATCGCCGAGGTCCGCGTGCGGCGCGATGATGCCCGTGGCTGGCAACCGCTGCCGACCAGCGGCACGTTGTTGCTGGGGCCGGATGACCGTGACCTGCAGATTGATGCGCGGCTGCTTTCCTATGCCAACCCGCAGGGCAACCGCTACCGCTTCCGGGTGCAGGGCTACGACCAGAACTGGGTGGAGCAGGGCGGTGACGGCCAACGCACGCTGTCGCGGCTGCCGACCGGCAGCTACGTCATTGAAGTCCAGGCGGCGACAGCCAGTGGCGCCTGGACACCTTCGCAGCGGCTGCAGGTAAAGGTTTTGCCACCCTGGTGGCGCAGCGGCATGGCGATCTTCGGCTACCTGCTGATCGGCTCGTTGCTGCTGCTCATCGTGGTGTGGTCGATCCGTGCGCGGCTGCGCCGCCGCCAGCAATGGCAGTTGACCGTGCACAAGCAGCAGCTGGCGGAGCAGGCATCACAGGCCAAGAGCCGGTTCCTGGCCACGCTGGGCCATGAGGTGCGCACGCCGATGACCGGCGTGCTCGGCATGAGCGAACTGCTGCTGGCCACCCCGCTGGATCCAGTGCAGCGCAGCTATGCAGGCTCGATCCAGCAGGCGGGCAGCCACCTGCTGCGGCTGGTCAATGACGCGCTGGATCTGGCCCGCATCGAGGCCGGCCGGCTGGAGCTGGACCTGCGCCCGTTCGATCTGGCCAGCCTGCTCGACCAGGTGCAGGCGTTGATGCAGCCGATGGCAACGCAGCGCAATCTGGAGTTCCGCCGTGGGGACGATCCACCTGGGCCGATCAGCGTCAGTGGCGACGAGATGCGCGTGCGGCAGATCCTGCTCAATCTGCTGGGCAATGCAATCAAGTTCACCGAGCGCGGGCACGTCGGCCTGGCCGTGCGGCTGGAAGACAACGGTGGTGGACTCTGCTTCGAAGTGCATGACACCGGCCCGGGCATCAACGCCGAGCAGCAGGACCGCCTGTTCCATCGCTTCGAACAGGCCGATGGCCCGCGCACCGCGTCGCGCTATGGAGGCAGCGGGCTGGGCCTGGCGATCTGCCAGGAGCTGGCCGTGGCCATGAACGGGCGGATTGAAGTGGACAGCCAGCCGGGCAAGGGCGCCCGCTTCCGGGTATGGCTGCCGCTGCCCTGGAACCGGCAGGCCGCCAATGCGCCGGGCGAATTGCCGGTACTGCCGATGCTGCCGCCACTACGCATCCTGCTGGTGGAGGATGACGCGACCGTGGCCGAGGTCATCGCCGGCCTGCTGCGTGGCCGTGGCCACGACGTGGTGCACGTGCTGCATGGTTTGGGCGCGCTATCGGAGATCGCCACCGATGGCTTTGACGTGGGCCTGCTTGATCTGGATCTGCCGGCGCTGGACGGCACCGCCATCGCCCGGCAGCTGCGCACCATGGGCTATGAACTTCCCTTGGTGGCGGTCACTGCACGGTCCGACGCCTACGCCGAGACCCAGGTCCTGGCGGCTGGGTTCGATGGCTTCCTGCGCAAGCCGGTGACCGGTGACATGCTGGTGACTGCCATTGCCCAGGCGCGCGCAAAACGACAAACCGCCCTTTGAATGCGCCAGCGCCGGGCGTGAACGTCGCGACTTTCGGTTTACCATGCCGACGCCCGTAGTGCGGGAATCATCAGAAGCAGCGTGAGGAGGCAATCGGTGGTGTATCTGCGGGCGGCGATGCTGCTGCTGGTCCTCCTGTGCGGCCTGTCACCCGCTGCGGCGCAGCCGGTGCCACCGAACCCGCGCCAGGTGACGGTGTTCGACGGCTTGCCGTCCAACACCGTGAACCGCATGGCCGAGGATCGTTACGGTTACCTCTGGATCGCGACCAACGACGGCCTGGCCCGCTACGACGGGCGCAACTACCGGATCTGGCGCTCGGAAGACGGCCTGCGCGACAACCGCATCTGGACGGTGCTGGTCGATGCCCGCAACCAGCTCTGGATCGGCACCGAGAACGCCGGCCTTGTACGGATGTCGGCCGATCGCCGCCAGCTGCACTTCTACGACCGCAGCAGCCAGCCGTTGATGGGCACCAACACGGTCTGGAGCCTGGCCACCACGCCGGATGGTTCGGTCTGGTTCGGCACCCACGAAGGTGGTCTGTACCGCCTGGACAACCAGGACCGGTTGCAGCGCTTCCTGCCTGAAGCGAACAACCCGCGCAGCCTGCCGGCGGCATCGGTGCCGTACCTGGCCACCCTGGCTGACGGCAGCCTGTGGATCGGCACCAAGCATGGCGTCGCGCGCTGGACCGGCACGGACTTTGAGCGGGTCGGGGCCGGCATCATTCCCAGCCTGCTGATCAATGGCTTGACGGCCGAATCCGATGGCAGCCTTTGGATCAGCACGATGGCCGGTGCCATGGTGCGCCGTCCCGATGGTCGTTTCGAGGCACCGTCCTGGAAGCTGCCCGAAGGCGAGCAGGTGCTGGGCATGATGCTGCGCGACGAGCAGGGCGGGCACTGGCTGGACACCCGCACCGGCCTCGGCCGGGCGGTCGATGGCCAGTACCAGGCCGTGCCCCTGTACAGCGCGGTGGCACGTGGCCCGGTGCGCCCGAACTGGACAGGTGCCTACGAGGATCGCGAGGGCGGCATCTGGTTGGCCAGCACGAATGCCGGCCTGTGGCACCTGTTGCCGCGCTGGTGGCAGTTCTCGGTGCTGTCGCGGCTGGAGGACGACCCGCGCTCGCTGCGCAATGCCTTCGTGCTGGGCACCAGCCCCTCCAGCAATGGCGGCATCTGGACGGTCGGCAGCCACGGCGCGCTGGACCGCTTCGATCCGAAGACCGGCAGCATCGAACAGCACCGTACCTGGGTCAACGGCATGCACTGGCTGACCTCGGTGCGCGAGGATCGCCGCGGCCAAGTCTGGATCGGTTCCAACGACGCACTGCTGCGCTATGACCCGAAGCGGCGTGATCTGCGCCGCTGGGGCCGGGATGCCGGCGCCGACGCGACCATGGAAGGAGTCATCGAATCCATGATGACCTGTGATGGTGACAGTCTCTGGCTGATGCTGCCGTCGGGGCTTCAGCAACGCGATCTGGATGGGCGCCTGCGGCGCCAACTGGATAATGGCCAGCGTGGATTGCAGCAGGGCCAGCTCAATCTGGACGTGGAATGCGGGCCACAGGACCATATCTGGCTGGCAAGCAGCCGTGGCCTGCTGCAGTGGCTGCCGGAAAGCGAGCGTTTCCAGCCGGTGCCGGGTGCGCCGGCGACCGCGATCCATGCACTGCACGTGGGCACCGATGGCCAGGTCTGGCTGTCCGAAGATGGCCGCCTGTCGCGCTACCGCTGGAGCCAGGGCCGGCTGGAGCGGCAGGCCGTGGTCGGTGCAGAGCAGGGCTACCCGGCGATCTCCGCCTCGGGGCTGGTGGTCGATGCGCAGGGGGTTGCGTGGGCAACCAGTGCGCGTGGCCTGGTGCGCATCGGGGCCGACGGCCAGAGTGTGCGCCTGTATGGCGTGCACGATGGCCTGCCGAGCCAGGAATTCCGCGAACACACGCTGGTGATGTCGGCAGACGGTCATCTGGTGGCAGGTACACCGGCCGGTGTGGTGGTGTTCGACCCGAAGCAGGTACGTCCGTCGATGCGGCGTGCGCCGCTGGTGATCGAGCGGGTGGAGGTGCGCCGCAACGAGCAGGTGCTGGACCTCACCCACGACGCGCCGTTGCAGATCGCCGACGGCGACCGCGATCTGCGCATCGTCGCGCGCCTGTTGTCGTTCGCCGATTCGGCGTCCAACACCTATCGTTACCGCTTGGCCGGCTATGACCCGGACTGGGTGGAAGTGGGGCCGGCCGGTGAGCGCTTGTTCTCGCGGCTGGCACCGGGCAGCTATCGGCTGGAAGTGCAGGCGCGGTCGGCTGACCATGTCTGGTCACGTGTGCAGAGCCTGGAATTCCGCGTGCAGCCACCGTGGTGGCGCAGCTTGTCCGGCCTGTTGATGCTTGCCTCGTTCGCGCTGCTGCTGACCAGCTGGTTCGCCTGGCTTTACCGTCGGCGCCTGCAACGTCGCCACGCCTACCAGCTTGCGCTGCACAAGCAGGAACTGGCCGAACAGGCGTCGGCGGCCAAGACCCGCTTCCTGGCCAATCTTGGCCACGAGATACGTACACCGATGACCGGTGTGCTGGGTATGAGCGAGCTGCTGCTGGCCTCGCCGCTGGATCCGCAGCAGCGTGGCTATACACAATCGATCCGCCATGCCGGCGAGCACCTGCTGCATCTGGTCAACGATGCGCTGGACCTGGCGCGGATCGAATCGGGCCGCCTGGAGCTGCAGCACAAGCCGTTCGCACTGGGCAGCCTGCTGCAGGACCTGGCCGCGCTGATGGGGCCGTTGGCGGCGCAGAAGGGCCTGCGTTTCACGCTCGACAACCAGCTGCCCGCCGGCCTGCAGGCCAACGGCGATGCAATGCGGGTACGGCAGATCCTGTTGAACCTGCTCTCGAATGCGGTCAAGTTCACCAGCCGCGGCACCATCACCCTGCACGCCCGCAGCGACGCCGAACTGCGATCGCTGCATTTCGAAGTGCGCGACACCGGCCCGGGCATCAGCCAGGAACAACAGCAGCGCCTTTTCCGCCGCTTCGAGCAGGCCGATGGCGCACGCACCGCTGCACAGTACGGTGGCAGTGGCCTGGGCCTGGCAATCTGCCGCGAACTGGCGCATGCCATGCAAGGGCGGATCCAGGTGGAGAGCCAGCTCGGTCGTGGCACCTGCTTCGGCGTGACGTTGCCGTTGCCGATGGTGGTCGATGCCCATGCCGAGGCAGAGGGTGATACGCACCGCCAGGAAGCGGCCAACATGCCGCCATTGCGGGTACTGCTGGTGGAAGACGACGCGACCGTGGCCGATGTGATACGCGGGCTGCTGAGTGCGCGTGGGCATGAGGTGGTGCATGCAGGCCATGCGCTGGCGGCGCTGCGCGAGATCAGTGCCGGCGATTTCGAAGTCGGCCTGCTGGACCTGGACCTGCCGGGCCTGAGCGGTTTCGAACTGGCCCAGCACCTGCGCAACCAGGGCTACATGCTGCCGCTGCTTGCCGTGACCGCGCGCACCGATCCGGACCTGCAGCAGCAGGTGGAAGCGGCCGGCATCGGCGGTTTCCTGCGTAAGCCGGTGACCGGTGAACTGCTGCTGGAAGCGATCGCCAGGGCGATGGGCAGGTAGGGTTTATTGCAGGGCTTGCAGCCCTGCACCTGCTGCAAGCCGGAGCAACAGCAACAGCCGAAGCAAAAGCTGGCGTCCTGTGGGATGGCGGGGTGGATCCGTTTGCGGGAGACGCCGTAAACCCATCCCTGAAGTGACCCCCGGGAGTTGGACGCCAGATCCAACCCCGAGGGATACATGAACAGATATGACGCTCGTTTCAAACTGCAGGTTGCCAAAGAGGCCTGCAAGACCTCCACATCAGTCAAAGCCGTTG
>NZ_JBMRFR010000026.1:0-35756 GCF_049384845.1 Stenotrophomonas sp. CASM101 | reverse complement strand
TGAAATTGAAATCGCTGTGAAGATGCAGCGTTCCCGTGGCAAGACGGAAAGACCCCGTGAACCTTTACTATAGCTTTACACTGAACGTTGAGTTCGTCTGTGTAGGATAGGTGGGAGGCTATGAAACTGTGGCGCCAGCTGCAGCGGAGCCATCCTTGAAATACCACCCTGTCGTGCTTGACGTTCTAACCTGGGCCCATTATCTGGGTCGGGGACCGTGTATGGTGGGTAGTTTGACTGGGGCGGTCTCCTCCTAAAGAGTAACGGAGGAGCTCGAAGGTACGCTCAGCGCGGTCGGACATCGCGCACTGTGTGCAAAGGCATAAGCGTGCTTGACTGCAAGATCGACGGATCAAGCAGGTAGGAAACTAGGACTTAGTGATCCGGTGGTTCTGTATGGAAGGGCCATCGCTCAACGGATAAAAGGTACTCCGGGGATAACAGGCTGATACCGCCCAAGAGTTCATATCGACGGCGGTGTTTGGCACCTCGATGTCGGCTCATCACATCCTGGGGCTGTAGTCGGTCCCAAGGGTATGGCTGTTCGCCATTTAAAGTGGTACGCGAGCTGGGTTCAGAACGTCGTGAGACAGTTCGGTCCCTATCTGCCATGGGCGTTGGAGATTTGAGAGGGGCTGCTCCTAGTACGAGAGGACCGGAGTGGACGAACCTCTGGTGTTCCGGTTGTCACGCCAGTGGCATTGCCGGGTAGCTATGTTCGGAAGCGATAACCGCTGAAAGCATCTAAGCGGGAAGCGCGCCTCAAGATGAGATCTCCCGGGGCACAAGCCCCCTGAAGGAACCATGTAGACTACGTGGTTGATAGGTCAGGTGTGTAAGTACAGCAATGTATTGAGCTAACTGATACTAATGATCCGTGCGGCTTGACCATATAACCTCAAGTTGCCTTGGCTTTACGACAACGTCGTAAGAGCATCCAAGTGCACGCTACGTCACAAGAACTACGAGAGGCAGGCGCCTTATCCAGCTGTACCGGATGGCGACGCTCCAACCGCCTCCCTGGTGAAATTAGCGCTGTGGAACCACCCGATCCCATCCCGAACTCGGAAGTGAAACGCAGCTGCGCCGATGGTAGTGTGGCTCAAGCCATGCGAGAGTAGGTCATCGCCAGGGTTTACACCCAAAACCCCGCTGCTCACGCAGCGGGGTTTTTCTTTATAAGTGAAGGCACTGCGTTTTCCGGGTTCCTTCCGCCCCAAGGGCAAGATCGCGAAGCTGGCGCTGCAAGCGCTGCTGCAACCGTCTCCCTGGTGAAATCAGCGCTGTGGCACCACCCGATCCCATCCCGAACTCGGAAGTGAAACGCAGCTGCGCCGATGGTAGTGTGGCTCAAGCCATGCGAGAGTAGGTCATCGCCAGGGTTTACACCCAAAAGCCCCGCTGCTTACGCAGCGGGGTTTTTCTTTGTGCGTAGCAAACGCCGGTAGTGCCGGCCGCTGGCCGGCAACCCGATGGCGTTACATCGCCCGGTAGATTCATGCCATGCGTGGGTGAGATGGTCCCCACGGAAGGCGCTGCCAACCGAGGTTGGCACCCACCAATGGCAGAGCGTACAAAAAAAGCGGCGCCCCACGGGGCGCCGCTTTGACCTCAACAATGTTCAGTCGAGCATGGCTCGACCCTACTTTGCAGCGGCCGCAGCCTTGTCCTTCATCATCGCGTCGCGGGCAGCCTTGAACGGGTTGCCTTCGTACCAGTTCGGCCAACGATCGCCACCGGCCAGTTCCTTGCCCACGCCGTACATCAACTGAAGGTCTTCGACGGTACCGTCCAGCTTCCAGGTGGCCGCGTCGAACTCGTCCTTCGGGCCGTGGTAACGGTTGGCGCCGTAGTCGGCTGCGGCCTTGCGGCCAGCGTCAACGCCGCCCTCGCGCAGGTCCTCGCCGCCATCGGCGTACAGGGCCGGCACGCCGGCTTTGGCGAAGTTGAAGTGGTCCGAGCGGAAGTAGAAGCCGCTCTGCACCGACGTCTCACCATGCAGCGTGCGGTCCTGGGCAGCGGCCAGCGGCTTGAGGATGTCCTCCAGCTCCGAACTGCCGAAGCCGGTGACGGTCACGTCCTTGGCACGGCCGGCCACTGACATCGCGTCGATGTTGATCACGCCAGCAATCTTGTCCAGCGGGAAAGTCGGATGGGCAACGTAGTACTTCGAACCCAGCAGGCCGGATTCTTCCAGGGTCACCGCCAGGAACACCACCGAGCGCTCCGGCTTCGGATCCTGGTGCGCCATGGCTTCGGCCACTTCGAGAATACCGGCGACGCCGGTCGCATTATCGACGGCGCCGTTGTAGATGTTGTCGCCGGTCTCGCCCTCATGCTTGCCCAGGTGATCCCAGTGCGCCATGTACAGCACCGCCTCGTCAGCGCGCTTGCTACCCGGCAACACACCCACCACGTTGCGCGACTGCTTCTGTGCGATCTGGCTCTTCAGGTCGACCGCAGCGGTGGCCTTCAGCGGCACCGGCTTGAAACCGCGCTTGCTGGCATCCTTGTAGGCCTGCGCCAGGTCCAGGCCGGCTCCGGCAAACAGCGCCTTGGCCGCGTCGGCACTCAGCCAGCCCTGCACCGGAATACGGGCTTCCGGGTCATCCTTGGCCGGCAGGTCGTACTGCGGGCCAGCCCAGGAATTCTTCACCACGTCCCAGCCGTAGGACGCGCCGGCGGTGTCGTGCACGATCAGCGCGGCAGCGGCCCCCTTGCGGGCAGCCTCCTCGAACTTGTAGGTCCAGCGGCCGTAGTAGGTCATGCGCTTGCCGTCGAACAGCTTCTCGTCGTCGATATGGAAGCCCGGATCGTTGACGAACATCACGACGGTCTTGCCCTTCCAGTCCTGGCCGGCGTAGTCGTTCCACTTCTGCTCCGGCGCATCGACGCCATAGCCGACGAACACCAGGTCGCTGGCATCGACCTTCACCTCGGCCTGGCCGGTACGAGTCCCTACCACCATGTCGGTGCCGAACTTCAGCTCGGTGGTCTTGCCGCCCTGGGTGATCTTCAGCACGGTCGATTCGTCGGCCGTGGTCTCGGTCATCGGTACATCCTGGAACCAGCTGTCGCCGTTGCCGGGCTGCAGGCCGATGCGCTGCATCTGGTCGCGGATGTAGTTGACCGTCAGTTCTTCGCCCTTGCTGCCCGGCGCGCGGCCTTCGAACTCATCCGAAGCCAGGGTCTTGACCATCTCGGCGAAGTCGCCGGCATTGATCTCCGGGGAGAACGCATGCGCGGCCGGCTTGGCAGCTGCGGTATCGGTGGCCGGCGCGGGCGCCGGAGTGTCTTCGCCTTTGCAGGCACTGAGCGCGGCCGCAGCGGCCAGGCACAGGAGGAGTTTGCGGGGCATCGTCGATTCCTGGGTAACAAAGGGCGGCCGCGCGTCGTGCACGACCGGTGTCAGCGAGTATCACCGAACCCGAAGGCGCGGTGCG
Source organism: Stenotrophomonas sp. CASM101 (assembly GCF_049384845.1). Classification (NCBI taxonomy): domain Bacteria; kingdom Pseudomonadati; phylum Pseudomonadota; class Gammaproteobacteria; order Lysobacterales; family Lysobacteraceae; genus Stenotrophomonas; species Stenotrophomonas sp. CASM101. The sequence continues at coordinate 32,313 of NZ_JBMRFR010000026.1, read as the reverse complement.
CTCAGTCCGCGGGAGCGGTTTCGGTGTCGAACGGGATCGGCTCGGCGCCGGTGACCGGGCCGATGCGCGCAGTGCGATGCACGTACAGCACCACCTCGCGTTCGAACTGCAGTGGACCCTTGACCACGGCATTCGGGCCGATGATCACACGCGGCTTGCGGCTGGCGGTCAGCGAGACACTGAAGTTCGGCTTGCGCACATGCACGCCGCCGTTGACCTGCGAACCGATACCGACGGTGATGTCACCGTTGACGGTCTCCACATCCTTGCCGACGCGGCTTTCGACCAGGCCGATGCCACCATTGACGGTCTCGACACCGCCTTCGACCTGGCTGCCGCGATCGGTGAAGATGCTGCCGTTGACGGTGCTGACGCCGCCGCTGGCGATCACTTCGCGGCCCAGGCGTACGCCGCCGTTGACCGTTTCGATCTTGCCGGTGCGCGCGCCGTCGGCGACCTTGACCCCGCCGTTGACGGTGTCGATGCTGCCGGTCTCGACGCCTTCGCCGACGCGGATGCCACCGTTGACGGTGTCCAGCTTGCCGTAGCGCTGGCCGGGTTCGGCGCTGATGCTGCCGTTGACCTTGCTGATGTTCTCCTGCGCACAGACCGGCCCGGTGGCCAGCAGTACGCCCAACAGCAGCGGAATGGAAAGAATTTTCATGGCGACCTCGATGGATGTGCGGCTGGCAGGCCGCGTGCGGAGATGTCACCATTCCCCGGTAGCCCCCGCAACTGCCTGAAGTCACTGGAAAGCCCTTGCGCGACAACGTCTTCCCATCACGCCGACATCACATCGCCGCTGCCCGCGGCGGTCGCTGCCTGCTGCTGGGGCTGGCGTTTGCGCTGGCCCTGCCGCTGCCCAGCGGTGCGCAGACCACCCGCGAGACCGAGCGCAAGCTGCAGAAACTGCGTACCGAACTGAAGGGCGTGGCGCAGGAGCGACGGCAGATCGAGGGCCAGCGCGGGCAGGCATCGCGGCAGCTGCGCGAGGCCGACGAGAAGGTAGCCCGCACCGGCCGTGCCCTTGCGCAGACGGAAGCCGCGCTGCGCGAGCAGGGCCGCGCCCTGGCCGAAGCCGAGCAGCGCCGCAGCACGCTGCAGGGCAACCTGGCCCAGCAGCACCGCGAACTGGCCGGGCTGTTGCGCGCGGCGTATCAGCTGGGCAACCACGCACCGCTGAAGCTGCTGCTGTCGCAAGACACGGTGGCCGATGCCAACCGCGCCCTGGCCTACCATCGCTACCTGCAGCGCGAGCGTGCGCAGCGGATCACCACGCTGACCGCCGACCTGAAGGAACTGGAAGCACTGCAGGCGCAGATCGCCGAGCGCAAGCAGAAGCTGCAGGGGACGCAGCAGGACCAGAAACAGCAGGCAGCCGCCCTGGAAGCGGACCGCCGCGATCGCGCAAAGACCGTTGCCTCGCTGGAAGAGCGCTTCAAGGACCAGCGCGAGAAGGAACAGGCGCTGGGCCAGGACGCCAAGGCGCTGGAAACATTGCTGGCCAACCTGCGAGCGGCCGCTGCCCGTGCCGAGGCCGAGCGCCGCGCGGCTGCACGCCGTGCGGCAGCGGAGAAGGCCGCCGCCGAACGTGCTGCACGCCAAGCCGCCGCACAGGGCCGGCCGCCACCGCCACCGACCAAGGTGCCGCCTGCGGTCGCATCGGCACCGGCGCCGAAGGTGGGCGGCCTGGGCTGGCCGTTGTCCGGCAACCTGCTGGCCCGCTATGGCGGCAAGCTGCCCGATGGCCGCACCAGCAGTGGCGTGCTGATCGGCGCACCGGCTGGCAGCACGGTCACCGCCGTGGCCGATGGCACCGTGGTGTTCTCCGACTGGATGACCGGCTACGGCATGATCCTGATCGTCGACCACGGCAACGGCTATATGAGCCTGTACGCGCACAACGACACCCTGCTGAAGGATGCCGGTGCGCGGGTCAGCCGCGGTGATGCAGTGGCCAAGGTCGGCAATTCGGGTGGCCAAGGTGTCACCGCGCTGTACTTCGAGCTGCGTCGTGGCGGGCAGCCGGTCAACCCGGACAGCTGGCTGCAGCGGCGCTGAACCCGGCTCGTTACGCACGGGCCGGATTCAACGGGAATTTAGCTGTGCTTCGCGCATAATCGGTGCATGTGCCTTGGGCACCATGCCACCGTCGACAGGAGTGATCCATGCGCGCAGCCCGTACCGCCACCCTCTTGCTGGCCCTGTTGCCAGCGCTGTCCTGGGCGCAGCAGACCGCGCCTGCCCCAAGCCAGGAAACAAGCGGGCAGGCAGCGAACAGCGAGGAGGCGGTGACCTCGAAGGTGCCGCTGGAGGAAATCCGCCGGTTCGTGGCCGTGTACAACGCGGTGCGCGCCGCCTATGTCGACCCGGTCGATGACAAGAAGCTGATGCAGTCAGCCGTGCGTGGCCTGCTGCTCGACCTTGATCCGCACAGCACCTACTTCAACAAGGAAGACGCGCAGGCTTTCGACGAGCAGGCCAACGGTGCCTACGAGGGCATCGGCGTGGAGCTGCAGCAGCAGCCGGACAACGCCAGCATGAAGGTGATCGCGCCGATCGACGACACGCCGGCAGCCAAGGCCGGCATCCTTGCCGGCGATTTGATCATCGCCATCGACGGCAAGCCGATCAGCGCCATCGATGCGAGTGAACCGCTGCGCGGCCCGGCCGGCAGCAAGGTGGTGCTGACCATCGTGCGCGAAGGCAAGCCGAAGCCGTTCGATGTCAGCCTCACCCGCCAGACCATCCGCGTGACCAGCGTGCGCAGCCGCCTGCTGGAACCCGGCTATGGCTACATACGCCTGAGCACCTTCCAGGCCGATACCGGCTCGGACTTCCAGAAGCACGTGCAGCAGCTGCAGAAGCAGTCCGGTGGCCAGCTCAAGGGCCTGGTGCTGGATCTGCGCAGCAATCCGGGTGGCCTGCTGACGGCCGCCGTGCAGGTAGCCGACGATCTGCTCGACAAGGGCAACATCGTCAGCACCCGTGGCCGCATCAGCATCAGCGATGCCCGATTCGACGCGACCCCGGGCGACCTGCTGAAGGGTGCACCGGTGGTGGTACTGGCCGATGCCGGTTCGGCCAGTGCCTCGGAAGTGCTCGCCGGCGCGCTGCGCGACAACAAGCGCGCCCGAGTGGTTGGCAGCCGCACCTTTGGCAAGGGCTCGGTGCAGACCGTGTTGCCGCTGGACAACGGTGATTCGGTGAAGCTGACCACCGCGCGCTATTACACGCCCAGCGGCAAGTCGATCCAGGCCACCGGCATCGTGCCGGATGTTGAGTTGAAGCCCGCCGCTACGTCGGCGGAGGATGCCCTGCCGGCCAGCCTGAGCGATTACAGCGAAGCCACCCTGCCAGGCCATCTGCGCGGCGACGACGAAGGCACCGAGGGCTACCACGCCGGTGCGGTGCTGCCGGGCGACGGCCCGATCAACGACGCGCTGGCCGAGCTGAAGAACCCCGGTTCGGTGGCTGCACGGTTGAAGGCCGAGGCCGAGAAGGCGGATGCCGCCAAGACCGCGAAGGCCGCTGCGGCGAAGCCGGAAGCGAAGGTCGAACCTAAGCCGGAAGCAAAGCCGGAAGCAAAGCCGGAAGCAAAGCCGGAAGCAAAGCCCGCACCGGCCCCAGCGAAGCCGTGAGGTAGCGCCGGGCCATGCCCGGCGTCGGCTCAAGGGCGGAAGAAGAAAACAAATGCCGGCCAGCGGCCGGCACTACCCGGCGTCAGAAGCCGTGGCGCTTGCGCAGTCGGCGCGCGATCGCAGCCCGCACGTAGACCCCGTACACGACGCCGAACACGAAGCCGCCGATGTGCGCCCACCAGGCCACCATGCCGAAGCTTGGGCCGATGTGGGCGAACACCACCTGCAGTGCCGCCCAGACGCCGATCAGCAGGTACGCCGGGGCGCGCACGAACTCCAGGAACAGGCCGAGCGGGATCACCACGCCCAGCCGCGCGCCTGGGAACAGGGCCAGATACGCACCGATCAGGGCCGACACCGCGCCGCTGGCGCCGATGATGATCTGGTCCGGGCTGCCCATGGTGTAGATCGCGACCAGGTTCGACACTGCGCCGCCGACCAGGAACAGCAGCAGCAGCCGCCACGGCCCCAGCACCCGCTCGGCGGGCAGGCCGAAGATCAGCAGGAACACCAGGTTGCCCAGCAGATGTGACCAGTCGGCGTGCAGGAACAGGGCGGTGAACAGGCGCAGCACGCTGCCGTCCTGCAGGGTCGCCCACCAGTCCAGCGGGTGGGTCAGGCCGGTGGACAGGGCGCCCCAGTCCAGCCAGAGGCTGCCGCGGGCATCGTCCGGCCGCGAGATCGACCACAGGAACGCCAACCACAGTGCCGCAAACAGCACGGGCGTGGCCCAGCGCAGGGCCGCCTTCTTGCGGGACGGGAGGGAGACGAACATGGCACTAGCCTAGCGTGCGGGCGCTTGCGGCGGGGATTGTCCTGTTCAGCTTTCGAGACGAGAAAACCGACCGCACCGTTATTGTTTCATTAACGGCTCTGGGTAATACTCGCATACGGCGTCGTATGTCGGGAGGGGAATCCGGCGCGCTCCGATGGGTCCCAGGACCTGGCGGGCGCAGGCGCACTCAGAGCACCATCACCGCTTACCGGAGAGAGAGAGAACTACGATGCAAACCGCTTCCACCATTGCCCGACTGACCCTGCTGGCCGTCGGCGTTGCCGGTGCGCTGGCCGCCGCCGATGCCAATGCTGCCGCCTTCCAGCTGAAGGAAAACAGCGCCAAGGGCCTGGGCCGCGCGTTCGCCGGCTCCACCTCGACCGAAGGTGACGCCTCGGTCATCGCCACCAACCCGGCCTCCATGCGCCTGCTCGACGGCACCCTGGTCCAGGGCGACGTCAGCGCCATCAGCTTCGGCGCCAAGTTCCGCGGCCAGGGCCAGTACGGCAACGGCGCGCCGATTTCCGGTGGCAACGGCGGCGACGCCGGCATGATCGCCCCGGTTCCGGCCGCGTACTTCCACGTGCCGTTCGGCGAGAACGACAACATGCACTTCGGTGCTTCGCTGACCGTGCCGTTCGGCTTCAAGACCGAATACGACCGCGACTGGGTCGGCCGCTACAATGGCGTCAAGACCGAGCTGCAGGCGATCGACCTGGGCGTGGCGTTCTCCTATGACGTCAACCCGTACCTGTCGTTCGGTGCTTCGGTGTTCGCCGAGCGCCTGAACGTCGACCTGACCAGCGCTGTCGACACCGGCACTGCGATCAACGCCAGCGCCCAGCAGAAGGCAGCCGCTGCCGTGCTGGCCGCCGGTGGCACCCCGGCTCAGGCCCTTGCTGCCTCGAAGCAGGCCGCTGCGGCCTTGGCCCAGCAGGGCTTCGCCCCGGGCACCGCCGATGGCTTCCTGCGCATCAAGGGTGACGAAGTGTCGATGGGCTACACCCTGGGCATGACCGTCACCCCGGTGGAAGGCACCAACATCGCCTTCAGCTACCGCTCGAAGGTCGAGCACAAGATCACCGACGGCAAGGCGCACTTCAGCACTCCGCAGAATGCGGCGGCCTTCCTGGCCACTGCTGCCCCGGGTACCTTCATCGACAGCAACGGTCGCGCGACCATCACCCTGCCGGCCAGCGCCACCGTGGGCTTCACCCACCGCGTGAACGACCAGTGGCAGATCATGGCCGAGGTCACGCGCACGGCGTGGAGCAAGTTCGACCAGGTCACCGTCGACTATGACTCCAACCAGCCGGACAGCGTGCTGCCGTTCCACTACCGCGACACCACCTTCGCGTCGATCGGTACCGATTTCCGCGTGAACGACAAGCTGACCCTGCGTGGCGGCCTGGCCTACGACCAGACCCCGACCACCGACGCCCACCGTGACGTGCGCGTGCCGGACACCACCCGCAAGTGGCTGTCGCTGGGCATGACCTACGCCGCTTCGGACAAGATGGAATACAGCGTGGGCTACACCCACCTGTTCACCAAGGATCCGAACATCACCTCGACCTCGGCCACCGGCAACACCGTGACCGGCAAGTACAAGGTCAGCGGCGACGTGCTGGCGGCGTCGATGCAGTACAAGTTCTGATTCGGGCGATTGCCTGAAGCAGTACGAGGAGAGCCCCGCGCAAGCGGGGCTTTCTTTTTGCGGAGGGTATCCACGCATGGCATGGATCTGCTGGTCCGACGACGCAGGGCGCGGATCTACGCGACAATGGTGCGATGAACCTGTCCGACCCGAGCTTCCAGCTGGAGCTGGCCGCCAACATCGCCGTCGCCGGCTCGATCCTGTTGGCCGGCCGCAACAACGTGCACACCTGGTGGCTGGGCATCGTCGGCTGTGCATTGTTTGCTGCCGTGTTCGAACGCTCGCACCTGTACGCGGACATGGTGCTGCAGTTCTTCTTCATCGCGATCAGCGTGCTGGGCTGGTGGCAGTGGCTGCGCGGCGATCATGGTGCGCCGTTGCCGATTACTTCATTGCGACCGCGTGCCTGGGCGTGGCTGGCACCACTGGCGGTGGTGGCCACCTTCGGCTACGGCTGGATGCTGACCCGCCTGACCAACGCCTACGCGCCCTACATCGATTCGGCGGTGCTGGTGCTGAGCGTGATCGCCCAGATCCTGATGATGCGGCGCAAGCTGGAATCGTGGTGGGTGTGGCTGCTGGTGAATACCGTCGCGGTGCCGCTGTACTACAGCCGTGGCCTGCACCTGACCTCGATCCTGTACATCGGTTTCTGGATCAACGCACTGGTCGCCCTCCGGCACTGGCGCAATCTGATGCAGGCCGAGGCCACGACGGCACCTGAATTCCTGTAGAGCCGAGCCCACGCTCGGCTGCGCCGGAAAAAGCCGAGCATGGGCCCGGCGCTACAGGAAGCAAAACACAAGAAACCCCGCATTCGCGGGGTTTCTTGTTTACCGCACCAAGCAGGCGATCAGTCGCCCAGGGTCAGCAGCGAGGCGTTACCGCCGGCGGCGGTGGTGTTCACCGTCACCGTCTTTTCGGTGGCAAAGCGCAGCAGGTAGTGCGGGCCGCCGGCCTTCGGGCCGGTGCCGGACAGGCCCTGGCCGCCGAACGGCTGCACGCCGACCACTGCACCGATCTGGTTGCGGTTGACGTACACGTTGCCGACATGGACGCCATTGCTGATGCGGTCAACGGTTTCGTCGATGCGCGAATGCACGCCCAGGGTCAGGCCGTAGCCGGTAGCGTTGATCTGGTCGATCACCGCGTCGAGCTGGTCGCCCTTCCAGCGGATCACGTGCAGGACCGGACCGAAGACTTCCTTCTGCAGCTGGCCCAGGTCCTTCAGTTCGTATGCGCGCGGCGCGAAGAAGGTGCCGTGCGCCGTTTCGGCGGACAGCTCGGCGGCGGCGATCAGGCGCGCTTCGCGGTCCATGCGCTCGGCGTGGTCCTGCAGGATCTTCAGCGCATCGGCGTCGATCACCGGGCCGACGTCGGTGGACAGCAGGCCGGGGTTGCCGACCTTCAGCTCCTTCATCGCGCCGGCCAGCATGGTCATCACCTTGTCGGCGATGTCGTCCTGGACGAACAGCACGCGCGCGGCCGAGCAGCGCTGGCCGGCGGAGGTGAAGGCCGAACCGATCGCGTCCTTGACCAGCTGCTCCGGCAGCGCAGAGGAATCTGCGATGAAGGCGTTCTGGCCGCCGGTTTCGGCGATCAGCACACCGATGGCGGCATCACGCGCGGCCATCGCGCGGTTGATCGCACGGGCGGTCTCGGTGGAGCCGGTGAAGGCCACGCCGGCCACGCGCGGGTCGGCGGTCAGCGCTGCACCCACGGTGGCGCCGTCGCCCGGCAGGAACTGCACCACCTCGGCCGGCACGCCGGCATCGTGCAGCAGCTTCACCGCGTAGTAGCCGATCAGGTTGGTCTGCTCGGCCGGCTTGGCGATGACGCTGTTGCCGGCGGCCAGTGCGGCGGCGACCTGGCCCAGGAAGATCGCCAGCGGGAAGTTCCACGGGCTGATGCAGACGAACACGCCGCGGCCGTGCAGCTGCAGCTCGTTGGATTCACCGGTCGGGCTCGGCAGCTTCTCGGCGTGGCTGAACTGCTCGCGCGCCTGCTTGGCGTAGTAGCGCAGGAAATCCACGGCTTCGCGCACTTCGGCGATGCTGTCGGGCAGGCTCTTGCCGGCTTCCTTCACGCACAGCGCCATGAACTCCGGCATGCGCGCTTCCAGCTGGTCAGCGGCGTGTTCGAGGATGGCGGCGCGGCTGGCGGCCGGGGTGCGGTTCCAGGCCGGTTGTGCGGCCACGGCGTTGGCCAGGGCCTTCTGCACGGTGGCGGCATCGGCGGCCAGCCACTGGCCGACCACTTCGCGGGTGTCGGCCGGGTTGGTCACCGGCAGCGCGGCGCCGGCCGGGTTCGCACCCGGTACCAGCGGAGCGGCCTGCCACGGCTTGACGGCCGCGTTGATCTGCTCGGCCAGGGCGCGCAGTTCGTTGTCGTTGGCGAGGTTGGCGCCCATGGAGTTCTTCCTGTCGTGGTTCTGGCTGCGCAGCAGGTCAACCGGCAGCGGGATCTTGGGATGCGGAATCGATTCGAACGAGGCGACCATCTCGACCGGATCGCGGATCAGGTCGGCGATCGGCACGCGCTCGTCGGTGATGCGGTTGACGAAGCTGGAGTTGGCACCGTTTTCCAGCAGGCGGCGCACCAGGTACGGCAGCAGGTCTTCGTGCGAACCGACCGGGGCGTACACGCGGCAGGGCAGGTTCAAGCGATCGGCCGGCACCACTTCGGCGTACAGGTCGTCGCCCATGCCGTGCAGCTTCTGGTGCTCGTACACGCCGCCGTTGGCGATGCTGCGCACGGCCGCGATGGTGTGCGCGTTGTGCGTGGCGAACATCGGGTAGATCGCGTCCGCATGGGTGAACAGCCGCTTGGCGCAGGCCAGGTAGGACACATCGGTGTTCTGCTTACGGGTGAACACCGGGTAGCCCGGGTAGCCTTCGATCTGCGCGCGCTTGATCTCGGCATCCCAGTAGGCGCCCTTGACCAGGCGCACCTGCAGGCGCCGACCGGCGCGGCGTGCCATGTCGGCCAGGTGGTCGATCGTGTATGGCGTGCGCTTCTGGTAGGCCTGCACGACCACGCCGAAGCCATCCCAGCCAGCCAGCGAGGCGTCGGAGAACACCTGCTCGATGATGTCCAGTGACAGTTCCAGGCGGTCGGACTCTTCGGCGTCGACGGTGCAGCCGATGCCGTAGCTCTTGGCCAGCTGTGCCAGTTCCAGCACGCCCGGCACCAGGTCCTTCAGCACGCGCTCGCGCTTGGCGTGCTCGTAGCGCGGGTACAGCGCCGACAGCTTGATCGAGATGCCCGGCGCGTTGTTGACGTCGCCGTCCGGACGGCCACCGCGGGCCTTGTGATCGCCGCCGATGGCGTGGATCGCACGACGGTAGTCTTCCAGGTAGCGCAGCGCGTCCTTCATGGTCAGCGCGCCTTCGCCGAGCATGTCGAACGAGTAGCGGTAGCTGGCGTTGTCGCCCTTGTGCGAGCGCGCCAGCGCTTCGCTGATGGTGCGGCCCATGACGAACTGGTGGCCCATGATCTTCATCGCCTGGCGCACGGCCAGGCGCACCACCGGCTCACCGACGCGGCCGACCAGGCGCTTGAATGCGCTGGGCGCATCGGCGCGCGTGGCGTCGTTCATCTGCACCAGCTTGCCGGTCAGCATCAGGCCCCAGGTGGAGGCATTGACCAGCACCGAGTCGCTGCCGCCCAGGTGCTTTTCCCAGTCGGCATCGGCCAGCTTGTCGCGGATCAGCTTGTCGGCGGTGTCCTGGTCCGGAATACGCAGCAGCGCTTCGGCCACGCACATCAGCAGCACGCCTTCCTCGCTGCCCAGGTCGTACTGGCGCATGAAGGCTTCGATCGCGCCCTGGTCCTTGGCACGCACGCGCACGCGGCCGACCAGGTCGGCGGCCAGTGCCTGCACCCGGGCCTGCTCGTCGGCGGGCAGGCGGGCCTGCGCCAGCAGTTCACGCACGTGGCTCGCCTCGTCCTTCAACCAGGCATCGGTGATGGCCTGGCGGAACGGGTTGGGGGGCGCCGGCAGTTCCGGCGACAGCAGCGCGCCCGGACGCGGGGCGTCGTGGGCGGCAGGGGAGGAGGAAGGTGCGTTCATGCCGGTCCGGCCAGTGGAAAACTTGGCGATTTTAATCATTTTTGCGGCCTTCGGAAGTGCCACGCAGACACCTTCATGAAGGGCTGATAGCCACTAACGGTGGTGGATTCGGCGTGTTCAGCAAACCCGGCGATATTTGTGCTGAATTCGTCATCCGTGCCGCCGACCGCATGCTGTGTTGCAGCATCGGAAAAAGTGTGAATGCACCCTTGCTACCGGCGAGAGGGCGGGGCTACCATCGAGACGTTTCCCGCGGCAGGAACGCGGTTGCGACATGATCGAGGTGCTTCCAGCTCCGGATGGGTCAGGTACGCAGCTGCGGCTGCGTCCCCCACGGGCGCTCGATGCCCGGCAGTTCGTCCTGTTGTTCACCGTGTTGTCGGGTGCGATGTGGCTGGTGTCCGCCCTCGGGTGGTTGGCCGGCAATGCGTTCGCCCCCCTGTTCGCGCTGCTGTACAGCCTGGTGCTGGCGGCGGCGCTGCGTGCCTTGTGGCGCAGCGGTGAACGGCAGGAGGAGATCCGGGTAGTGCCGGCGTACGTGGAGGTCATCCCCGTACCCGGTGGATCGCCGGTGTTCCGGGCCCACCCCCATTGGGTGCGCCTGCTCACCGACGATGAGAGGGTCCGGCTGGCGTCCAGCGGCCGGCAGGTGGAGGTGGGGAGTTTCCTCGCGCCGGCCGAACGTCAGACGCTTGCAGAGACACTTGAAAGCTTGCTCGCCGCCAGCGATGGCGGCAACCGACGACGCTAAGGGTCTAGGCAATGAAGCAAAGCAGCAGGTGGGGCACGAAGTGCGTGAACGCGGTTGCCGCAGTGCTGGCGACCGGGGGACTGATGCCGGCGTTGGCCCGGGCCCAGGCGGCCGATCCGAAGCCGTGGCAGCTGAACATGGGCAAGGGGGTGACCCAGACCTCACGCCTGGCCTGGGAATCGAACAATCTCTCGTTGATCATCTGCACGGTGATCGGCGTCATCGTGTTCGGCGCGATGGCCTATGCCATCTTCAAGTTCCGCAAATCCAAGGGCGCGGTCGCCGCCACCTTCAGCCACAACACCAAGGCCGAAGTAATCTGGACGGTGATCCCGGTGATCATCCTGATCGTGATGGCCTGGCCGGCCACCGCCAACCTGATCAAGATGTACGACACCCGCGATGCCGAGATGACGGTGAAGGTCACCGGCTACCAGTGGATGTGGAAGTACGAATACCTCGGGGAGAACGTCACCTTCACCAGCCGCCTGGACCGCGAGTCCGACCGCGTGCGGCAAAGTGGCATCGTGCCGACCCGCGAAAGCCATCCGCACTACCTGCTGGATGTCGACAACCGCCTGGTGCTGCCGGTCGATACCAAGGTGCGTTTCGTCATCACCTCCGACGACGTGATCCACGCCTGGTGGGTGCCGGCGCTGGGCTGGAAGCAGGACGCCATCCCCGGCTTCATCAACGAAGCCTGGACCCGCATCGAGCAGCCCGGTGTCTACCGCGGCCAGTGCGCCGAGCTGTGCGGCAAGGACCACGGCTTCATGCCGATCGTGGTCGAGGCGGTGTCCAAGGAGGACTTCAGGAAGTGGCTGGCGCAGCGCAAGCCGGCGCCGCCCGCCGAGCCCGCCACGCCTGCGGCACCTGCCGAACCGGCTGCACCGGCGGGCGAGGCACCGGCTGCGCCTGCTGCTGCCGAAGCGGGCAGCGCGCCTGCCAGCGCGGCCAGCGGAGCGTGATGTAAAGCCCGCGGCCGCTCGCGGCCGTGGTGACAACCGATTCTGAGAGGTGTTTTGCAATGGCGCACTCGGCAGTTGGGCACGACGATCACCATCACCACCAGAGCTTCTTCGAGCGTTGGTTCTTCTCGACCAACCACAAGGACATCGGCACGCTGTACCTCGGTTTCAGCTTCATCATGTTCATCATCGGCGCGGCGATGAGCGTGGTGATCCGCGCCGAGCTGGCGCAGCCGGGCCTGCAGTTCGTCAAGCCCGAGTTCTTCAACCAGATGACCACCGTGCATGCGCTGGTGATGATCTTCGGTGGCGTGATGCCGGCCTTCGTCGGCCTGGCCAACTGGATGATCCCGCTGCAGATCGGCGCGCCGGACATGGCGCTGCCGCGCATGAACAACTGGTCGTTCTGGTTGCTGCCGGTGGCTTTCAGCCTGCTGCTGCTGACCCTGTTCCTACCCGGTGGTGCGCCGGCGGGTGGCTGGACGCTGTATCCGCCGCTGTCGCTGCAGGGCGGCTACAACGTGGCCTTCAGCGTGTTCGCCATCCACGTGGCCGGCATCAGTTCGATCATGGGTGCGATCAACATCATCGCCACTGTGCTGAACATGCGCGCGCCGGGCATCGACCTGCTGAAGATGCCGATCTTCTGCTGGGCCTGGCTGATCACCGCCTTCCTGCTGATCGCGGTGATGCCGGTGCTGGCCGGTGCGGTGACCATGCTGCTGACCGACAAGTTCTTCGGCACCAGCTTCTTCAACGCCGCCGGTGGCGGTGACCCGGTGATGTACCAGCACATCTTCTGGTTCTTCGGGCACCCCGAGGTCTACATCATGATCCTGCCCGCCTTCGGCGTGGTCAGCGAGATCATCCCGACCTTCAGCCGCAAGCCGCTGTTCGGCTACCAGGCGATGGTGTACGCCACCGCCGCGATCGCGTTCCTGTCGTTCATCGTCTGGGCCCACCACATGTTCACCGTGGGCATGCCGCTGGGCGGCGAGATCTACTTCATGTTCGCCACCATGCTGATCTCGATCCCGACCGGCGTGAAGGTGTTCAACTGGGTCAGCACCATGTGGCGTGGCTCGCTGACGTTCGAGGCACCGATGCTGTGGTCGGTGGCCTTCGTCATCCTGTTCACCATCGGTGGCTTCTCCGGCCTGATGCTGGCGATCGTCGCCGCCGACTTCCAGTACCACGACACCTACTTCGTGGTCGCCCACTTCCACTACGTGCTGGTGACCGGTGCGGTGTTCGCGCTGATTGCAGCGGTGTACTACTGGTGGCCGAAGTGGACCGGGCGGATGTACAGCGAGAAGTGGGCCAAGGTGCACTTCTGGTGGTCGATCGTGTTCGTCAACCTGCTGTTCTTCCCGCAGCACTTCCTCGGCCTGGCCGGCATGCCGCGCCGCATTCCCGACTACAGCGTGGCGTTTGCCGACTGGAACCTGATCAGCTCGATCGGTGCGTTCGGCATGTTCGTCACCCCGTTCATGATGGCCGCGATCCTGCTGTCGTCGCTGCGCAGCGGTGAGAAGGCCGAAGCACGCAGCTGGGAAGGTGCACGCGGGCTGGAGTGGACGCTGCCGTCGCCGGCACCGGCGCATACCTTCACCACGCCGCCGACCATCCGCCCGGGCGATCTGGCGCATGACGACATCACGCATTGAGGTGGGGCATGCATAACGAGAGCCCACTGCAGACCTGTAGAGCCGAGTCATGCTCGGCTGACGTGGAGCAGCCGAGCATGGCTCGGCTCTACAACAGCCCGGGCGACGCCCCGGAAAACGGCATCGAACAGCAGCGCCAGCGCGCCAGGCGCACGGCGATGTGGGTGGGCGCCATCGCGGTGCTGGTCTACGTCGGCTTCATCCTCAGCGGGGTGATCGGCCGATGAGCGAGGCACCGGCCAGCACGCGGTCACCCAGTGCCGGGCTGCCGCGCCTGATCGGCGTGGCAGTGGCGGTGTTCCTGCTGACCTTCTCGCTGGTGCCGCTGTACCGCATTGCCTGCGAAAAGGTATTCGGCGTGCGCCTGGAACGCGGCCCGGGTGGTGAAGCCAGTACGGGTGCTGCAGCTGGCAAGCGCACCGTGCGGGTGGAGTTCGATGGCGGCGTCAATTCGCGCCTGCCGTGGTCGTTCCATCCCGAGCAGCTGACCATGGATGTGGTGCCCGGCGAACTCAACGAGGCGCTGTACTTCGCCCGCAACGACAGCCAGCAGGCGGTGGTCGGCAGTGCGGTGCCTTCGGTGGCGCCGGCGCGTGCCTCGGGCTTCTTCAGCAAGACCGAATGTTTCTGTTTCACCGCGCAGACGCTGCAGGCCGGCGAGAAGCGCGACATGCCGGTGCGTTTCATCGTCGATCCGGACCTGCCGCCGGAGATCAAGACGATCACCTTGTCCTACACCTTCTACCGCAACGACGCGCTGTCCGATCGGCTGGCCCCGGCCGCCACCTCGGACGGCGCGCACGCCGCACCCTGACCCGGATACCGACATGGCCCAGACACCGACCGACGCCAACGTGTACTTCGTCCCGGCCCAGAGCAAATGGCCGTTCGTGGGCTCCATCGCGATGATGGTGACCATGGTGGGCGTAGCCAGCTGGCTCAACGATGCCAGCTGGGGGCGCTGGACGTTCTACATCGGTATCGCGATGCTGGTGCTGACATTGTTCTGGTGGTTCAGCGACGTGGTGCGCGAATCGCAGGCCGGCAACTACAACCAGCAGGTCGATGGCTCGTTCCGGATGGGGATGATCTGGTTCATCTTCTCCGAAGTGATGTTCTTCGGCGCCTTCTTCGGCGCGCTGTTCTACACCCGCAACCTGGGCCTGTCGTGGCTCAGTGGCGAAGGCCGCGGGGTGATGACCAACGAGCTGCTCTGGCAGGGCTACTCCGCCGGATGGCCGACCAATGGCCCGGCGGCGATCGGTGGTGCCTTCCAGACCATCCCGGCGTGGGGCCTGCCGCTGATCAATACGCTGATCCTGCTCACCTCAGGCGTGACCCTGACCATCGCCCATCACGCGTTGAAGGCCGGCAACCGCCGCCAGCTGCTGATCTGGCTGGGCCTGACCGTGGTGCTTGGCCTGGGCTTCCTGACCCTGCAGGCGGAGGAGTACATCCACGCCTACAAGGAACTGAACCTGACGCTCGGCTCGGGCATCTACGGTTCAACCTTTTTCATGCTGACCGGCTTCCACGGCGCGCACGTGCTGCTGGGCACGATCATGCTGATCGTGATGTGGCTGCGTTCGGCCAAGGGACACTTCACCCGCGACAACCATTTCGGTTTCGAAGCCGCCGCGTGGTACTGGCACTTCGTCGACGTGGTGTGGCTGATGCTGTTCCTGTTCGTCTACGTGCTTTGACCGCGCACGCATCGGTGGCCTCAGCCGCCGACGCCGTGCGGCTTGATCCAGCCCATGTAGATGCTCACGATCACCAGTACGATCAATGCCACCGACACCGCGATGCGACGTGTCAGCGCGTTGACCGTGCGCTTGGTCTGGCCGCGGTCGACCAGCAGGTAGTACAGGCCGGCGCCCAGATTCCAGACGATGACGATCAGAAACGCGATTACCAGCAGGGTCTTCAGCGAATCACTCATGCGCGGCTCGAGGGCAGGGTGGATGTGCCTATCTGACCGCGTTTGCGCGGACTTGTCATGATGCGCCAGCACACGCGCGTGTTCGGATGGCTGCTGGCCGTGCTGGCGATGGCCGGATTCACCGCATTGGGGCTGTGGCAGCTGCAGCGCATGCATGCCAAACAGGCAATGTTGGATGCACAGGGTCCAGCCGTGGCTCAGACGCTGTCGCTGGCCCAGGCGCTGGCCGCACCGGGCGCGTTGCATGGCGTGGCCGACCATGGCCGCTTCCTGCCCGGCGTGGTGCTGCTGGACAACCAGATCCGGCATGGCCGCGCCGGCGTGAAGATCTATCGCCCGTTCCGCAGTGACGAGGGCAGCGTGCTGCTGGTCGATCTGGGCTGGCGCGCGCTGCCGCCGGATCGCACGCTTCCGGAGGTGCCGTCGCCGCCTTCGCCGGTGGCCGTGCGCGGGCTGCTCGCGCCGCCACCGTCGGCGGGACTGGTGCTGGGGCCGGCATTTTCTGCCACCAGTGAGGCGGGGCGCTGGCTGGCCAGCCGGTTGCCGGCCGAGGGCATGGCCGCAGCACTGGGTGTGCCGGCGTTGCCGGAACGGGTCCTGCGCCTGGACCCGGCGCTGCCCTTCGGCGATGAGCGCGACCTGGACCTGCTGCCGAACACGCTGCCGCCGCAGCGCCACCTGGGCTACGCCGTGCAGTGGTTCGGCCTGGCCCTGACCGTGCTGGTGGTCGTGCTGGTACTGGAGTGGCGCAGGCGACGTGCTGCCTGGTAGTGCCGGCCGCTGGCCGGCAACCCCCGCATTCCTGGATGCCGGCCAGCGGCCGGCACTACCGCGGCGTCACACCCGCATCCCTCACCCAACCATGAGAAAATGCCCCGCATGAACACTGCTACGTCCCCGCAGGCGCGCGGCTCCGGCCGCCGGACCCTGGTGCTGCTGTTTGCCGTGTTCTTCGGGGCGATGGCGCTGGCCGCGGTATTGCGCTTCTCCGGCTGGCAGCCCACCGGGCACCGCAATGCCGGCCAACTGCTGAAGCCGCCCGTGGACCTGCGCCAGCAGACGCCGACCCTGGCCAGTGGCCAGCCCTATCCTTGGAACCCCGAGGCCCGCACCTGGCGCCTGCTGGTGGCACCGGCCGGTGCCTGCGACGCGCAGTGCGTCACTTTGTCGCAGGGACTGGGCAAGGTGTGGCAGCTGTTCGGCCATAACGCCGATAATGTCGAGATCCTGTGGCTGGGTACGCCACCGGCGTCGATCGCCTCGCTGCCCGCGCTGCGGCCGCTGGCTCCGTCGCCAGCCCTGCGCGCGGCGTTGCCGGGCGTCGATGATCCGGCGGGACTGCCGGTCTACGTGATCGATCCGAACGGCTTCGTGATCATGCGCCATGCCCCGGGTTCCGACCTGGGTGGCCTGCGCAAGGACATGGCCACGTTGCTGAAACTGAAGTGAGTCCCGTTTGATGAGCCTTTCCGCGCGTCCGGCGCTGCACCGCAATTTCCACCGCCTGGCGTGGTTCGCCATGATCATGACCGCGAGCACGATCATGTTCGGCGCGTTCGTACGCCTGTCCGATGCCGGCCTGAGCTGTCCGGACTGGCCGACCTGCTATGGCCAGGCCACCTGGCCGCAGCACGTGGAAGAGACCATCGGCCACCCGGCGGCGGAGATCCGCCCGCTGGAGACCCACAAGGCCTGGCGTGAGCAGGTGCACCGCTTCCTGGCCGGCGCGCTGGGCATCGAGATCCTGACCCTGGCCCTGCTGGCCACGCGCAAGCGGCGATTCGGAAGCACGGCGGTGGTGACCGCCTGCGTGCTGGTGGCCGCCGGCATACCGCTGTACATGATGGGCTGGCATGGCACCGCCAGTACCTTGGCTCTGATCGGCGAGGCGATCCTGCTGATCGCCGCGCTGCGCTGGAGCAACATCGACTTGGCACGCGCTGCACTGCTGACCCTGGCGGTGGTGATCTTCCAGGCCCTGCTGGGCATGTGGACGGTGACCCTGCTGCTCAAGCCCATCGTGGTGATGGGGCACCTGCTGGGCGGCATGCTGATGTTCGCGCTGCTGGCTTGGATGGCGTGGCGTGCCACGCACATGCCGATCACCCTGGCCGAGGCGCCGAAGCTGAAGTGGCTGCTGCGCATCGGCCTGGCCGTGCTGGTCACCCAGATCGCCTTGGGCGGCTGGGTCAGCGCCAACTATGCGGCGCTGGCCTGCGGCGGTGGCAGCGCCTCGCTGGACAACTTCCCGCGCTGCGCCAACCAGTGGTGGCCGCAGCACAACTTCGTCGAAGGCTTCACGCTGTGGCGTGGCATCGGCGTGGATTACGAAGGCGGCGTGCTCGATGGCGCCTCGCGTATCGCCATCCAGATGGCCCATCGCCTGTTCGCCGTGGTGGTGGCCGTCTACCTGCTGTGGCTGGGCGTGCGCCTGTTCCGTTTGCCGAGCATGCGCGGCTGGGCCAGCGCGCTGATCGCGCTGCTGGTGCTGCAGGTCACCCTCGGCATCCTCAATGTGAAGCTGGCGCTGCCGCTGGAAGTGGCGGTGGCCCACAACGGCGTGGCCGTTGCCCTGTTGTTCGTGCTGGTCAGCCTGCTGGCCCGCCTGCGCGCCCCGGACTGACTCCATGTTTTCCAATTACCGCCAGTACTGGGACCTGACCAAGCCCAAGGTCGTTGCCCTGATCGTCTTCACCGCCCTGGTCGGCATGGTCCTGGCAATCCCGGGCGTGCCCAGCTGGGAGCAGGTGCGCGCCGGCGTGCTCGGTTTCCTCGGCATCTGGCTGGCGGCCTCGGCCGCAGCCGCCATCAACCAGCTGCTGGACGCGCACATCGATGCGCAGATGGCGCGCACCTCGTGGCGTCCGCTGGTGGTGGGCAAGGTCAAGCCATGGCAGGTGCTGGTGTTTGCCGGCGTGCTGATCGTGCTGTCGATGACCATCCTGGTGCTGTGGGTGAACCTGATCACCGCCGTGCTGACCTTCGCCTCGCTGATCGGCTACGCGGTGATCTACACCGTGTACCTCAAGCGTGCGACCTCGCAGAACATCGTCATCGGTGGCCTGGCCGGCGCGATGCCGCCGATGCTGGGCTGGGCGGCGGTGACCGGCATGCAGGGCTCGTCGGACTGGGCGTACTCGTCGCTGCTGGTGCTGATCATCTTCATCTGGACCCCGCCGCACTTCTGGGCGCTGGCGATCTTCCGCCGCGAGGACTACGCCAAGGCGGAGATCCCGATGCTGCCAGTGACCCACGGCGTGGTGCACACCCGCAAGCAGATCATGGTGTATTCGGTGGTGCTGGCGCTGGTCTGCCTGTTGCCATACCTGGTGGGCATGAGTGGTGCGTTCTACCTGGGCGGCGCGATCGTGCTCAACGCCGTGTTCCTCTGGTACGCCTGGCGCATGCTCAACCCGCCGGATGAGCTGTTCTCGATGAAGATGTTCTATTACTCCATCGTCTACCTGATGGCGCTGTTCGCGTTCCTGCTGGTGGACCACTGGATCCTGCCCTGGTTGTAAAGCGCCACCTGTAGAGCCGAGCCCATGCTCGGCTGAGGGGTGGTTGGAAGAGCAGCCGAGCGTGGGCTCGGCTCTACACTTGATCTCTTCCAGCGGCGTCGCCATTGCTGTTCCTGACCGCAAAGGAAAGGAGCGAGCAGGGATGCATACGATCTTCCGTTGGACCACCGCGCTGATTCTGGCGCTGGGCATGGTCGTGACCGCGCATGCCGACGACACCGTCGCGCAGATCCGCCAGCATGCCGGTGAGCATCGCATCCTAGTTCTGGGTGAGTTCCACGGTACCCGCGAGACGCCGCTGTTGGTACGGGAGCTGATGGAGGCCTACGCGGCCGATGGCACGCCGGTGCGGTTGGCACTGGAGCTGCCGACCGACGAGAACGCCGCGCTGGCGACCTATACGGCGTCTGCCGGCACAGCCGAGGCGCGCGCTGCATTGCGTGGCACGACGTATTGGAACGTCCGTAGCCGGATGCATGACGGCCGTCGCAGCGAGGACATGCTTGAGCTGATCGAGGCGGTACGCGTGCTGCGCAGCCAAGGGCGCGACGTGCAGGTGTTCGGCTTTGATCGCGTGCTTCCCGCCGACATGGCCGGCACTGGTACGCGTGACCGGGTGATGGCCGAAGAAGTAAGGGCGCGCGCGCGGGCACTGCCGAAGAACGGGCGGCTGCTGGTGCTGACCGGCAACGTGCATGGCATGCGTACGCAGCCGAAGATGATTGCGTACCCCCCGATGACGGCACTCCTGGAGGATCTGGACCTTTACAACGTGCGTATCGAGGCGCGTGGCGGGGAAGGCTGGGGCTGCACGGCACCTCAACGCTGTGGTGTACGTCCGCTGCCCAGTTACGACGGTGAGTCGCCCAGGCGGCACACTGCCGGTGACCGCAGTTTTGACCTGCAGGTATGGCTGCCGCGCTTCAGCGTGGCGCGGCTGCTGGACAGCGATTCGGTCTGGTGATCATCCACGTGCCATTCAACCGCCAGCCGAGCATGGGCTCGGCTCTACAGTAGATCCACGCCATGCGTGATGTTTTCCCGCAGCGGCCCACGCGCCCAGTAGATCCACGCCATGCGTGGATGATTTCCCGGATGGTCATGGCTTGCGCCGCGCATACCGCTGCGCGATCACGCCGCAGACGATCAGCTGGATCTGGTGGTAGATCATCACCGGTAGCACGATCGCGCCGAGGCTGCCGCCGGCGAACAGCACCTTGGCGATTGGCACGCCGGTGGCCAGGCTCTTCTTCGAGCCGCAGAACACGATGGCGATCTCGTCCTCGCGGTTGAAACGCAGGCGACGCGCGATGAAGGTGATCAGCGGCATGGCGATGCCGAGCAGCACGGCAGCCACCACGGCCACGGCCAGCAACGAAAGCAGCGGCGTCTTGCTCCACAACCCTTCGGTCACCGCCTCGCCGAACGCCGAATACACCACCAGCAGGATCGTGCCCTGGTCGGTGTAACGCAGCAGCGCGCGCTGCTTTTCCACCCAGCCGGCAATCCACGGCCGCAGCAGGTGGCCGGCCACGAACGGCACCAGCAGCTGCAGCATGATGCCGCCGATCGCGTGCAGCGGGTCGTGCACGCCGCCGGAGGTGCCCGCCAGCGCGGTCAGCAGCAGCGGGGTCAGGAATACGCCGAGAATGCTCGACAACGAGGCACTGCACACCGCTGCGGGCACGTTGCCATGCGCCATCGAGGTGAACGCGATGGACGACTGCACGGTGGAGGGCAGGGTGCACAGGAACAGCACGCCCAGGTACAGCTCCGGGGTCAGCAGCCAGCCCGATAGCGGCTTGAACATCAGCCCCAGCAGCGGGAACAGGAGGAAGGTGCAGGCCAGGATGGTCAGGTGCAGCCGCCAGTGCAGCATGCCGCCAATGATCGACTCACGTGGCAGGCGCGCGCCATGCAGGAAGAACAGTGCAGCGATGGCGACGGTGGTGACATCGTCGAGGACGATGGCGGCGGCGCCCTTCATCGGCAGCAGGGAGGCCAGGCCGACGGTGCACAGCAGGGCGAGGGTGAAGTTGTCCGGTCGCAGGCGCGACCACCAGCGGGTCATGGTGGGCAGAGTCCTTGGTGCGGAGGGTTCAGGGCGAGGTGACCGGCGTGGCCAGGCGTTGGCGGGTGGCGGCTTCCAGCGAGGTCAGGCCAGCACGCTGGCCCAGCTGAAGGGCCTGTTCGGGGCTGGCATGTTCGTAGCGTGCGTTGACCAGGCCGAGCACGGCGCCGGCGCGGTTGCCGGACGCACAGTGCAGCAGCACAGGCCCCTGGCTCTGCCGCAGGGCCTGGTGTACGGCGCGCACGTTGGCGGCATCGAGCCCGTCGGCACCGGCCACCGGAATGCGCACGTAGCGCAGGCCCAATGATTCGGCGAGGCGGGTTTCGTCGAAACCCCGGTCCTCGCCGGGCTGGCGCAGGTCGATCACGGTGCGCACCCCCTGCGCGGCAAGTTCGCGCAGTTGTGCGGCGGAGGGCTGGCCGCCGGCATACAGGCCCGGGCGGACTTCCCTGAGCGGGCCATCTGCGGCCAGGGCCGCCAGTGGCGGGCAGAGCGACAACAACAGCAAGCAGGTCAGGCGCAGAAGCATGGTCCTCTCCGTGAAAACGTTCTGCCGCTACAGGCGCAGTCCGGCGCGCGCCTTCAGCAGCTCGCGCAGTTCGTACTTGTCAGTATCATCCAGGCCCTGCTGGCGCTGCTTTGCCAACAACTCCTCCAGGCGTTGCACCAGCAGCTGTTTCTCCAACTGGGCCACAGCATCGTGCAGTTCCTGGGTCCAGCTGGCCTCGGTGCCGGGCAGCGTCTGAGCGGCCAGCGTATGCAGCGACGCCTGTTCCTCGCGGCCGTCGAAGTGTTCCAGCAGGGCGCCGGTGCTGATGTCCGGGCGCTGTTCGACCAGCCCCAGCAGTTCCAGCAGCAGTTCCACACCGGGCAGGCGAAGGCCCTGGAAGTGGTGCTGGCCGCCCAGGGTCAGCGCCAGTGAGGGCTGCTGCAGCAGCACAGCGATCGCGCCTCGCACCAGGCTGCGCCTGGCCACCGGCTGGATCGCCCGCTGTGGCTGGCGTTGCGGCATCGGCGCGCGCACAGACGGGGCGTTGCCGCCGAGCCCGGTCAGCTGCGCCAGCTGCTGCTTCATCAGGTCGCCGAAGGCACCGTCGGGAATCTGCGCCAGCATCGGCTTTGCGCGTTCGGCCAGGCGCGCCCTGCCGTCCAGCGTGCCCAGGTTGATCTCGCGGGTCAGTTCATCGAAGAAGAACTGCGACAGCGGCGTGGCCTGCTTCAGGCGCTCGTTGAAGGCCTCGGCGCCTTCCTTGCGCACGATGGTGTCGGGGTCTTCGCCATCGGGCAGGAACAGGAAGAAGGCCTGGCGGCCATCCTTCATGCGCGGCAGCACCGACTCCAGCGCCTTCCAGCCGGCGCGGCGGCCGGCGGCGTCGCCGTCGAAGCAGAAGAACACGTCCGGTGCGTTGCGGAACAGCAGCTCGGCGTGGTCCGGCGTGGTCGCCGTACCCAGCGTGGCCACCGCCTGGGTGACCCCGAACTGGAACAGCGAGACCACGTCCATGTAGCCCTCGACCACGATCAACCGCTCGATCTTCTGGTTGGCCTGGCGCACCTGCCACAGGCCGTACAGTTCGCGGCCCTTGTGGAAGAGCGCGGTTTCGGGCGAGTTGAGGTACTTGGGGCCGTCGTCCTTCTCGAACACGCGCCCGCCGAAGGCGATCACCCGGCCACGACGGTCGAAGATCGGGAACATCACCCGGTCGCGGAACTTGTCGTAGACGTGGCCGCGATCATTCTTGGAGAACAGGCCTGCGCGGTCGAGCAGCTTCATGCGGCGCTCGTCCTTGCCCAGCGCATCGCGCAGGCCGCTGTAGCCATCCGGTGCGTAGCCGATCTGGAAGCGCGCGCGGTTCGCTTCGTCCACGCCACGGCTTTCCAGATACGCGCGTGCCTTCTCGCTGCCTTCCAGATTCTTCTGGAAGAACTTGGTAGCGGCGTCCAGCGCCGAGTACAGCTCGCGGCTGTCGTCCTGCTGCTGGGGGCTGCCCGGGTTTTCGTTGCGCGGTACTTCCATGCCGGCACGCTTGGCCAGCTCATCCACCGCGTCGAGGAACTCGAGGCGGTCGTAGTTCATCAGGAAGCTGATCGCGGTGCCGTGCGCGCCGCAGCCGAAACAGTGATAGAACTGCTTGGTGGGCGAGACCGTGAACGAGGCCGAGCGCTCGTCATGGAACGGGCAGCGCGCGGCGTACTCCTTGCCCTGGCGCTTCAACGGCACGCGGCTGCCCACCACCTCGACGATGTCGGTGCGGGCGAGCAGGTCGTCGATGAAAGCGTCGGGGATACGGGCCATGGGCAACAGGGCAGGGCGCGGTGCAGGACCACGCGACGGAACCGGGGGCGGTCGGCCTAGTTTACCCCCTGTCGGGCACCTGGCTGGCGGTTGCCGGATCGATGCCGGCTGCGGCCAGGTGATGGCGCGCGCGCAGGCGCTCATCGATCACCGCCGTCATCAGGGCGCCAACGAAGAACACGACGGTGGCGTAGTAGATCCAGACCAGCGAGATCACCAGCGCACCCATCGAGCCGTAGGCACTGCCGGGGGCCACGGTGGCGATGTAGACGCCGATGCCGTAGCGGCCCAGTGCGAACAACGCCGAGGTGATGGCACCGCCGATGAAGGCCTGGCGCCAAGCCACGCGGCGGTCGGGCAGGTAGTGGTACATGAAGGCGAACCCCACCGCGTACAGCAGCAGGCTGGTGACGTAACCCAGCGCGGGGAGGATCGAGGGCAGTTGCGCGAAGGCCACCTGCAGTACCGTGGTGGCTGTCATCGACAGGATCAGCAGGAAGCCCAGGGCCAGCACCACGCCGAACGAGAACACGCGCTTGCGCAGCCAGGCCTTGAGGCCCTCCAGGCGCTCGCCGCTGGTGCGGAAGATGAGGTTCAGTGCGTTCTGCAGCTGCGCGAACACGGCGGTGGCGCCCACGAACAGCAGCAGCGTGCTCCACAGCCCTGCCAACGAGCCGACGTCGGGCTGGTTGTCGGCGTTCTTCAGGACGGTCTCGGCCACGATCGCAGCACTGCTGCCGGCCACCGAGCTGATCTGGTCGACCAGCGCCTGCTGTGCCGGCGGGTACAGCGAAGCGGTCAACCACAGCAGCAGCACCAGCAGCGGTGCCATCGACAGCAGGGCGTAGAACGAGACGGAGGCTGCCTGGGTCAGCACGTCGACGTCGATGAAGCGCTTGGCCACCGCCATCGGAAAGCTGTCCTGCAGGCGCTTGAGATACTTGTGCAGGGACACGGGAACGTTGAGCTCGGGTTCAACCATGTGTGCGGTTTTAGCAGGCGACCGACGAAGGTGCGGTGAAACGGGTACATCAATGGGGTCAGAGCCCTTTCGCGTTGCGAAAGGGATCCGACCCCGTTGCCGGATTACGCCAGCTGCTGCTTGACCAGCTTGGACACCAGGCCCATGTCGGCCTGGCCAGCGAGCTTGGGCTTCAGGGCGCCCATCAGCTTGCCCATGTCGGCCGGGCCGGAGGCGCCGGTCTCGGCGATGGCGGCCTGGATGGCGGCCACGATCTCGGCTTCGCCCATCTTGGCCGGCAGGTAGGCTTCGATGACCACGATCTCGGCGCGCTCGATCTCGGCGAGGTCTTCGCGGTTGGCGGCTTCGTACTGGCTGACCGAGTCCTTGCGCTGCTTGACCATCTTGTCGAGCACGGCGATCACGGCGGTGTCGTCCAGCTCGATGCGCTCGTCCACTTCGCGCTGCTTGATGGCGGCATTGATCAGGCGGATCACGCCCAGCTTGTGCTTCTCGCCCGCCTTCATGGCGGCCTTCATGTCTTCGGTGAGCTGCTGCTTCATGCTCATGAGGAACCTCGTGGTGGTAGGTGGGGCGGGGCGGATGCCCGAACCCGGAAACGCAAAAAGCCGGCGACGCTCGCGCGTGCCGGCTTCGGCTCCATCGCAACGGGCAGGCCCGCCGCGATGAAGATGCGTCCGATCAGTACAGGCGCTGACGCTTGGTGACGTCGCGCGACGAGCGGCGCAGCTGACGCTTCACAGCAGCGGCGGCCTTGCGCTTGCGCTCCTGGGTCGGCTTTTCGTAGAACTCGCGCTTGCGGGTTTCGGCCAGCACACCGGCCTTTTCGCAAGTGCGCTTGAAGCGGCGAAGAGCAAACTCGAAGGGCTCGTTCTCGCGGACTTTGACGCTGGGCATGGAATCTCCGGGACACAGTAGAACCGGGTCACGCCCGGCGAGCCGCACATTATAGCGGCGAATCGACAAACTGCAAGCGGCCAACCCTGAATACGGGCCGGCGGTTCGAAAGCAGTGAGATCTGCACGCTCCCCGAGGGGACGGCAGGGGCGTCATAATAGCAGGCATGCGAGTCCTTGGCATCGAATCTTCCTGTGATGAGACCGGCGTGGCGGTGTATGACACCGACCTGGCCGGCAGCGCAGCCCTGCGCGCCCATGCGGTCTACAGCCAGATCGCCCTGCACGCCGAATACGGTGGCGTGGTGCCCGAGCTGGCCAGCCGCGACCACGTCCGCAAGCTGCTGCCGCTGGTGCGCCAGACCCTGGCCGACGCCGGTCTGGGTGTAGGCGATATCGATGGGGTCGCCTATACGGCCGGTCCCGGCCTGGTCGGCGCGCTGCTGGTGGGTGCGGGCGTGGCCCGATCACTGGCTTGGGCGCTGGAGGTCCCGGCCGTCGGCGTACACCATATGGAAGGGCACCTGCTGGCACCGCTGATGGAAGACGACCCGCCGCAGGCCCCGTTCGTTGCGCTGCTGGTGTCCGGTGGCCATACCCAGCTGGTGGCGGTGGATGCGATCGGCCAGTACCGGCTGCTGGGCGAAACCCTGGACGATGCGGCTGGCGAGGCCTTCGACAAGACCGCCAAGCTGATGGGCCTGCCGTACCCGGGCGGCCCGCAGCTGGCCAGGCTGGCCGAGCAGGGCACGCCGGGCGCGTACCGCTTCGCGCGGCCGATGACCGACCGCCCGGGGCTGGATTTCAGCTTCTCCGGCCTGAAGACCCAGGTCCTGATGGCCTGGCGCGACAGCGACCAGAGCGAGCAGACCCGCGCCGATATTGCCCGGGGCTTTGAGGACGCGGTGGTCGAGACCCTGTCGATCAAGTGCGAGCGCGCGCTGGAAGCGGCCGGGACGAACGTGATCGTGGTTGCCGGCGGTGTAGGTGCCAACAAGCGCCTGCGCGCCCGCCTGCAGCAGATGGCCGAGCGCCTCGGCGGCCGCGCCTGCTTCCCGCGGCCTGCACTGTGCACCGACAACGGCGCGATGATCGCCTTCGCTGGCGCGCTGCGGCTGCAGGCTGGCCAGCACAGCCCGCCGAAGGTGGATGTGACCCCGCGCTGGGACATGGCGACCCTGCCGGCGGTGTGAACCGATAGCGTCGGGCCATGCCCGGCGGACGCATTACCGATGCACTGCCAACGGCGACGCCGCCAGTACGGTTGTCGCCCGCTCATGGCGCTGCAGCCAGCCCAGGGTGTGTGGGCAGCGGGCATGGATCAGCCGCCCGATCGCGGCCAGGTCGGCGCCGATGTCGCGCTCGAGGATGGGCTCGTGATGGGCGATGCGGTTGCGCAGGTGGCGGATGCGGCCAATATCCGCGTGGATGGCTTTCCGGATGACACTGGGGTGGGCGCAAGGCGCATGGCGCAGGACTCCGCTGAGTGCCGGTATCCACAGCGTGGAATCGAAGCGACATGTGAATAGCTGCTGCCAGAACACCATAGGCAGGTTGGCGACGATTTCAGGTGTATCGCTTGCGCGACTGGCAAGTTGTTCCAGTGCCGTGCGTGGAGAAGTACTGGACGAAGTTGGCAGCCTGCGTCTGAAGGCATCATTCCAGGGCCAACGTGGACCGTGCTGCCGAACAAGAACCATTGCCGCGGCGTTGCGGGTGACCACCTCGCACAGATGGACCGGCATCATCAGTGCACTGCACAGCCGCATGTTCCAGAGGTAGAGGGATTCGGCTGTGACGTCGGGGCCGCAGGTCGATGCGATTCTCTCGTAAGTAGACAGACGCTCCGCTGACAACGCGCGCCGCAGTACATCGTATGGAGCCATCGTCATGTGCGGTGGTGAAGGAGGGATCGATGTTCGCGAGAGTGGGCGGCGGCGACCATCAGGGAACGTCCTTGTCCGCGCGGCTGATTTTCTGCGTTTTGCCTCGGACGAATACCTGACCTGTCCTGTCGGATTTGGCCTTGACCGGCGATCTGGTCCTTGCCTAATCTGCGTGCCTGCGCCACCGGGACTCGCGGCTGGATTCCAGCTCCCCCTGGGGACAAACGGTAGTACCAAAGGGCCCCGCTAGCGGGGCCCTTTGTCTTTTCCGGGCCCGCCCCGTGCCGGCCATCCATCGCCCGTTCCGGGCAGGCTCACCGCCGTGCCGTTACCATGGCCGCCTGTATTCGGGCGGGTAAGCGCAATGGACAAGGTTTTCATCGAGGGGCTGACGATCGACGCCCTGATCGGCATCTACGATTGGGAACGACGGATCCGCCAGGACCTGGTGTTCGATCTGGAAATGGGCTTCGACAACCGTCGCCCCGCGGCCACGGACGACATCGCCCATACCCTGAACTACAAGGCGGTGAGCAAGCGCCTGGAGCAGTTCGTGCGCGAGTCGGAGTTCGGCCTGGTCGAGACGCTGGCCGAGCGCTGCGCGCAGATCGTGCTGGACGAGTTCGACGTGAAGTGGCTGCGCCTGAAGCTGAGCAAACCGGGCGCGGTGCGCGGCGCGCGCGCGGTGGGCGTGATCATCGAACGCTCGCGGGACTGACCCGGTAAATCCGGCTGACGGCGGGAAACCCCGGTAGTGCCGGCCGCTGGCCAGCAACCTTGGCAACAACGAAACAGACAGGAGACAACTGATGGTGGATGCGGTGGTGGCGGTACAGTGGCTGGAACGGCTGCAGAACACACTGGAACCCTATCCCGGCGCCTACCTGGCGTTGATGATCTCGGCGCTGCTGATCGCGGCCGGCCTGGCCAACTGGGTGACCAAGCGCATCCTGCTGCGTGGCCTGCGGCGCCTGCTCAGCCGCCTCCCCGGCGCTGACACCGGCCGCGGCAGCCATCTGATGCGGGTGATCTCGCGCCTGTCCAACGTGGTGCCCAGCCAGGTGATCGCCTCAGGCATCCGCATCGTGCCGGACCTGCCGCCGGGCCTGGTCAGCTTCATCATCGGCGCCTGCCAGGCGTGGGCGATCCTGACCGTGGTGCTGGCCATCTCGCATGCGCTGGATGCGGCCAACGATTTGTACGAGCGCCGCCCCGAGGCACGCAACAAGCCGATCAAGGGCTACCTGCAGGTCGCCAAGATCGTCCTCTTCGTGATCGCCGGCCTGTCGATCGTTGCCACCCTGGCGGGCGTCGACCTGCGCTATCTGGTCACCGGCCTGGGCGCGGCCACGGCGGTGCTGATGCTGATCTTCCAGGACACCATCCTGTCGCTGGTGGCCAGCGTGCAGATCAGCGGCGATGGCCGGGTGCGCATCGGCGACTGGATCGAGATGCCCAGCCAGAACGCCGACGGCGACGTCATCGACATCGCGCTGCACACCATCACCGTGCAGAACTTCGACAAGACCATCACCACCATCCCGACCAAGAAGCTGGTGACCGAGTCGTTCAAGAACTGGCGCGGCATGCAGGAAGCTGGTGGCCGCCGGATCAAGCGCGCGCTGTACCTGGACCAGCACAGCGTCGGCTTCCTGGACGAGGGCGACCTGGCCTTCCTCGGCCAGTTCGCGCTGCTGCGCGACTACCTGCGCGACAAGGAACAGGAACTGGGGCAGTGGAACGGGCGCCTGCGCGAGCAGGGCATGGCCGAGGTCAACAGCCGCCGGGTGACCAACCTGGGCACGTTCCGCGCGTATGTGGAGCGCTACCTGCGCAGCCATCCGGGCATCCATACCGACATGACCCTGCTGGTGCGGCAGCTGCAGCCAACCACCGAGGGCCTGCCGCTGGAGCTGTACTGCTTCACCCGCAGCACCGCCTGGGGCGAGTACGAGGCCGTGCAGTCGGACATCTTCGACCACCTGCTGGCGATCCTGCCAGCCTTCGGGCTGCGCGTGTTCCAGGCGTCCAGCGACGCCATGTTGATGGCCGGGCAGCGCCAGTTGGCCGGCTCGGAGTAAGCTGCGGTGGCCCCGGCGGAGCCATACGGACCCCGCTGGTGGCTGAAACTGAATGAAGAAACCTCTCGCCAAATGGCTCGGGATCGCTAGAATGCCGGGCTTGTAAACGTTTTCATCAAGGACTGCCGGTGGCCTCCGAACGCATCGAATCCCTCATTGCCCAGATGACCGTCGAGGAAAAGGTCGGCCAGCTGGGTGTCTTCGCGGACATGGTCCGCCCGTTCGCCCCGGACGTGAACCCGGAAGCCAACGTGCGCAATGCCGACCAGGTGCTGCAGCAGGTGCGCGAGGGCAAGGTCGGCTCGCTGTTCAATGGCGTGGGCGCCGAGCTGGGCCGTCGCATCCAGCAGGTCGCCACCGAGGAGAGCCGCCTGGGCATCCCGGTGATCCTGGCCGCCGACGTCATCCACGGCATGCGCACCGTGTTCCCGATTCCGCTGGGCGAGGCCGCCAGCTTCGAGCCGGACCTGGCCGAGCGCACCGCGCGCGCCACCGCCATCGAGGCCACGGCCGCTGGCCTGCACTGGACCTACGCCCCGGCCGTGGATATCGCCCGCGACCAGCGCTGGGGCCGTGGCGCCGAAGGGGCCGGTGAGGACGTGGTGCTGGGCTGTGCGTTCGCCGCCGCCCGCGTGCGCGGCTTCCAGGGCAGCGACCTGCGCGCCGCCGATTCGCTGCTGGCCACGCCGAAGCACTTCGCCGCCTACGGCGCGGTGATGGCCGGCATGGAATACAACATGGTGGACATCTCGCCGCAGACCCTGCGCGACGTGCACCTGCCACCGTTCAAGGCCGCCTTCGACGCCGGCGCGATCACCGTGATGTCCTCGTTCAATGACATCAACGGTGTGCCGGCCAGTGCCAACGCTGAACTGCTGACCGACATCCTGCGCGGCGAATGGAAGTTCCCGGGCGTGGTGATCTCCGACTACACCGCTGACATGGAGCTGGTCGCCCACGGCTATGCCGCCGACGACCGCGATGCCACCGCCAAGGCGTTCACCGCCGGCCTGGACCTGAGCATGCAGAGCGGCTTCTATGCTGAGCACCTGCCGGGCCTGGTCGAGAGCGGCGAGGTGCCGATGGCGGTGCTGGATGAGGGCGTGCGGCGCATCCTGTGGCTGAAGGAAACCATCGGCCTGTTCGACGACCCGTACCGTTCGCTTGACCCGGCACGCGAAGCCGATACCTCGTACCTCGACGCGCATGACCAACTGTCGCGCGACGCCGCGCGGCGTTCGATCGTGCTGCTGAACAACCGCGACAACGTGCTGCCGTTGCAGAAGACCGGGCAGAAGATCGCGCTGATCGGCCCGTTCGTGCAGGACCGCGAGAACATCGAAGGCTGCTGGACGCTGTTCGGCGACAAGCAGCGTTACGTGGACCTGGAGACCGGCGTGCGTGCCGCCATCGGCGACGAAGCGATGCTGGAAATCGTGCCGGGCTGCGAACTGGAAGCGGCCATTCCGGGCGGTACCGAAGCGGCGGTGGCTGCCGCGCTGCGCGCCGATGTGGTGGTGCTGGCGCTGGGCGAACCGCAGCGCTACAGCGGCGAAGCACAGTCGCGCGTGGAGATCACCCTGCCGCCGGCACAGCAGGCGCTGGCCGAGGCCGTGGCGATGACCGGCAAGCCGCTGGTGGTGCTGCTGCGCAATGGCCGCGCGCTGGCGCTGCAGGGCGCGGTGCGCAATGCACAGGCTGTGGCGGTGACCTGGTACCTGGGCACGCAGACCGGCCATGCCGTGGCCGATGTGCTGTTCGGCGACTACAGCCCGTCCGGCCGCCTGCCGGTCAGCTTCCCGCAGGTGTCCGGCCAGCAGCCGTACTTCTACAACCACCCGCGCACCGGTCGCCCGGAACTGCCAACGATGTCGGAGTTCAAGGCCCGCTGGCGCGAGATTCCGAACGAACCGCTGTACCCGTTCGGCCATGGCATCGGCTACACCACCTTCGCCTACGGCGTGCCGCAGCTGAGCACTGCACAGCTCGGCTGGGACGACACCCTGACCATCACCACCACGCTGACCAACACCGGCAGCGTTGCTGGCGAAGAAGTCGTGCAGCTGTACATCCACGACCGTGTGGCCAGCCGCGTGCGTCCGGTGCGCGAACTGAAGGACTTCCGCAAGGTGGCACTGCAGCCGGGCGAGTCGACCGACGTGGTGTTCACCCTGACCCGCGAGCAGCTGGCGTTTACCGGCCGCGACGGCGTGCTGCGTGCCGAGCCGGGCCTGTTCGACCTGTGGGTGTGCGCGTCCTCGGCGGCTGGCGAAGCGGTGCAGTTCGAACTGCTGAAGGCCTGATTGAAGAAAAAGGGGACGGAGGGGATTAAGTCGTTAGTGGCACAAACGACTTAATCCCCTCCGTCCCCTTTTTGTTGCCGTCACTGTGGCGGCGCTACCATCGGGCCTCCTGTTTCGATGGAGTGCGCGCATGCGCCGGATGGCCTACCTGATTCCCGCCCTGATGCTGGCCGCCTGTTCGCAGCCGGCGGCACCGCCGGCCGAGCCTGCGGCGGGTGCGCCGCCGCCGATGGAGGCCAGCGCGGCAGCGACGCCTGCCGCTGAACCGACAGCGCCGGCTGCTGGCCCCGCCGACTTAGCACCGCACGCACCGGCAGCCGAGGCGCCCGCCGAGGATGCGCGTGCGCGCATCGAGTCGCTGCTTGGCGATGCCGCGCAGTTCGAGAAGGTCTTCAATGCGTTCAAGACCGCCGTGGTCGGCGGGGATCGCGCTGCGGTGGTCGAGGAAGTGCGATTCCCGTTGAACATCAGCGGCGGAAAGAAGATCTCCGGCCCCGGAGAGTTCCAGCGCAACTACGAGAAGATCATCACGCCGGAGGTGGTCAAGGCAGTGTCCGGGCAGGACTTCGGCAAGGTGTTCGTCAACCAGCAGGGCGTGATGATCGGCAGCGGCCAGGTGTGGTTGAGCGGCCAGTGCCTGGACCAGGCCTGCACGAAGACCGAGGTGAAGGTCATCACCATCCAGTAAACGCAGACGGCCACGCGTGCGGGGCCGTTTGGCAGGGTAGTGCCGGCCCCAGGCCCGCAACCCCCCGCTGCCCGTACGTACCACGTGCCGGCGCGCGGCCCGCCCAACCGGGGCCT
>NZ_JBMRFR010000025.1:0-37688 GCF_049384845.1 Stenotrophomonas sp. CASM101 | reverse complement strand
ACCCAACACGGGTGGGCGAAGATCGTGAGGTTGCCGGCCAGCGGCCGGCCCTACCCCCGTGGCTGCGTCAGATCGACCTGTTCCACCAGGAAATCGAGGAACGCGCGCACCCGCAGCGGCAGGTAACCGCCCTGCCCCAGGAACACGGCGTGCACTTCTTCCAGGTCACCCGGATTGGCCTCTTCCAGCACCGGCAGCAGGCGCCCGGCGGCGACGTCGTCCTGCACCTGGAACGCGGCCAGGCGGGCCATGCCCAGACCACCCAGCACCAGCTGGCGCAGTGCATCGCCGTTGCTGGCACGGGCGTTGCCGCTGGGCAGCACCATCCGCTCTCGCCCCTCCTGCAGCAGCGGCCAGCCCTGCATCGCACGCGCGTGGCCGATGTCCAGCCGGTTGTGCGACTGCAGTTCGACGGCGTTGCGCGGCATCCCGTGCCGCTGCAGGTACGCCGGCGCGGCCACGATCATCATCCGCGTCGCGCCCAGCCGTCGCGCCACCAGGCTAGAGCTCTTCAGCGGACCAGCCCTTACCGCAACGTCGGTG
This sequence comes from Stenotrophomonas sp. CASM101, assembly GCF_049384845.1. NCBI lineage: Bacteria > Pseudomonadati > Pseudomonadota > Gammaproteobacteria > Lysobacterales > Lysobacteraceae > Stenotrophomonas > Stenotrophomonas sp. CASM101. The sequence continues at coordinate 37,145 of NZ_JBMRFR010000025.1, read as the reverse complement.
CGCTGCTCCAGAAGGTCGATCACTTCATCATTGAGGGTCAGGTCCACCCCCACCTGCGGGTTGCGCGCCAGGAATGCCGGCAGCAGCGGCAACAGGAAATGCTGGCCGAACGGCACGTTGGAGTTGACCCGCAGGCGTCCACGCGGTTCGGCATGGGCACTGGCGCAGCGCTCTGCTTCTTCCAGATCGGCCAGCACCCGCAGGCCCCGCTCGTAGAACGCGCAGCCTTCCGGGGTCAGCTGCAGCTGGCGGGTGGATCGCTGCAGCAGTCGCGTGCCCAGCCGCTGCTCCAATCGTGCCACGAGCTTGCTCACCGCAGACGGCGTCATGTCGAGCGTGCGCGCGGCGGCGGAGAAGCCGCCGGTCTCGATGACCCGCACGAACACTTCCAGCTCGCCGGATCGGTTGATGTCGGGTCGCGCCATGACGATGAATCCAGTTCACAGATGATTATCCATGCGCAGTCTAGTTCACAGATGGCCGGAGAATCACCATGGCGATTCCTCCTTCCCGGGATTGCCCGATGAACCGCTTGAGCCAGTTCACCGCCGCCGCATTGATTGCCCTGTCCGGCGCTGCCAGCGCGGCCACGGCCCCGCACTGGGTCGCCAGCTGGCAGGCCAGCCCGCAACCGGTCTGGGGCGCGGATTTCCTCTTCCCAACCCTGGTTCCGGCCGCGCTGCATGACAAGACTTTCCGCCAGACCGCGCGCATCAGCCTGGGCGGGGCGCGGCTGCGGGTGCGGCTGAGCAATGCCTACGGTACCCAGCCGTTGCGGATCGGAGCGGCCAGCATCTCCGCACGCATGGGCGGCGCGCCTCACCCGCTCAGCTTCGACGGCCAGCCCAGCGTGGTGATCGGCCCCGGCCAGGAACGGCTGAGCGATCCGCTGGCGCTTGCCACGGATGACCGGCAGGCGCTGCAGGTCAGTGTCTTCGTGCCGGGGCCGGCGGCGGTCCAGACGTTCCATTGGGACGGTCGCCAGACCAACTGGATCGCCGCTGGCGACCAGAGCCGGGCCCAGGCGCTGCGCGCTGCCAGCAGCACCACCGCGCGCCTGCTCCTGGCCGGTATCGAGGTCGAGGCCAACGCCAGCGCGCGCAGCGTGGTGGTGATCGGCGACTCGATCACCGATGGCGCCACGGCCAGCCTCGACCAGGACCAGCGCTGGACCGACCATCTGGCCGGGCGCCTCGCCCCGCGCGGGGTGGCGGTGGTCAATGCGGGCATTTCCGGCAATCGGCTGCTGAGCGACAGCATGGGTGAGTCCGCCCTGGCCCGTTTCCAGCGCGATGCACTGGATCAACCCGGCGTGGCGAGCGTCATCGTGCTGATCGGCATCAACGACATCAGCTGGCCCGGCACGGCGTTCGCCCGGGGCCAGGCCAGGCCAACGCTGGCCGAACTGCAGGCGGGCTATCGCACCCTGGCAGAACAGGCCCGCAGGCGTGGTGTGCGGATAATCGGCGCCACCCTGCCACCGTTCGCTGGTGCCCTGCCCGGCACGCCGCTGGACGACTACTACCACCCGGACAAGGACGCCCTGCGGCGGCAACTCAATGCCTGGCTGCGTACGGACAGCCCGTTCGACGCGGTGATCGACCTGGACGCGGCGCTGCGCGACCCGGCCGAGCCGTTACGGATGGCCGCCGCCTACGACTCCGGCGATCACCTGCATCCGGGTGATGCAGGGAACCGGGCGATGGCCGAGGCGGTGGACCTGGACCTCCTGATGGGATCATCCAGGCGTGGCGGGAATCTACCGTAAGCAACGAAAAACCCCGGGCAGGCCCGGGGTTTCGTCGCATCCAGCGGGCCTGAACGGCCTACTTCCGCTTCTTGCGCACGTACAGCACCAGCGAGTGCTCTTCCAGCTCGTAGCCATGGTCGGCCGCGATCTTGCGCTGCAACTCCTCGATCTCATGGCTCTCGAACTCGATGATCTTGCCGCTGTCCACGTCGACCATGTGGTCGTGGTGGCCACCACGGTCCAGTTCGTAAACGGCCTGGCCGCCCTCGAAATTGTGCTTGAGCACGAGGCCGGCAGCCTCGAACTGGGTCAGCACCCGGTAGACGGTCGCCAGGCCGATCTCGTCGCCATGCTCGAGCAGCTGGCGGTAGATGTCCTCGGCGGTCATGTGATGCTGGTGGTGCTGGGCATTGCGCTGCTCGAGCAGCGCCAGGATCCGCATCCGCGGATGGGTCACCTTCAGGCCGACTTTACGCAGGTCGTGGGTTTCCATAGGTCTCCGTTCATTGGCGATTTAGCGCCAGCTGCCTCGGATTGGGTCGCGGTGGCACGCCGGGAGTGTATCATCGGTTTGATTTCCCCAACCGCCAGTCCCGATGCGCAATCTCCTGTTGGTCGCCGCCGTCGCCCTGTCCACCACCGGGTGCGGCATCATCTACAAGCAACCCATCTATCAGGGCAACCTGATCCGGGAAGATGCCGTGGCCAAGCTGCAGGTCGGGCAGAGCAAGCAGCAGGTCACCGCGCTGCTGGGCACCCCGTCCATTCCCGACCCGTTCCACGCCCAGCGCTGGGACTACACGTCCAGCCAGCGCGTGAACCGCCTGGGCCGTACCGAAGTGAAGAACTTCGTGGTGTTCTTCGAGAATGACACCGTGACCCGCTGGGAGGGCGATTACTTCCCGGGCAACGACAAGGCCCTGGCCCAGCAGACCGTGCGCCAGTTCGGCCGCAACCTGCCCAAGGACAAGAAGAAGAAGGGCCGTTAAGCGCCCAGCCCCGTCCGCAGGGACGGGTTGCCGGGATCAACCGCCGAGCGCGCGACGCCGGCGGTTGTCCTTGGGATCGGCCAGCAGCGGGCGCAACAGCTCGACGCGGTCGCCATCCAGCAGCACCTGCTGCGGACGCGCCAGGACGCCGTGCACGGCAGCGGCCGGACAATCGGCACTGCCTTCCAGCGCCGCAGCGGCAATGGCGTCGGCCACGGTGGCACCCTCCTCCAGTTTCAGTCGGCGCGACAGCACCTGCTGCGGCCAAGCCAGTACCACTTCGACCTCGATCACCGCTCAGTCCTCGTCGGCGACGCGGACGAAATCGTTGACCATCCGATCGGCCAGGCCCTGGAAGCCGATCGCCAGCGCCGGACCGAGCAGGCGCGAGCTGGGCTCGAACTCCAGGGTGAGGGTGACCTTGCAGGCGTCCTCGGCCAGCGCATGGAATTCCCAGCGGCCGTGCAGCTGCTTGAACGGTCCATCGCGCAGCTGCATATCGATGCTGTGTGGGCGCTGCAGCGTGTTTTCGGTCTGGAACCAGGTGCTGAACGAACCCAGGCCCAGGTCCAGGCGTGCCACCAGGCGGTCCTCGCCCTGCTCCAGGATCTGGGCGGCCGAACACCAGCGGAAACGGCGCGGATAGGCCTGGACATCGTTGACCAGGTCGAACATGCGCGCAGCCGAATGTTCGACCAGGGCGCTGCGGCGGATAGTAGGCATGAATACAGGACGTTTCGGCAATCGACCGGGCGGGCCCGAATCGGAGACAATACGGAAATGAGCAAGAACAGCGGCAAGGATAAAGCAAAGAGCGCGACGGCCAACAAAACCATCGCGTTGAACAAGCGTGCCCGCCACGAGTATCACATCGAAGAGCGCTTCGAGGCCGGCCTCGCCCTGCAGGGCTGGGAGGTCAAGTCGATCCGCGCAGGCCGTGGCAACATCATCGACGCCTACGCCTATGTGAAGCGCGGCGAGATCTACCTGATCGGTGCACAGATCACCCCGTTGATCCAGGCCTCCACCCACGTGGTCGCCGAGGACCGCCGCGAGCGCAAGCTGCTGCTGCACCGGAACGAGATCGACAAGCTGATCGGCAAGGTCGAGCGCGACGGCTACACGATCGTGCCTACCGCGATGTACTGGAGCAAGAACAAGATCAAGCTTGAGATCGCACTGGCCAAGGGCAAGCAGAACCACGACAAGCGCGATGCCGCCAAGGACCGCGACTGGGCGATCGAGAAACAACGCGTGATGCGTCGCGGCAACCGCGACGCGTAAGGCGGCTGCGCAGCACCCTGTAGAGCCGAGCCATGCTCGGCTGCTTTGGCTTTCTGTAGAGCCGAGCCACGCTCGGCTGCTTTGGCTTTCTGTAGAGCCGAGCTGTGCTCGACTGCCGTGAAGCAGCCGAGCATAGGCTCGGCTCTACAACACGATGCGGCTCAGCTGGCCAGAACGCCCTGCCTGCGCATCCTCGGCGCCAGCGCCGCATGCATCACCGCCAGGTGCATCACCACCGAAAGTTCCGGAGCGTGGCGATCATCACCGGCGCGCCACTGCTGCGCCAGCCGCGCGGCGTCGACGGGCAGCAGGGCCAGCAACTGGGCGTCGTCCAGCGCATCGGCGGAAGCCTGCAACTGTCGCGCAACTTGCCGCGACTGCCACACATGCACGCCAATGCTGAGGCTGGCCAGCGACATCAAGGTCAGGGCCAGGCCATGTTCGAACCACTGTGACAGTACATCCGGGCCCCACAGCAGCGCGGCGAGCACCGCCAGCCCCGGCAGCCGCCAGCCCAGCCAATGCAAGCGCCCACGCTGCGGCCAGTGCACCACCACCGCACTGGAGACCAGCGCGGCTGCCGCCGTCGCCGGCAGCTCGGTCGGCCAGGTGGCCGCCAGCAGCACCGCCAGCACCGCCCAGACCCAGCCGGGCGGCAACGCGCGCCGCTGGTAGTCGGCCCCGACGGGTCCAACCAGCTGTCGCAGGCTGCGTTGTTGGCTTGCCTCGGTCACCCACAGTCTCCCTGTCTGTCCTGGCTTGGATGGTCGTCGCCAGTGTGTCGCAAATTCGTGCCCATGACGTTACCAATCCGCTATGACGGAGGCTCTACAACTTGTTGTGGATTGCCACGGTGACTGTTCAGCTGTTTTGGCGTAGCATTGGCAGCGTTGGGCAGGCCCCGCTCGTGGCAACACGGCATTGGCCCTGTACATTGCAGCACTGTAGAAACCGGGGGTGCATTGGTTTCGACGGGGGTTGTGAAGTCGCCTGGCGCATGCCGAGGGGGTAGCTTTCCTCGTAAATCCAGCTGCAAAACTCTAGTTGCCAACGACGACAACTACGCTCTGGCCGCTTAAGGCCTAAGCCTCGAAACCGCTTGTGTCCATGCTCGCGGTGTAGAGTCACTATCATGGAATCGCGCTGGGCGGCTGCCTGTCAGCCCGGCACTAGAACACAACAGGCTGGTTCCCGGATGCGCTTTGCGCACCGTGCTGTTCGGGGACGAGATCCAACGGTGAGCTAAGCATGTAGTGCTGGGGATGGAGTGCCTTCGGACGGCGGTTCAATTCCGCCCACCTCCACCATCTGTATGGCCTGTCGAGGCCGCAAGAAGCCGGATCTCCCGTCAACCGGGGTTCCGGCTTTTTTGTGCCTGCACGTCGCGGAGGATGTGTGGCGCATAATCGGGATGACACCTCCAACAGCCCCTCACCCCGCGATCGCCAGAAGGATCTGCCATGAAAGCCCCCCTCGCGATGTCCCTGCTCCTCACCGCCCTGGCCGCAGCCCCAGCCACGCACGCCTCCACACCCACCATCGCGCCGCCAGGCACCGCAACGTTGGAAGTCCTGCTGTCCTGCAGACCTGGCTCCAACTTCAGCGAGGCCGAAGCCATCGATGCCCTGCAGGCAGCCGGCCTGGCCAAGAAGCCGGGCGGTACATTCGAACCGGAGGACAGGCCGGTCGCGCTGTTTGGCGGCACGGTCACCAGTGCCGATGTGAACGTGGCCGAAGGCGAGAGGAGCCTCTTCGTGTACTTGAACGGTGTCGATGCCAAGCGCCTGGCCAAGGCCTGGTCGGTGACCGAAGTCAACGAGCACGCCAATACCGAAGAACCGTCGTACGCGAAGCGCATCGACAAGCGCCATACCCTGCACGTGATCGCGGGCGACGATTACGAGGGCTATTCGGCCGCAGTGAAATGCCAGATCAGCCGCTGATGGCGTAGCCAACGCTACAGCCAGCGCGGCACGCGACGACGGTACTGCGCGTACGCCTCGGGAAAGCGCGCCATCAGTGCCCGCTCCTCCGGCAGGATCTGCAACCGCGTGATGTACGCCAGGAACAGCGGGACCACGATCAGCGCGATCAGATGCTGCAGGTACACCATGGCTCCCAGCAGAACCAGCGCCTGGCCCAGATACATCGGATTCCGTGTGCGGCGGTAGACCCCGCTGGTAACCAGCACGCTCGAGGCCGAAGGTCGCAGAGGATTGACGGTGGTGCCTGCTCGCCGGAAGGAGACCTTAGGCAGCAGGTTGAGCACCACACCGAGCGCCATCGTCAGACCCGCCAGTAGCGCCGGCACCGGTGCCCGAAAGGCAGAACCCGGCCACAGCCTGCACGCTGCATAGCCGACAGCTGCACACAGCAGCATCACCACGGGCGGGGGAACACGTGTTTCCAGCCAGGTCATCACGATCACCAAGCACGTTCCACCACAGTGTCACACGGGAATGCCCGGATCGCACGGCGGACGCATCGGCCAGGCCCAATCCGGCCAGTGGATTCCGCTTTGACAGACCGACCGCTAGAGTGGCGCCTCCGCGCAGGAGGATCGCATGGCTACCACGGGCTTGGGCTTGATCGGCCGCACGACCCTCATCATCACCGCGCTGCTCAGCCTGGGAGGTTGCGCGACGCTGCGGCAGTTCGGGCCTTCGGTGCAGGTCGCCTCGGTCACGCCCGGCCAGTACATCGCGCTCAAGCGCGGTGACATCCTCACCTCCGGCAAGCTCAGTGCGGCGACCACGGAGACGCTGCGCGTGGCCGGCCTTGATGAAGGTGTCTGCGCCAAGCCCGGCCTGCCCTGCATCGAAGCGATGGAAGCCAGCATCGTCGTGCGCGAGGAGGACAAGCGCTCCAGCCTGGCCGAGCTGTGGCTGCAGTATGCGATGACCCTGCCGGCGCCGAAGCGCGAGTACTCCGCCTCGGGTCGCGCCAAGACCGCAATCAACGAGTTGGATGCCGACTTCCAGCCGCGCCTGGACGCATGGATGCAGGTCGCGCGCCAGGCCTACGCCTACCTGTTCTTCACCGAGCGCACCGCCAACCAGCGCGGCTTCGAAGACCGCCAGACCCAGGTGCGCGACTATTACAACCTGGCCGTGCAGGAGGCGTCCGTGCAGCTGTACGACGCCTACGCCACCGGGCGCGTGCACAACGATGCCAACCATCTCCAGCTGGGCCGCTGGACGTTCGTGCTGGCCCCTCCAGGGGAAGCATCGGCGTTGGACGAGCGTACACCGACCGAACTGGTACCCGCCGCCTCGCTGTCGTTCACCGGCACGCTGCGCAGCGTGCACCGCCGCGATGGCTTCGGTGCCGAACTGGTGGCCGTGATGGATGACCCGGCCGCAACCACGCCCAGCACTACGCCGGCAGCGGTGCAGGCAAGCCCTTCCGCCACGCAGAGCTGGAGCGAGATGCCTTCGCCATCGATGACGGTGCTGCTGCGCTTCTCGGGAAAGAACCTGTGGGAAGTGCTGCACGATGACGAGCCGGAGCTGGAGATTCACGATCCCTACCAGGTTTCGGAAGTAACCCTGCACGGCCAGCACGTGCCATTGGCGGCCAACTTCACCGCCGGCTATGCGTTGTGGCTGGCCCGTTCCAATTTCAGCCGGCAGTCGCTGCGCTCGCTGTTCGGGGGCAAGGGCGGCATCGACACGCCGCATCTGTACATGATGCAGCCCTACGATCCCAACCGTCGCGTACTGCTGATGATCCATGGCCTGGCCAGCAGTCCGGAAGCCTGGGTCAACGTGGCCAACGAACTGCTGCGCGACGACGAGATCCGCCAGGACTTCCAGGTCTGGCAGTTCTACTACCCCACCAACATGCCCATCGCGATGAGCCACGATGCGATGCGCCACACGCTGGATGAGGTGTTCAAGCATTTCGACCCCAGCGGCAAGGCGCAGGCTTCGCATGACATGGTCCTGGTCGGGCACAGCATGGGTGGGGTGATCGCGCGGTTGATGGTTTCCTCTTCCGGCGATCATCTGGTCGATACCCTGCTGGCAACCGCGCAGATGACGCCGGCACAGCGTGAACTGCTGCGCACCAAGGGCGCACCGGTGCTGACCTTCCTGCCGGAACCGGCAGTGTCGCGGGTGGTGTTCATCGCCACGCCACACCGCGGCACCGATGTGGCGGGCACCCGCCTGGGCCGCTGGATCGGTCGCCTGGTGCGGTTGCCGCTGACCGTGCTGGAAGACGTTGCCACCATCGCCAACGACGGCCAGATCGACCGCACCGACGGCAAGCACGGCTACCAGATGAACAGCATCCAGAATCTGGACAAGGACGATCCCTTCGTCCGCGCCGTGGCAGACCTGCCGATGTCGCCGAAGGTGCACTACCACTCGATCATCGCGCGGGCAAAGGCCGATGGTCCGCTGGGAAAGACCAGCGACGGGCTGGTGCCCTACTGGAGCTCGCACCTGCCGCATGCGGACTCGGAGAAGGTGATCGTCTCCGGGCACAGCGTGCAGGAAGCCACGCCGGCCATCGTCGAACTGCGGCGGATCCTGCATGAGGACATGCAGCAACACGGAAACCAGGCCAATTAGCCGTGGGCAGCTGAGGGAAATCCCTCATCGCGCGTGCGCACCCACCCTCCTATGCTGGCCTCACATTTCCCGCAGGAGATCTGCATGAACACGCAAGAGCCCAGCCGCCAGCCCAGCCCCGACCCGGCCGAGCGCGATGCCTTCTTCCCGTCGCCCTACTCGCTGTCACAGTTCACATCGCCCAAGAGCAACCTTTCCGGTGCCGACTACCCGGATGCGCGCCGCGATGGCCGCTGGAAGGTGCTGATGATCGCTGCCGACGAACGCTATCTGCCAACTGCCAATGGCCACCTGTTCTCCACCGGCAACCATCCGGTGGAGACCCTGCTGCCGATGTACCACCTCGACAAGGCCGGCTTCGGCATCGATGTAGCCACGCTGTCGGGCAACCCCGCCAAGTTCGAGTGGTGGGCATTTCCAAACGAGGACAAGGAAATCGGCGGGCTGTACGAGCGTTATGCCTCGTGCTTCCGCCAGCCGCTGCCACTGGACGAGGTGGTTGCCGGGCTCGATGCGGATTCGGACTATGCTGCAGTGTTCATCCCCGGTGGCCATGGCGCCCTGATAGGACTGCCGCAGAGCCGCGCGGTGAAGTCCGTCCTGCATTGGGCGATGTCCCAGCAACGCCACATCATCACCCTTTGCCACGGTCCGGCCGCACTGCTGGCTGCGGGCGTGGACGAGGCCGATGGCGGTTCGCTGTTCCGCGGCTACCGCATCTGCGCCTTCCCCGATGCGATGGACCGGCAGACGCCGGAGATCGGCTACATGCCTGGACAGTTGCCGTGGTTCTTCGGTGAGCGCCTGGCACAGCGGGGCGTGCAGATCGTCAATGACGGCATCGATGGCAGCGTGCTGCAGGACCGCCTGCTGCTGACCGGCGACAGCCCGTTGGCTGGCAATGCGCTGGGCAAACTGGCTGCACGCGCCCTGCTCGACGCCCTGGCCGGGCGCTGAGCCGGATGACCGAGCTGGTGCAGGCGCTGCTGGAGCTGGAACGCGCCAGTTCGCTGAGCGCGGTGGGTGCAGTCCTGCGAGGCATCGCGGCACCGCTCGGCTTCGACCGCGTGCTGGTGTTTGCCACCGGCACCGGGCTGGAGCGGGGTACGCAACGCGTGTACTGGATCGAGGGCGACTGGTTCGGCGATGGCAGCGATACCGACCTTGCGCGCTACCTCCACGCCTGCCCCGTCAATCGCCACGTGCTGGACAGCAACGCGCCGTTCTTCTGGAGCAAGCGCCTGGGCGTTCGCGGCGAGCGCTACCAGGTGGTGAAGCAGCCTCGCGGCGAAGGCCTGCATGGGCTGCAGGTGCCGGTGTTCGGCATCACCGGCCTGGAAGGCGCGGTCAGCGTTGCCGGTACGTCAATCGACGCGTCGGCCAACGCGCGCCTGCGGCTGGAAGCTGCTGCAACCGCAGCATTCCGGGCCGCGCGCCGTCTGGCCGAATCGCCTGCCGAGCGTTCGGGAAGCGCACTGAGCAACCGCGAGCGCGAAGTGCTGCGCTGGGTTGCCGCCGGGCGCCGGCAAGCTGAGATCGCGGCCACGCTTGGGCTTTCCACGCGCACGGTGGAGAACCACCTGCGCCACGCGCGGCAACGGCTGGGTGTGGCGACCACCGCGCAGGCAGTGCGTGCCGCCAGCCGTCGCGGCGAGATCGAAGACTGATCGCGGCGAGGCACTTCCGGAGCTCTGGTTCGCGTGTTACACACGCCATGCGCATGTGCGCGATTGCAGAAAGCAAGGATGATGATTATGAAACTGCAACTGGCCGCGATGGCCGCATTGATGTTGGCATTGGGTAGTGGGATACCGGCGACTGGCCATGCGGCCGGGTCCCCCGGATCGACGACCGATTGCGTGCCCGTAAGACTTGGGCCCAACCTCGTGCATCAGCGCTGCACCGTCACCCGCACTCTGGCAGACGGCACCGTTTTCACGTCGGTGTACTGGATAGACGAGAACGGTCAGTGGTACCTCCCGGCAGACTGATCTGCATCGGACACCGACTACGGCTACAAGGAGTGTGATCAATGACGCTGCACAATCGAATGACCGCTTTTTCTTTCGCTGCAGTAGTTGCACTTGCGGCCCTGGTGCCCTCGCCGCCGGCGAATGCAGCCGAAGAGGTCGGCCTGCAGGAGGAGTGCGTGCCCTTCCGCATCAGCGGCAACGTGTTCCACCAGCGTTGCACGCTGTACGTGGTCCATGACGACGGCACCCGCGTGGCCAGCGACCACTACAACCGCGACGAGAACGGGATGATCTACGACCCCTGATCGGGCAAGGGGCATCTGCCGGGCGGAGCGTCCAGCGCCCGCCCGGCGTCTCCAAGTCGCCCGTCCCGGCATACCACTGCCCCCGCCTTCCATGGCATGCTCCATGAAACCGTTTTCATGGAATGGAGGGATTCCACGATGTTGTCGCGTTTCCGTCGCCCGGCGCTGAGTGCGCTGCTGGCGCTTGCTCTGCCTGCCGTTGCCTGGGCCGTCACGCCGGCGCCGTTGAAGGTGATGTCATTCAACGTCCGTACCCCGGCTGACACCGAACCGGGCAAGCGCTGGCCCGACCGTCGCGATGCCATGGTCAAGGTGATCCTCGACGCGCATCCGGCGGTGATCGGCACCCAGGAGCTCGTGAAGGAACAGGCCGACTACCTGTCAGGGCACCTGCCCGGCTACCGCTGGTTCGGTGAAGGCCGCCGCGGTGGCAGCGGCGATGAGCACATGGGCGTGTTCTACGACAGCAAGGTGCTGGCCATCGAGGAATCCGGCAACTTCTGGCTTTCGGATACGCCGGACGTCCCTGGCAGCATCAGCTGGGGCAACCTGTACCCGCGTATGGTCACCTGGGCCCTGTTCCGGCGCCTGGACGATGGCCGTCGTTTCTACTTCCTCAATACCCACCTGCCCTACCGCGACGAGGACGAACCGCGCCGGGTGAAGGGTGCCGAGCTCATCGGCAAGCGCCTGCAGGCCATGCCGGACGACCTGCCGGTGGTGTTGACCGGTGACTTCAACAGCGAGCCCGGCGGTGACACCTACAGGGCGTTCACCCGCCTGCTGCAGGACACCCGTGCCCAGGTGAAAACACCGCAGGGTCCGCGCCCGACCTTCCACGACTTCACCGGCAAGGCCACCGTGCAGCTGGACTGGGTGCTGGTGCGTGGCTTCCGTGCGCGCAGCTTCCTTACCGATGATCGTCGCATCGACGGCGTGCTGCCGTCGGATCATTTCCCGCTGGTGGTCGAGCTGGACTGGCCGAAGCCCTGAATTCCCGCGGCAGCCGTGGCTACGGCGGCGGCTGCCGCGACAACAGCCGGTACAACGCCTGGTGCTGGTTGCGCGCCTGGCAGATGCGGGCGCCGACGGCAAGGAACACGGCAACCCCGATCAGCCCGAGCCCCAGCATCGGATCGGGCAGTCGCAGGAAACCGATCGCAGCGGCCATCGTCGCCAGCACCAGCAGCACAACGACCGCCACCGAAAGGCCCGCACCGGGTGGCCCCGGGTCGCCAAACAGCATGCGCTGGGTATCCCGCCTGTCATCGCTCATCGTGTGTACTCCCTGGAATCTGCCCCACTAGTTACACGGCGGACACGGCTTCCGGCAGAGTCAGAAACGTCACGACTGTGACAACGTCCACAGCAGAGCCGCGCTACCCTGCCCCTGTTCCCGAACTGTGGAGAAAGGCATGGCACACCAGAGTCGCCTGGCCGGTTTCATCATCGATTGCGAGGGCATTCCCGCCGACGAAGGCGCCCGCTTCTGGGCCGCCGCGCTTGGCCTGCAGGCGCAGCCCGCCCGTGCCGAAGACGCCGCCGAGTACGCCGACCTGCTCGGTGCTCCGGCGGGCCTGGACGTTGAAGTCCAGCGCGTCGATCACCCGTCACGGGTGCATCTGGACATCGAGAGCGACGACATCGATGCCGAAGCCGACCGCCTGGAGAAGCTCGGCGCGCGACGGATAGGCTTCGTCAAGCGCTGGTGGGTGATGGAAGCACCAACCGGCCATCGCTTCTGCATCGTGCGCATGCGCGAGCGTGAGGTACCGGCCAACCACTGGCCCTGAAAGAACAAGGGGACGGAAGTCCCTGCTTCCGTCCCCTGCGGTTACTGCGCCTGCGCCACGCTTGGCGGCTGCGGTGATTGACCCCAACCACCCAGCGCCTTGTACACACCCACCACGCTGACGTTGACGTCGGCCTCGGCCGCCGCCAGCGCATCATCGGCTGCCAGCTGGGTCCGCTGCGCGTCCAGCAGGGTCAGGAAGTCCTCCGATCCCTCGCGATAGCGGATCTGCGCCAGCGATTCGGCACGCCGAGCCGCCTGCGCCTGCTCTACCACGATTGCCAACCGTGCCTGCTGCTTGGAATAGCGGGTCAGCGCGTTTTCGGTGTCTTCCAGTGCCAGCAGCACGGCCTGCTCATACTGTGCTGCCACGCCTTCGGCCTCGGCCTTGCTGGCACGCAGGCGTGCACGCACGGTGCCGAAGTCGAATGCTGCCCAGCTCAGCGACGGGGTCAGCGACCAGGCCTTGTTGTTGCCATTGACCAGGCCACTTGCATCGCCGCCGAGGAAGCCGACGAAACCGGACAGCGACAGCCACGGGAACAGGTCCGCAGTAGCCACGCCCACGCGTGCGGTAGCAGCGGCCAGGCGACGCTCGGCCACGCGCACGTCGGCGCGTTGGCGCAGCAGCTCGCGGGTATCGCCCAGCGGCAGTGCCTTGGCGAATGCCGGCACATCATGTGGTGCCAGCATCGCCGTCAGCACTTCCGGGCGCTGGCCCAGCAGCACGGCCAGCCGGTTGCGCGACTGCGTCTCGGCTACTTCCAGCAGCGGGATATCGGCCTCGATCGCCTTCAGGCGGGCGCGGCTGCTCTGCACGTCCAGTTCGCTGCCGGCCCCAAGTTCCCAGCGTGCTTCGGTCAGCTTCTGCGTATCGCGCAGGTTCTCCAACGTGTGCTGGGCCACTGCGATGCGCTTCTGGGTGCCACGCAGTTCGAAGTAGTTGCGCGCCACTTCAGCGGCAACCAGCACCTGCGCGTCGGCCAGGTTGGCCTGCTCGGCGTCCAGGTCGGCGCGCGCGGCTTCTGCAGCACGGCGCTTGCGGCCGAACAGATCCAGCTCCCAGCCGGCGTCGAAGCCGAGCTGGTAGCTTTCACTGAACACCCGCTGCCCACCCAGCTGCGGATCGGGTTGCTTGCGGCGGTCGTAACTGCCGCCTGCGGTGATGTGCGGGGCCTGGTCGAAACGGCTTTCGACGAACACAGCACGGGCCTGGCTGACGCGGGCCACGGCCACGCGCAGGTCCAGGTTGTCCGACAGTGCTCCGTGCACCAGCTCTTCCAGCACCGGATCGTCGAACTGCGCCCACCAGCTGGCCACCGGCGAGACGGAACTGAAGACCGGCTGCTGCGCGCTCTTCAGCACCACCGGCTCCTGTACCGGGGCCTTGTAGTTCGGGCCGACGCTGACACAGCCTGCCAGCACCAGGCTGGAGACGGCCATCGCCAACGCGCGGATCACCATGGCAGCACCTCGCCCAGGTAGGTGAAGCTGCCGCTGGCACCGGACTCACCGATCAGCGCCATTTCCACGCTGGAACGCGCGCCTTCGCTGATTTCGATCTCGCCATTGCCGCCGTTCATGTCGGTCTTTACGTAACCCGGATGCACGGTGTTGACCTTGATCGGCGTGTTGCGCAGCTCATAGGCCAGGCTCAGGGTCCAGCTGTTCACTGCGGCCTTGGACGCGTTATAGGCCGGGATCTTGAAATCGTAGATGCCCGAGGTCGGGTCGGCATGCAGGGTCTGCGAACCGAGCATGCTGGACACATTGACGATGCGCCCGGACTTGGCCTGCCTGATCAGCGGCAGGAAGGCCTGGGTGACTGCCACCAGCGCATAGACGTTGGTGTCGAAGGTGCGCTTCCAGGTCTCGAGCGATTGCTCCGACGGCGCCTGCGCGGGATTCTCGATCATGATGCCGGCATTGTTGACCAGGATGTCGAGGCGGCCATGGCGCTGGCGCACCTGCTCGACTGCCTCGGCGATGCTGGCCGCGTCGGTCACGTCCAGCTGCAGGGCTTCCACCGGCAGGCCCTCGGCCTGCAGCTTCAGGGCCAGCTCCACCGCCGTTTCGCGCTTGCGACCGGCCAGCAGCGTGTGCACGCCCGCCTGGGCCAGCTGGCGCACGGTTTCCAGGCCGATGCCACGGGTAGCGCCAGTGACCAGCGCGATCTTGTTCTGATGGGTGTTCATGGATTCATGCCTCGTGAGGGAAAAGCCGCCGCCGGCCGGTAGCCGGCGGCGGCGGGGTTCCATGTCAGTGATGGATGGTCGGTTCGCCATGCTGCACCAGCTGGCCGCCACCGTTGCGGGTAACCAGCTTGCGCAGTGCCACGTAGAACACCGGGGTGAGGAACAGGCCGAACAGGGTCACGCCCAGCATGCCGGCGAACACGGTGATACCGGTTACCGAGCGCACCTCGGCGCCTGCGCCGTGCGACAGCACCAGCGGCACGGTGCCGGCGATGAAGGCGATGGAGGTCATCACGATCGGGCGCAGACGCAGGCGGCAGGCTTCCAGCGCGGCTTCAACGATGCCCTTGCCGCCCATCTCCAGCTCTCTGGCGAATTCGACGATCAGGATTGCGTTCTTGCACGCCAGGCCCATCAGCACCACCAGGCCGACCTGCACGAACACGTTGTTGTCACCACCGGTCAGCCACACGCCGAACAGCGCCGACAGCAGGGTCATGGGCACGATCAGGATCACCGCCAGCGGCAGCGACCAGCTCTCGTACAGCGCGGCCAGCACCAGGAAGGCCAGCATGATCGCCACCGGGAACACGATGAAGGCGGCCTTGCCCTGGGTTGCCTGCTGGTAGCTCAGGTCGGTCCATTCGGTGGTCATGCCGACCGGCAGTACCTTGCCGGCGATCTCGGTCAGCTTGGTCATCGCCTCGGCCGAGGACAGCAGGCGCGGGTCGGCCTCGCCGGCCAGGTCCGCTGCCGGGTAGCCATTGAAGCGCAGCACCGGGTCCGGGCCGAAGGTCTGCTTGATGGTGACCATCGAACCGATCGGCACCATCTCGCCGCGGTCGTTGCGGGTACGCAGCTTGCCGATGTCCTCGACCGTCTCGCGGTACGGACCATCGGCCTGGGCGATCACCTGCCAGGTGCGGCCGAACTGGTTGAAGTCGTTGACGTAGGCCGAACCCAGGTAGGTCTGCAACGTGTCGAACAACTCAGTGAGCTGCACGCCCTGTGCCTTGGCCTTGACGCGGTCCACCTCGGCATCCAGCTGCGGCACATTGGCCTGGTAGCTGGAAATCGGGAAGGCCATGCCCGGGGTCTGCGCAACGGTGCCCTGCATCGCCTGCACGGCATTCTGCAGTGCGCCGTAACCCAGGTTGCCACGGTCCTCGATGAACATCTGGTAGCCGTTGCCATTGCCCAGGCCGAGGATCGGCGGTGGCATCATCGCGAACGCGAAGCCTTCCTGCAGGCCGGCAATCTTCTGGTTGATCTCGGCGTTGATCTGCGCGGCAGTGCGGCCATGGCGCTCGGCGAACGGCTTGAGCGGAATGAACGCCACACCGGTGTTGGGCGTGTTGGTGAACTGCAGTGCATTCAAACCCGGGAACGAGATGGTGTGGGCCACGCCATCGGTTTCCTGGGCGATCTTGGCCACCTTGCGCAGCATTTCATCGGTGCGTGCGATCGACGAACCTTCCGGCAGCTTCACGCCGGCAATCAGGTACAGCTTGTCCTGGGTCGGGATGAAGCCCGGCGGCACCAGCTTGAAGATCACGCCGGTACCGACCAGCAGGATCGCGTAGACCACGAACACCGCACCACGACGGCCGAGGATGCGGGCCACGCCACGTTCGTACTTCTCCGAGCTGGACTTGAAGAAGCGGTTGAACGGACGGAACACCCAGCCGAACAGGCGGTCGATCAGGCGGCTCGGGCCGTCCTTCGGCGCACCATGGGCCTTCAGCAGGCGCGCGGCCAGGGCCGGCGACAGGGTCAGCGAGTTGATCGCCGAGATCACCGTGGAGATGGCGATGGTGACGGCGAACTGCTTGTAGAACTGGCCGGTGACACCGGACAGGAACGCCATCGGCACGAACACGGCGCACAGCACCAGCGCGATCGCCACGATCGGGCCGGACACTTCGCGCATGGCCTGGTGTGCCGCCGCAGTGGGCGACAGGCCTTCCTCGATGTTGCGCTCGACGTTCTCCACCACCACGATCGCATCGTCGACCACGATGCCGATCGCCAGCACCAGGCCGAACAGGCTCAGCGTGTTGATCGAGAAACCCAGCAGGTACAGCGCGGCAAAGGTACCCACCACCGACACCGGCACCGCGATCAACGGAATGATCGACGCACGCCAGGTCTGCAGGAACAGGATCACCACCAGCACCACCAGGGCGATCGCTTCCAGCAGCGTGGAGACCACGGCCTTGATCGAGTCGCGCACGAAGATGGTGGTGTCATACACCGCTTCGTACTTCACATCGGCCGGCATGGTCTTCTGCATCTCGTCCATCGTCGAGATGACCTGGTCGCGGATTTCCAGCGCGTTGGCACCCGGCGACTGGAAGATGCCGATACCCACCGCGTTCTTGCCGTCCAGCTGCGAGCGCAGGGTGTAGTCGCCCGCGCCCAGTTCCAGGCGGGCCACGTCGGACAGGCGCACGATCTCGCCATCCGTGCCGCTCTTGAGCACGATGTCGCCGAATTCCTTTTCGGTCTTCAGCCGGCCCTGGGCATTGATGAGGGTCAGGAACTTGCTGTCCGGCAGCGGTTCGGCGCCGAGCTGGCCGGCCGACACCTGCACGTTCTGCTCGCGCATGGCGCGCACCACGTCGCTGGCGGTCAGGCCGCGCGAAGCCACCTTGTCCGGGTCCAGCCAGGCACGCATGGCGTAGTCGCCGCCACCGAAGATCTGCGCGTCACCCACGCCCGGAATACGCGCCAGCGCATCCTTGACGTGCAGGCGCGCGTAGTTGCGCAGGTACAGAGTGTCGTACTTGCCTTGCGGCGAGGTCAGGTGCACCACCATCAGGAAGGTGGGCGACTGCTTCTGCGTGGTCACGCCCTGCCGGCGCACGTCCTCGGGCAGGCGTGCCTGTGCCTGCGCCACGCGGTTCTGCACCTTCACCGCCGCCGCGTCCGGGTCGGTGCCCGGGCGGAAGGTGACGGTCATCTGCAGCACGCCGTCCGAGCCGGCAACCGACTTCAGGTACATCATGCCTTCGACGCCGTTGATCGCCTCTTCGAGCGGGGTAGCAACGGTCTCGGCAATGACCTTGGGGTTGGCGCCCGGATAGACCGTGCGCACGACCACCGACGGCGGCACCACTTCGGGGTACTCGCTGATCGGCAGGATTGGAATCGTGATCAGGCCTGCGGCGAAGATCACGATCGACAGCACCGCCGCGAAGATCGGCCTGTCGATGAAGAAGCGGGAAAAGTCCATGGAGGAATTCCTGGGAAAGGCATTCGGCGGGCAACAGCCGCCCCGCCCCTCGCCAATATGACGAAGGCAGGGAAGGCTGCCGCTGGCGCCGGCAGCTAAGCGGGGACGCGGATCAGGAGCGGGCGGATCAGTGGTTCAGCGCAGCGGTGGCATCGCGGCCCGGTGCGGGCTTTGCGGCCGGTGGCTGCATGGCCACCGCCTTGGCCTGCACCGGCATGCCCGGCATGAAGACCTTCTGCACACCGTCGATGATGACCTTGTCACCTGCGGCCAGGCCATGCTCGACAATGCGCAGGCCGTCGGCGGTACGGCCGAGCTGGATGTCGCGGCGCTGGGCCTTGCCATCCTTGTCGACCACATAGACGTACTTGCGGTCCTGGTCGGTCAGCACGGCCTTGTCGTCGATCAGCAGGGCCTGGAACTGGCCGCTGCCAAGCAGCTGCACGCGGGCGAACAGGCCCGGTGTGAACTGGCGGTCGGCGTTGTCCAGCAGCGCACGGACGCGGATGGTGCCGGTGCTGCGCGCCACCTGGTTGTCGAGGAAATCGACCTTGCCCGAGTGCGGATAGCCCTCTTCCCCCGACAGGCCGACCTTCACCGGCAGCTCGCTGTCCCGCTCGCTCGGGCGCTCGCCCTTGCGCGCCATCTGGGCGTAGCGCAGGAAAGTGCTCTCGTCGGCATCGAAGTAGACGAACACCGTGTCCAGCGAGACCAGCGTGGTCAGCACGCTGGCGCTGTCGCCAGCAGTGACCAGGTTGCCGGCGGTGACCATCGCGCGGCCGGCACGGCCGTCAATCGGCGCGCGCACCTTGGTGAATTCCAGGTTGAGCCGGGCTGCATCCAGGGCCGCCTGCGCGGCCTGCACGGCAGCCCCCGCCTGGTCGGCAGCCGCGCGACGCTGCTCGGCGGTCTCGGTGGAGATCGCCTGCTGCTCGGACAGCCGCTTGGCACGCTCTGACTCGCTGCGGGCCAGGCTGGCCTGGGTGCGGGCACGGGCCAGCTCGGCGGCTGCGCGGTCGTACTCGGCCTGGTAGCTGCGGGCGTCGATGGTGAAGAGCACATCGCCCTTCTTCACTTCCTGGCCTTCGACGTAGTTGACCTTGTCGATGTAGCCGGACACGCGCGGGCGCAGTTCAACGCTCTGTACCGCTTCGACGCGGCCGCTGAACTCGTCCCACTGGCTGACCTGCTTGACCAGCACCGGCGCGGCGCTGACCTGCGGCGGCGGCGGTGCACCGGCCTCTTCGGCATGGCCGCCGCTGCAGGCCGCCAGCACGGCCGCGGCGAGGATCGACACGCCAACCATCGCAATGCGATGGCCGAAACGATGTGGGGTGGTATTGGGGGAAGTCATGGCATGCATCCGTACGGAGGGGTGGTACAGCAATATGGGAACGTGTTGCAAAAAACGGCGGCGCATACTGCGACCTCAACCTTGGTCGAGGTCAAGCGACGCCTGCGGTATCGCGCCACAAAGGGGGAACTTCCAGGTGCAGCAGGCCGCGTGGCAGTTCGGCATCGCTGCTGTCGCAGCGGACGATGGCGCGGTTGTCCCGGCAACCATCGAGCAGCGAGACCACGCGGCGGCCGACCAGCAGCGAGCTGGGCCACTCGATGCAGGCGTTGGCCGCGTTGGCCGGGGTACACACCGGGCTGCAGACTTCCAGCATCTGCGCGCGCACGCCCAGCGCCTGCGCTTCCTGATGCACCACCTGCGCGTACATGCGCAGCGCGGCGGTAGTGATCGAGGTCTCGCCGTAGCCCGCCCAAGGCTTGGCGCTGGCCGGGCTGCCGATCATCACATAGCGCCGCGCATGCACGTTGTCCTGCAACAACGGCAGCAGGTGGCGCACCGCATGCACATGCGGCATCAGGTCGGCCTGCATGGCCCCGAGCAGCTCCTCGCCGTTGCGGTCGATCACCCGGCCGCGACGGTAGGGCCCGCCCATGGCCGCGATCACCGCGGCCAATGGACGCGGGCGCTGCCCGATGCGTTCGGCCAAGGCGCGTGCCGAGCCGTCATCGCTGAGTGAACCCAGCAGCGTCTCCAGGCCCGGCTCATCGGCGAACTGCTCATGCAGCGCAGCCAGCCGGCCCGGATCGCGACCGACCACCAGCACCGGACTGCCGGCTTCCAGCAAGGCGCCGACCACGCCCTGGCCCACGGCACCGGTACCACCGAGGACCAGAACTTCGGGCGTCAGTATCCCATTCACGGGACATTTCCTCCCAAATCCGGGATAGTCCCGATCCGGCGCAGCCGGTCACCCTTGTGGGGGGCCAATCGGATGGCGCCGCCACGCTGCTGACGCATCGGCGCGGTAAACTCACGAAAGTCCTTGTGTACCAAGGAACTCGGACGGGCTTCGACGGTCATCGCCAGGTCCAGGGTGCTCTGGCCGGCGTTCCGGAGTCGGGCAAGAATGTTGCGCAGGCTCATGGCGGACGGGCTCCAATTAACGAATGGCGCCACGATAGACCTCAAACCTTTACTTGATTAGTCCTGATTAAGGGGAATAATCATCCCGCTCCCGGTCCAATCGTTCTGTCACGATTGTCCCATCCCCGACGTCCAGGATCCCGACCATGTCCCACGATCTCAACGAGACGCTGATCTTCGTCAAAGTGGTCGAGCAAGGCAGCTTCATTGCCGCTGCCAAATCGCTCGGCCTGCCCAAGACCACGGTCAGCCGCAAAGTGCAGGAGCTGGAAACGCGCCTGGGCGCGCGCCTGCTGCACCGGACCACGCGCCGCCTCGGCCTGACCGAAGCTGGTTCGATCTACCACGAACATTGCCAGCGCATCGCACGCGAGCTTGAAGAGGCCGAAAGCGCGGTGAGCCAGCTGCAGTCCGGCCCGCGCGGCTGGCTGCGCTTCACCGTGCCCTATTCGATCGGCATCACCTGGATCGCCCCGCTGCTGGGCCAGTTCCATGCGCAGTACCCGGAGATCCGCCTGGACATGCACATGGGCAACGAAAAGCTGGACCTGATCGCCGGTGAAGCGGACCTGGCGCTGCGCGTGGGTGCCCTGCCCGATTCCAATCTGGTCGCGCGCAAGCTGGGCAGCCTGCGGACGCAGGTGTTCGCCAGCCCGGCCTACATCGAGCGCTACGGCGAGCCGCTGCATCCGGAAGAACTGCAGTTCCATCGCATCCTTGCGATGCGCAAGCCGTACCACACCGGCAACTCGCCGCGCTTCACCTGGCAGCTGGGCGAGAACGGTGGGGAACTGCGCGACTTCCCGGTTACCCCGCTGATGACCGCCAACGACATGTCTGCGTTGAATGGTGCATTGGTCTGTGGCGAAGGCCTGCTGCTGACCGGCGACGTGATGGCCAAGCCGTTCGTTGAATCGGGCATGGTGCGCCGCGTGCTGGCTGGCTGGACCGGCCCGGAAGTGGACTTCAACGCCGTGTTCGCCGGCGGCCGCCTGGTCTCGCCAAAGGTGCGTGCGTTTGTCGACTTCCTGGTCGAGAAGCTCAACTTCGACGCCAATTACATGCTGGCGCAGTGCCCGGGTGCGAAGCTGGCGCAGCAGCAGAAGGAAAAGGAAGACGCCGCTCTGGAAAGCAGCGGCAAGCGGATCCTGGAGAAGGTAGCCGCTTCGGCGGCGTAGCCGGGGGTATCCACGCATGGCGTGGCTCTACCCGGGCGCGCGATGCCGGTTTCTGTAGAGTCGAGCCACGCTCGACTGCCTCTGGTGAGTCGAGCACGGCTAGACTCCGCATACGCCATCGGCGTGCCGAGCAACGCTCGGCACCCACAAAAATGCCGCCTGCAAGGGCGGCATTTTCGCTTCGGCCGATGGCCGGACCGGCTCAAGCAGTAACGCTACGCGTTACTGCTTGAGCGGAATCACCCGAATCTCGACGCGGCGGTTCTTGGCACGGCCGGCGTCGGTGCTGTTGTCGGCAATCGGATACGCCTTGCCGGCGCCCAGCGTTTCGATACGTACGCTCTGCACGCCCTGGCCGATCAGGTACTGGGCGACCGAGTCGGCGCGTTCCTTCGACAGTCGGTTGTTCACAGCGTCGCTGCCGATGCTGTCGGTGTGGCCGACCACTTCGATCATGGTCTGGTTGTACTCACGCAGCGTACCGGCGACGCCGTTGAGCGAGCCGTAGAACTGCGGCTTCAGGGTGGCCTTGCCGAAGTCGAAGGTGATGCCGTCCGGCAGGTTCAGCATGATGTTGTCGCCCTGGCGCTGCACATCGATGCCGGTGTTGGCGGTGCGCTCGCGCAGCGCGCGTTCCTGGCGATCCTGGTACTGGCCGACCGCGGCGCCGCTGAGCGCACCGATACCGGCACCGATCAATGCGTGCTGACGGCGCTCGGTGGCGCTGTCGCCGGTCAACAGGCCGGCAGCCACGCCGATGGCGGTACCGATCAGCGCGTTACGACCAGTGCGGTTCTGCTGCTCGGTCGGATTGCCGTACTGGTCACTCTGCACGTAGGAGCCGCCGGTGGCGCAGGCCGACAGGACGGCCGCACTCATCAGGGCCAGTGCGACGTTGCGGGTGGTGTTGCGGATCATGAGGTTCTCCTTGGTTTCCGGACGGGCCGGCGGCTTGCGGGCGCAGAGAGAATAAACAGCCCGATGCGACGTCGGGATGATGATCCGGTGCGCCGACAGGGCCGCGTTCAGCTAACTGACCGGATCGCTCGGGTCACCCTTTACCCCGCCCCCGACTGGCGGTATGCCGCCAATGCGGCGTCGCGGCCCGCGGCCAGGTCCACCAGCGGCGCACGCGGATAGCCCGGGGCATGCGCCGCCAGCAGCAGCGGATGCTGCCACGGCGCAAACCGGGCCTTCACCGGCAGCGCGGCCAGTTCGGGCACCCAGCGGCTGATGTACCGTGCCTGAGGATCGAATTTCTCGGCCTGAGTCACGGGGTTGAACACCCGGAAGTACGGAGCGGCATCGGCGCCAGTCCCGGCCACCCATTGCCAGCCCATGGTGTTATTGGCCAGGTCGGCGTCGACCAGGGTGTCCCAGAACCAGCGCGCGCCATGCAGCCAGTGCGCGCGCAGGTGCTTGCACAGGTAGCTGGCCACGATCATCCGCACCCGGTTGTGCATGTAGCCGGTGTGCCACAGCTCGCGCAGGCCGGCATCGACGATCGGCACGCCGGTATTGCCGCGCTGCCAGTCGTGCAGCTGCGTGGCACTCGGAGTGGCCCACGGGAAACGGTCGAAGCGCGGGTTGAGGTTGTCGGTCGGCGTCTTCGGGAAGTGATGCAGCAGGTGGTAGGCGAAGTCACGCCAGCCCAGCTGGCGCAGGTAGCCGTCGATGTCGGCATCGGTGGCCGCACTGCGCAGCCCTTCCAGGGCTTGCGCGATGCGCCACGGCGCGATCTCGCCGAAGTGCAGATGGGGCGACAACCGCGAGGTCCCGACACGGTCCGGCAGGTCACGCTGCTCGCGATACCCGCGCAGGGCACCGTCTTCAAAGACGGACAGTGCTTCCAGCGCACCGGCTTCACCCGGCTGCCAGTGCTCCCAGAAGCCGGTATCCCAGTCCAGCGTCGGTGCCAGCTGGAGATCATCCAATGCCAGGCTGTCGACCGCGTGCGGCGCCAGTGCTTCCGGTGCAGCCTGCAGTGCCGGCAGGCGCCAATGACTGAGTACATTGCGCCAGTACGGCGTAAATACCTTGTACGGCTGGCCCTGCTGGGTGGCAATGTCCCAGGGTTCGAACAACAGGCTGCCATTGCAGCTCTGCGCGTCGATGCCCTGCTCGCGCAGCGTGCGCTTGATGGCCGCGTCGCGGGGCTGGGTGGCCGGTTCGTACTTGCGGTTCCAGTACACCGCCTCGGCGCCCGCCTGCTCGATCAGCAACTGCAGGGCCGGCAGGCTATCGCCGCTGCGCAGCACCAGCGAGGAACCCCGCGCGCGCAGGTCCGCATCCAGCGCGGCCAGTGAACGGTGGCGCCAGGCATCGGAGGCCGCACCGGGCACCCATTCGCCTTCCTCGTGCGGCGCGTGGATGTAGACCGGCACCACATCGTGACCTGCATCCAGCGCGGCCTGCAGGGCCGGATTGTCCTGCAGCCGCAGATCACGGCGGAACCATACCAACGCTACCGACACAGGCACTGCCTTCGTTGTGGAAGGCGCACATGATAGCCAGCGGTGGTGAAGGCGATGCGCGCAGACGCTGTCTGCTAGGCTGCACGGCCGCTACCCGTTGGACTCTGACATGGAAGATCTGCACGCCTCATTCGCCCGCTTCGGGCTGCTGCATGCCCAGCACGAGCGTGACTGGCAGGGCCCGTTCCCTCTGCCCCCCGTACTGGCACGTTTTTACGCGCAGGTGGGGCCGCTGGGCGAAGAGATCAATGCCAGGGTTGGCCGCGCCGGCATCACCGTTCCCGGCCTTGATGTCTGGATACCGCCACTGCAACGCCTGTGGAGCCAGCAGGCCGGCTATCGTTGGCACGGCGTCAGCGGCGAACGGATCAACGACTGGCCATCGAACTGGCTGGTGATTGCCGATCGCAGCGCCGATCCGTTCATCCTCGACCTGGACGATGGCCGTGTACTGTTCAGCCATCACGGTGCCGGCCTGCTGGATGCCGGCGAGATCACCGCCGATGTGCCGACCCTGATGGCGGCTCTGGCTGCAGCGGGCACGGTATACCTCGATGCCGGCGATGACCTCTACAACGACGATGATGATGGCGGCATCCGCCCTGAACACCAGGAGGCAGCAGTACAGGCGGTGGCCCGGGTACTGGGCGACCGCCTGCAGGCCGAATCGTTCATCGAGACGTTGCTGGACTGAATCCACGCATGGCGTGGATCTACTTTTCGAAGCGCTTCATCGCTTCGCTGATCAGCGCCCGCGCCTCGGCGGCGTTGCCCCAACCGTTGAGCTGCACCGGGTTGCGCCCGGCCGGCAGGTCCTTGTAGACCCGGAAGAAGGCCTCGATGCGCTGGCGCTCGACCTCCGGCAGATCCTTCAGATCGCGGATCGTGGCGTAGGTCGGGTCGACCTTGTCGGTCGGTACGCCGATGATCTTTTCGTCGTGCTCGCCGCCATCGATCATCTTCAGGTAACCGATCGGCCGGAAGCGCACGATCACGCCCGGATGCAGGGGTTCACGGGTCAGCACCAGCGCGTCCAGCGGATCGTTGTCGCCAGCCAGCGTGCGCGGCATCGAACCGTAGTTGGCCGGATAGGCGACCGGCATCGACTGGAAGCGATCCACATGCACCAGGCCGTCTTCCTTGATCTCGTACTTGGTGAAGCTGCCGGCAGGAATCTCCACCGCCAGGTGAACTTCATCCGGGGCCTGCTTCGGCTGGTCGGCCAGGAACGGGTGCAGCACTGTATCGGCAGCGGTCACTGCACTGGCCAGCAACAGCAGTGCCGCACCGATGGCAGCGAGAGGAACGATACGGCGGTGCGTGGTCATCGGCATCTCCTCATTCCCAGCAGCGGTCGGTACGACCCTTGGCCGTCTGTGCGCGCGGGCAGTCGCGTGGCGTAATGCGGCCTTCGGTCAGCTCCGTGCGCTGCTTGCCCCCCTTGGCATCGCGGCGCAACTCGAAGGCATCGTAGAGACGACCGGTCACGGTACGCGCCTCATAGCGCAGGCGCTGCGGATCGATGTTCAACACCTGGAACAGCTGGGTGTCCTCGGCCACCGGATCCATCGTCTTTCGCGCCTCGTCGGAGAGACGGTACTGCTTGGGCCCGGCCACGGTCACCACGTACTGCGGGGTTGCGGCCTGCCCTTCGCCACGGCGGCCGTAGGTGTGATCGTGGCCCTGCAACACCAGGTCAACATTGTGGCGGCGCACCACCGGCAGCAGCACGTCACGCAATGCGGCGTTCTCGCGGCCTTCGCGCGGCGAATAGAACGGCTGGTGCAGCAGCACGATGGTCCACGGCTGGGGATTGCCGGTCAGCACCTTGTCCAGCCATTGTGCCTGTGCCGTGGCGGTGCCCAGGTCGAGTGCTGACGTGCCATCGACCACGGCCACGCGCACGCTCTGCGCGTCGAACCAATAGCTGGTCTGCTGTGCAGCGGTGGCACCATTTCCCGGCAGTGCGAACGTCAGCGGCCAGTGCCTGCCCAGCACGCGGCGTTCCTGCGGAGTGTCCTCGAACTCCTCGAAATACTCGTGGTTGCCGATCGCCGGCGCCACCAGGGTCTCCTGCGCCAGCCAACCGGTGGCGGCAAACCATTCGCCCCACTCGCTGTCATCGGCACCATCACCTCCACTGACCAGATCGCCAGCGAACAGGCTCATGCGCGCCTCGGGTGCGGCCTTCTGCGCGGCGCGCACCACTCGGCTGACATGGCTGACGTTCTTGTTCTGGGTGTCGCCAAAGTACAGCAGGGTCAGCGGCTGGTCGGCGGCGGCCAGCGTACGCAGCTGGTTCCAGGCGCTCCAGCTGCCGTTGCCCTGCACCCGGTAGACGTACTGGGTATCCGGCCGCAGGCCGCTGATGTCGGCGCGATGATGATGCGACAGACCGTTCTCGGTCTGTAGCGAACGGGTCGTTGCGCGCACCTGGCGGATGCCCTCGATGGCGGGCGAATCTGCGGCGGGGGCAATCTCCAGCAGCGGTGCCTGCACGCTGCCGTCGGTACGCCAGGCCACGGCGAACCCATGGCTGGGATCGGCCGACGGGGAGGCGACGATGCGGTCCGGTACCGTCGTCGCCGCGTAGTGGCGGCTGCCCGCCGGCACCTGGGTATTGGCTTCGGCTGCTGCGAACGACAGCGACGGGAGGGCCAGCAGCAGGCCCAGTGCCAACGTAGGCATCACGCAGTGCCGGCTCATGCACCACACTCCAGCGGTAGCGCCAGCTGCTTGGCGATGCTCTCCCAGTCGAAGGCCACCACGCCCTGGTCGTCGTGCACGGCGTACAGCGCACCATGCGGGAAGCGCGCGCTGGGTTGCTGCATCATCCAGATGCCATCGGTGTTGGCCACGGTATTGCCCTGGAACGCGCCGACCGGTTTCAGCGTGTGCCGGTCGAACAGGTGGAACACGCTGCGCTGCTTGCCCTGTTCGGTGGTGATCCACCAGCCGTCCTTGCCACAGGTGCGCAGGGTCACGCCTTCGGCCTGTGCCTTAAAAACGTCGCGGCCGAAGGTGGTGCCGGTGAAGCGGCCCGCCAGGGTGTAGACCTTGAACTCGCTGGCGTAGCTCTCGTCCTCTTCGGCGATCAGCAGGCGGTCGTTCTCGGGATCGCCCCAGATCGACTCGACCACGCGCAGCGCACCGGCCTCGGTGGTGTCACCGATGCTGGCGACAAGCTTCGCGCCGACCTTCGCGCCATTGCGGGACACGTGGTACTGGCGCACGCGCTTGTCCAGCTCGGCCAGCGGCGGCAGGATGTCACGCCCCTGCGCATCCTCGCCGTTGTCCCAGGAGTCGGTGACGTAGACGCTGTAGCCATCGGCACGGCGGTCGACCCACAGCCCGTACGGCTTGCGCAGGTCGTCGGCAGCGAACGTCGCCAGCGGCGTGAAGTCCGGCAGGCTCAGCACCTGCACACGGTGATTGTCGCGCTCCACGATCCACAGCAGGTCGTCGATCACCGCGATACCGTTTGGGCGGTCGAACTGCCCCGGTGCGGTGCCGCTGCTGCCGACGTCACGCAGGTGCTGCCCGGTGCTGCCGTCGTAGACCACCAGCTTGTCGGTGGCCTTGGCGGTGGCGATCAGCCACAGCGCGCCGTCCGGCGCGCGCCAGGCTGCAGGCGAGTCGATGTTGTCGGCCGGGGTCATCGGTGACAGGAAGGCCTCGGCGATGGTGGTCACCACGCGCTCGCCCCCGGCGGCCGGCGCGGCTACTCCCGCAACCGGATCGGTGCCGGTGGCCGGCGTGCAGCCGGCGACCAGCGCGGCTGCCAGCGCGGCGGCCAGGACGGTGAAGCCACGCCCCCTCACAGCGCCACCTTCAGGCCCAGCGCATAGGTGCGGCCGTACTCTTCCATCTGCAGGGTGCGCGAACGGGTGCCCTGGTAAAGCTCCAATGGCTTGTCCAGCAGGTTCTGCGCCTCGAAGTACACGCTCACGCGCGGGGTGAACTTGTAGTCAAGCGAGAAATCGAGCTGGGTGTTGGGTGCCACGTAGATGTCGAACGCGCGGCCCTTGCCGATGCTGTCCAGATACTCGCTGCGGTACACGGCCGCCAGGCGCGTGCTTACACCATACTTTTCATAGCCGATGTGTGCGCTGTAGACATGCTTGGAAGCGCGCGGCAGCGTGAAGTCCTCGCCCGCACGGTCCTTGATGCCGGCATCGAACTCGGTATCCAGCCAGGTGCCACTGGCGCCGACCAGCAGGCCATCCAGGCCCTCCGGCAGGAAGGCCAGCTGCTGCTGCCAATTGAATTCGGCACCACGCACGGTGGCCTTGCGGCCATTGATCGGCTGGGTCACGTCGAATCCGCCGTAGGCTGGATCATTGGTGCGCACGGTCTCCACGATGTAGCCATCGATCGACTTGTGGAACAGGCCCAGCGAGACGATGCCGGTGCTGCCGATGTACTTTTCCACCGACAGGTCGATGTTCCTGGACTCGTACGGGTCCAGTTCCGGGTTGCCCAGGCGCACTTCCTCATCTCCCCGGCTGTAACCCACGCGCGGCGAGACATCGCCGAACGACGGGCGCGATACGGTCTTGTTGGCCGAGCCGCGCAGCACCCAATCATTGGCCGCGTCGTAACGCAGGTGCAGGCCCGGCAGCACGTTGGTGTAGCTGCTGGTGGCCACGCGCGGGGTGACGGTGAAGCTGCGGCCGTTGGCGGCCACATCCACCTGGTTGCCGGCGGCCTTGAAGCGGGTGTTCTCCACGCGAACACCGCCGATGATGCGCAGCGCGCCCACGTCCCAGGTACCCATGGCGTAGCTGGCGAAGATGTCTTCGCTGGCCACGTAATCCTCTTCCAGCGACGTCATCGCGTTGCCGCCGACGTCCTGCGGGCGGGCGCTGTACTGGCTGCCATTGGCCGCCCAGAAGGCACGCATCGCCGCCGAATCCATGCCGTCGCCGAAGTTGCCGTGGCGATGTTCGGGCGAGGAGGTGGTCCAGCCCGCCAGCGCCACCTTCGGGCCGACGCGCAGTTCGCGCTCATCCACATTCACGTCGCGGTCGCGCCAGCGGCCCAGCAGGCCGAACTTGATGCTGCTGCTGTCGCCGTCGAAGCGCACGTTGACCTGCGCGCTGTGTTCCTTGTCATTCACCTGCTTCGGCGAGATCACGAAACGATCGAACGCGTAGTTGGCATTGTCCAGCCACTGCGGATTGTCGAAGCTGTAGCTGGGCAGGCGGCTGCGCTGGTCCAGCGTGCCATTGAAGGCCTTTCCGTTGAGCTTGAAGCGCGCCTCCATCTCGTCATTTACCCGCTCTTCGGTACGGGTGTAGCCGATCCGGTAATCAACCACGGCGTTGGTCAACTTGTTCTCGCCGCCCAGGCTGGCCGCGAAGGTGTTTTCCTTCTTGGTGCGATAGCGCATGCGCTTGTCGATGGAATCCTTCGGCATGCCGTCCAGGCGGTACTGGTCGGTGCCGGTCTTGACCATCTTCGCGTCATCGAAGTTGAAGATCACGCGCTGACGGGTCTCCGCATCATCGAACTGACTGTACAGCGTGCGCAGGTAGTACTTGCTGTTTTCGTTCGGCCGCCAGTCGAGGTTGAGGTTGGCGCCGATGCGCTTGCGCTCGATCTCGTACTTGCGGTGCTGCAGGTTGATCGCGGTGACGTCGCCAGGTGCGGCGTCATCCTCGCCGTCGTACTCCACTTCGGTGTTGTCCGACTCGAACTTCCGCTTCTGGTAGTTCACGCCCAGGGCCACGCCGAAGGTGTCGTTGAACACTTCGCTGTAGTTGAAGGCGGCCTTGGGGCTGGTCTCGCCGGACAACTGCTGGTGGCTGCCTTCGATCTTGCCACGCAGGCTGCGACCGTCGCGGTCGAAGGCCGAGGCTGATTCCACCAGTACGGCGCCGCCGATGGCATCACCGGGCATGTCCGGGGTCGGCGACTTGACCACGCGCAGGCGTTCGGTGGAGTCGGACGGGATAACGTCCAGCGGCGCGGCGCGGCTGGAATCTTCCGGCGTGCCGACGGCGATGCCATCCACGCTGACGCTGTTGAGATTGGCATCCAGGCCGCGGATGACCACGAAGCGGCCCTCGCCCTGGTCGCGGGTCACGCTGATGCCCGGCAGGCGCTGCAGCGACTCGGCCACGTTCTTGTCCGGGTACTGGCCCAGTGCGTCGGAGGACACTGCATCCTCGATGGCGTCGCTGCTGCGCTTGAGGTCGACTGCGCGGATCTGCGACTCGAGCTGGGCGCGTACTTCGATGCGGTCCAGGTCGACCGCGTCGGCGGCCACGGCGCCGGTGGCGGCTACCGCCTGCTGACCGGCCGCCTGCAGCGGTGCTGCGGCCCCCATTGCCAGGGTCAGGGTGATGGCAACGGCCAACGGAGTCTTGATATGCACTGGGAATCCCCATTCCTGTTAAGAATGGGTCTGCACGATATGTCCGCAAGGTTGCATGGCCATGACATGCACCTGCACATTTCCGGTCACGCCGCTCCGGGGCCGGTTTGGGATTCGACACGCCAATCCGGCAAAATGGCCTCCTCTCTCTCCTTTCCCCCTTCCCGACCATGAAGATCGTCGAAGTGCGCCACCCGCTGGTGCAGCACAAGATCGGCCTGATGCGCAATGCCGCGCTCAGCACCAAGGATTTCCGCGAACTGGCCAACGAGCTGGGTACCCTGCTGGCCTACGAGGCCACCGCCGACCTGGACACCGAGCCGCACACCCTGCCCGGCTGGGCCGGCCCGGTGACGGTTCAGCGCATTGCCGGCGCCAAGATCACCGTGGTGCCGATCCTGCGTGCCGGCCTGGGCATGCTCAGCGGCGTGCTGTCGCTGATCCCGGCGGCCCGTGTCAGCGTGGTGGGCCTGCAGCGCGATGAGGAAACCCTGCAGCCGGTGCCCTACTTCGAGCGCCTGACCGGCCGCCTGGAAGAGCGCGACGCACTGATCCTCGACCCGATGCTGGCCACCGGCGGCACGCTGATCGCCACCATCGACATGCTCAAGCGCGCCGGCGCCCGTCGCATCAAGGGCATCTTCCTGGTGGCCGCGCCCGAAGGCATCGAAGCAGTCAAGGCCGTGCATCCGGACGTGGAGATCTACACCGCGGCCATTGATGCCCAGCTCAACGACAAGGGCTACATCCTGCCGGGCCTGGGCGACGCCGGCGACCGCATCTTCGGAACCCGCGTCGGGTAATCCCGGTGAACGGGTCGGGTCCCTCTCCGCAGGAGAGTGCTCTGATCCGCCAACCACTCGCGGGCGCGCTTCGCCGCGGCACGTGAACGCCCGTGGACGCGGGCGTGGCCGACCCGTGATTCTTCACGTGGCCTTACCGGTCGGAAGCGAATGCTCCGCGCACCCGCCACCGCTTGGAGCATTCCGATGAAAGCCGCTTTCCTGCTGGCCGCCGTCCTGCTGGTTGGCCTGCCCCTGGCTGCCAACGCCACCACCCCGCAGCAGCAGCGCATGGCCGAATGTTCGGCCAAGAACAAGGGGCTGAAGGGTGATGCCTACAAGACCGCGCAGAGTTCCTGCCTCAGCGGCCACGCCGCCGAAACCAAGGCGGTCAATCCACAGCAGGAACGCATGCGCAAGTGCAATGCCGACGCGGGTGCGAAGAAGCTGGCAGGCGATGCGCGCAAGACCTTCATGAGCAGCTGCCTGAAGGCGTCGTAACGAGAGTGATGTAGAGCCGAGCCCACGCTCGGCTCTGCCGTTAACCCAGGGCGCGCGCCTTCAGCTCGCCCTGTTCGTGCAGGGTCACGAAACGTCCCTTGTCATCACGGCCCAGCTGCGCCAGCGCCACCTGCGGGTCGTGGGTGAAGAACAGCCGCACGTTGCGCGCCAGCTTGTCTTCAAGGAACTGCCGCTTCTCGTCGATCAGCAGCTCGGCGTTGCGGTCGTAGCCCATGGTGATCGGCACGTGTACCCATGAGCGCCCCGGGATCAGGTCGGCACAGAACACCACGCCACCGTGCGCATCTTCACCGGCATGCGGATGACCAACGATCTCGGCCAGCATCAGCCCCGGCGTATGCCCGTCGCTGTAGCTGAAGCGCACGCTGCGGCCAAGTGCCTTCGAGTACTCCCCCTCCACCACTTCCAGGCGGCCACTGGCCTGCAGCAGGCCGGGCAGCTCAGGAATGAAACTGGCCCGATCGCGCGGGTGTGGCTGCACGGCGCGCTGCCAGTGCTGCGCACCGACCACATAGGTTGCGTTGGGGAACAGCAGCTCGGGCTCGCGCCCTTCGCTCCATGCGGCAAGCAGACCACCGGCATGATCGAAATGCAGGTGGCTGAGCACCACCACGTCGATGTCCTCGTGCTCGAAACCTGCTTCGCGCAGTGAATCGATCAGCACGTGCTGGCTTTCCTGCACGCCGTAGCGCTCGCGCATGCGCGGATCGAAGAACGCCCCGATACCGGTTTCAAACAGCACGGTCTTGCCTTCCAGCGGACTGGCAAGCAGCGCACGGCAGGCCAGCTCGATGCGATTGAGCTCGTCCGGAGCCGCCCATTTTTCCCACAACGCGCGCGGCGCGTTGCCGAACATCGCGCCGCCATCAAGGCGTTGCGAGTTTCCACGAATAGACCAGAGTTTCATGTGTCGATTATCGGCGCCGGACCGTTAAATAATCGCTAGAAAGCAAACGGAAAACCCTGCCGGCGAAGACGGGGTTTCGATATCCGCCGAGGTGCCGGCCAGTGGCCGGCACTCCCACGTCAATGGGCCGGCACGACCTGGGCACTGCCCACCGGATTGCGCGGGTCGCTGCCGCCGAACAGTCGGTTCGCCTTGCGGTCCCATTCCACGGTCTGCAGGTTGCCCCACACGTGGCTGGAACCGCGGCCGCCTGCGGCGACATTGCCCGGCAGGTCGATCTTGTGGCCCATCGCCTGCAGCTGCTTCACCGTCGCCGCGTCGAATGCATCGTCCTCAGCTTCGATCAGGTCCGGCAGCCACTGGTGGTGATAGCGCGGCAGCGCAGCAACCTGCTGCGCGTCCAGGCCGGCGTCGTAGCCGAGGATGCCCAGCAGCACCATGGTGATGATGCGGCTGCCACCCGGGGTGCCCAGCACGATCACCTTGTCGCTGTTTTCCATGAAGGTCGGCGTCATCGAGCTGAGCATGCGCTTGCCCGGCTTCGGCGCATTGGCCTCGTAGCCCATCACGCCGAATGCATTGGGCGTGCCTGGTTTCAGCGCGAAGTCGTCCATCTCGTTGTTCAGCAGCACGCCGGTGCCCTTCGGAATCAGGCCCGAGCCGTACAGCAGGTTGACGGTCTGGGTGGCGCCGACGCGGTTGCCGTCACGGTCGATGATCGAGAAGTGCGTGGTCTCGTCATCTTCCAGTGGCGTCGGGTTGCCCGACAGCAGGTCGCTGGGCGTGGCCTTCTCCGGATGGATGGTCGCGCGCAGGCCCTGCGCGTAGTCCTTGCTGGTCAGCACCTTCTGCGGGATCTGCACGAAGTCCGGATCGCCGAGGAAGAAGGTACGGTCGCGGTAGGCACGGCGCATCGATTCCACCACCAGGTGGGTGCGGTGCGCCGGGTCCATCTTCCTGATGTCCCAGCCTTCCAGGATCTGCAGCATGCTGGCCAGCGCGATGCCACCGGATGACGGCGGCGGCGCGGTGGTGATCTTCCAGCCGTTGTAGTTGAACACGATCGGTTCGCGCTGCTTCACGCGATAACCGGCCAGCTCTTCAGCGGTCCAGTTGCCGCCAGCCTGCTTCACGCCGGCCAGCAACAGCTTTCCGGTCTGGCCCTTGTAGAAGCCATCGAAGCCACCCGCAGCCAGCCGCTCCAGCGTCTGCGCCAGTTCCGGCTGCTTGAACAGGTCTCCGGTAGCGATCGGCGTGCCGTTGCGCAGGTAGACCTCGCGCGTGCCGGGATAGCGCTCCATCACTTCACGGCGCGAGGCATAGCCCTTGGCCATGCGCTCGTACACCGGGAAGCCTTCGCGCGCGATGCGGATGGCCGGCTGCAGCGAGGCCGACAACGGCAGCCTGCCGTGCTTGCCCGACAGTTCGACCAGCGCTGCAGGCAGGCCCGGGATGCCGGCCGACCAGGCGCCGTTGACCGAGCGGTCACGGTCCAGGTTGCCCTGCTTGTCGAGGAAGGCCTGCGGGGTCGCGGCGGCCGGCGCGGTCTCGCGCGCGTCCAGCATCACGTCCTTTCCGGTGGCCGCATCGTGCAGCAGGAAGAAGCCGCCACCGCCCAGACCGGAACTGATCGGCTCGACCACCGCCAGCGTGGACGACACCGCCACTGCTGCGTCGAAGGCGTTGCCGCCCTGGGCCAGGATGTCGATACCGGCCTGGGTGGCCAGCGCATGGCCGCTGGCAATGGCGGCGCCATCAGGGCGCTCGGCACGGACCGGGCTGCCGGCCCAGGCAATCGGGCTCAGCAGCAGGCCGAGCAGCAACAGGGGGCGAACGATCAGCGTCTTCATTCGGATGGGGGCTCCGCGTAGAGTTCGGGGTGATCGTGCTGCAGCTGGCGCAGCTTGGCCAGCAGCTGGTCTTCCGTTTCCACGATCTCCGGGTCCGGGTCGATGCACTCGACCGGGCAGACGACCACGCACTGTGGCTCGTCAAAATGACCGACGCATTCGGTACAGCGCGCAGGGTCGATCACGTAGATGGTTTCACCCATCGAAA
This sequence comes from Stenotrophomonas sp. CASM101, assembly GCF_049384845.1. NCBI lineage: Bacteria > Pseudomonadati > Pseudomonadota > Gammaproteobacteria > Lysobacterales > Lysobacteraceae > Stenotrophomonas > Stenotrophomonas sp. CASM101. The sequence continues at coordinate 2,305 of NZ_JBMRFR010000025.1, read as the reverse complement.
TGGCCTGGTTCGGGCAGGCCGGCTCGCAGACGTCGCAGTTGACGCAGAGCTCGTTGATTTTCAGCGACATGGCGATACTCCTCGCCCGCGCCTTGGGACAAAGGACCGGCCAGCGCGGGCGCGCGGGCCGGTCAGGTCATCAGCGGCACCCTTGCGGGGTTGCCGCCCGGGCCATGCCGGAGCATGGCCGCCATGGCTCGGTATTACTTGGCTTCGACGAAAATGTACTCGGCGCCGGTCGGCTGGACCGCCGCCTGCACGCGGGCGTTGTCGGCCGACTGGCCGATGAAGACGACGCGCACGCCCTTCATCGAATCCGGCGCCACGTCCTTGAACACAGCCTGGATCATGTCAGCCATCTTGCCCGAGGCCGACGAACCGAAGGCCAGCATGTTGCCCGGCTGCACGCCACGGGCCACCGCCTGGGTCGCGCTCTCGGTCTGGCGCTCGTACTTGGCCTGGAAGTCCGGGTCCGATTCCGGCGAGAGGTAGTACAGGAACGGGCTGTTGCTGATGTTGCCCATGTTCTGGATGGCCACTTCCTGCAGGTACTTCTTCCAGCCGGCATCGTCATCCTTGGACGGCGCGACCAGGGCCTGCTTGGCCTCGTCGACAGGAGCGGCCTCTTCCTTCTTGCAGGCGGTGAAGGCCAGGGCCAACGAAGCGATCAGCATCGCGCGCATGGTGGTGTTCATGGGTTTCCTCCCGGAATGGTGCGTGGTGGTGTACGTAATGGGGTGCGGGTACAGCGGGGCTTACGACTGTGCCGCCTTCGCTTCGCGGACCTTGCGCAGGGCTTCGAGCACCGCGGCCGGCACGAAGCCGGACACGTCGCCCCCCAGGCGGGCGATCTCGCGGACCAGCGAGGACGAAATGAAGCTGTGCTGCTCGGCCGGGGTCAGGAACAGGGTCTCGACCTCGGGGATCAGGTGGCGGTTCATGCTGGCCATCTGGAATTCGTATTCGAAGTCGGACACCGCGCGCAGGCCGCGCAGCAGCACCCCGCCCTGCACCGAACGTACGAAATGCGCCAGCAGGGTATCGAAGCCGATGACCTCGACATTGCCGTGATGGGCCAGGGCGCCGCGTGCCAGCTGCACGCGCTGCTCCAGCGGCAGCGCCGGGCCCTTGGACGGGCTCTGCGCCACGCCGACCACGACTTTTTCGAACAGCGGCGCGGCCCGGCTGACCAGGTCGATATGACCGTTGGTGATCGGATCGAATGTGCCGGGATACACGGCAATGCGGCGGTTGGCCACGGTCATGGGCGGGTGCAGATGTTCAGATGAGGTCAAAGTGTAGCAGTGGCGCGGCGGTACAGGGCAAAGCGCACCTCGCGGGTGCCGCCCTCGCGGTGCAGCAGCCAGTCCGACGGCAGCACCGGCACGTGGCCGGCCGGCGATTCCAGGTACAGCCAGGCATCGGCAGCCAGGTGCCGCGGCAGCTGGGCCAGCACGTCCTGCCAAAGCCCGTCGGCGAACGGTGGGTCGATGAACACCAGATCGGCCTGCTGCGCCTGCGCCCCCTGCAGCCAGCGCAGGGCATCGGCCTGCACGACGGTGACCTGGTCGGCGGCCTGCAGCTTGGCCACGGCTGCGGTCAGATTGCGTCCCAGCTGCGCGTCGCGCTCGACCAGAGTGGCGTGGGCGGCGCCGCGCGAGACCGCCTCCAGGCCCAACGCGCCACTGCCGGCGAACAGGTCCAGCACCCGCGCCCCGCCCAGCTTGGGCATCAGCCAGTTGAACAGGGTTTCGCGCACGCGGTCGCTGCTGGGTCGCAGCCCCGGCAGGGTCGGCACCGGCAGGCGGGTGTTGCGCCAGCGACCACCGATGATGCGGACCTGGCCGTCATTGCCCCCACGGCCGCTCACCGGCGCCCCCGGCGGGAGGTATTCGAGAATTTCAGCATGAGCGGGATTGTAGTTCGGCCGGGCGGCGCCCGGGGACGCGCCAACGCATGCGCGCTGTCGCTCCCACGCTTCGCTGCGCGAAACGCGGGCCCCACTTACCAGCTTCCATACCCCCGCCGCTTCGCGGCCGCCCCCTGACTCAGGGGGCTCTACCCCAGACGCGATCCGATGCTCGACATACAGGCGGGGTCAGATCCGTTTTCCGCAGGAAAACGGATCTGACCCCATTGGATGTATCGATATCTGACAGATGTGTCGACCAAGGTCGACACCTACCAACAGCCGCGTGAACCTGTCAGAGGCGGGGCGGTGTGGGTTGGCAGGACCGTTGGCGCCATGGATGGCGCCATCGAGCCCCCAAGGATGGGTTTACGGCGTGTCCTGCCAACCCACACC
>NZ_JBMRFR010000024.1:0-51466 GCF_049384845.1 Stenotrophomonas sp. CASM101 | reverse complement strand
CAACGGCTTTGACTGATGTGGAGGTCTTGCAGGCCTCTTTGGCAACCTGCAGTTTGAAACGAGCGTCATATCTGTTCATGTATCCCTCGGGGTTGGATCTGGCGTCCAACTCCCGGGGGTCACTTCATGGACGGGTTTACGGCGTCCCCCGCAACCGGACTCACCCCGCCATCCCACGGATAGCCGGCTTTTGCTGTTGCTTCGGCTTCGGCGGGTGCAGGGCGGAGCCCTGCCGAACACCCCTCACCGCTCCGAATGCCCGCTCTGGTCGTAATCGCGCGGACTGAACAACTCCGGCTGGATCAGCTCGATGAACGCCCGCGCCTGCGCCGACAGTGCCTTGCCGCGGCGCACGATCACCCCGTAACTGCGCTCGGGGAACCAGCGCTTCATCGACCGCGCCGCCAGCCGCTCGCGGTCGGCTTCGTGCAGGCACAGCGCCGGCACGATGGAAATGCCCATGCCCATCGCCACGTACTGCTTGATCACTTCCCATCCACCCACTTCCAGCGCCACGGTGTAGGCAATGCGGTGGCGCTGGAATACCTGGTCGACCAGGCGGTAGGTGATCTGCCGCTTCGGCGGCAGTACCAGCGGATAGCGCGCGATGTCGGCCAGCTCCAGCTCGCCGCCGCTGGCCAGCGGATGGTCGTGCGGCGCGATCAGCACCTGTTCGAAGCGGTAGGCCGGGGCGTAGGTCAGGTCGGCCGGTACATCGGTCATCGAACCGATGGCCAGGTCGGCGGCATCCTCGCGCAGCAGGTCGGTGCCGTCGGCGCTGATCGCGTTGTGCAGGGTCAGGCGCACATCCGGATGGTGCAGGCGGAAGCGTTCGACGATCTTCGGCAGCAGGTACAGGATGGTCGAGCTGTTGGCGGCGATGTTCAGCTCGCCCGCGTCCAGGCCGCGTACCTTGTCGCGGAAGCGCGCCTCCAGCCCGTCCAGGCTCTCCACCAGCGGCTGCGCCATCTCGTACAGCAGTTGGCCCTCGCGGCTGGGCACCAGGCGCCGCCCGCTGCGTTCGAACAATGGCACCCCCAGCTCCCGTTCCAGGGCCTGCAACTGCAGGCTGATCGCCGGCTGGCTGACGAAAAGTGCCTCAGCCGCCCGTGAGACCGAACCCAGGCGCACCGTCTGGCAGAACGCACGCAACGGCTTCAGCCGGTCGGATTTGTAGGAAAAACGCGGACTTGGCGGGGTGCGTGTGCTCATCGTGTCACGAGTATTAGCACAACTTATGTAGAACATTGCAAAAACTGTTTTGCCAAATACTCAGGCCCGGCGGCACCGTGGAGCCGTTCCCCCACCGCTGGAGTCGCCCCATGTCCGCCGTCGCTTCCGCTGTTCCCACCCCCGCCGCGAAGGCTACCCCCGGCATCGCCCTGGCGACCCGCGTGGCCGGCCAGGACACCCTGCTGCCGGCGCCGCTGCTGGCCCTGCTGGTGTCGCTGCACCGTGCGGTGGAACCGGGCCGGCAGGCGAGGCTGCAGGCCCGCCGTGAACGCCAGGCATTCTTCGACCAGGGCGGCCTGCCGGACTTCCGCGAGGACACCGCCGCCATCCGCAGCGGCGACTGGCGCGTGGCCCCGCTGCCGGCCGCGTTGCAGGACCGCCGCGTCGAGATTACCGGCCCGACCGACCCGAAGATGGTCATCAACGCGCTGAACTCCGGCGCCAAGGTGTTCATGGCCGACTTCGAGGATTCGACCTCGCCGACCTGGCGCAACCTGCTGGCCGGCCAGCAGTCGCTGGCGGCGGCGGTGCGCGGCGATCTGGAATACACCGCCCCCAATGGCAAGCGCTACACGCTGCGCCCTTACGACGAGCAGGCGGTGCTGATCGTGCGCCCGCGTGGCTGGCACCTGGATGAAAAGCACGTGCGCATCGACGGCCAGTTCCTTGCCGGTGGCCTGTTCGACGCAGCGGTGTTCGCCTTCCACAACGCCCGCACCCTGCAGGCGAAGGATCGTGGCCCGTACTTTTACCTGCCCAAGCTGCAGAGCATGGAAGAGGCGGCGCTGTGGGAGACCGCGCTCTCGCATATCGAGGGCATGCTCGGCCTGCCGCACGGCCAGATCAAGGTGACCGTGCTGATCGAAACGCTGCCGGCGGTGTTCGAGATGGACGAGATCCTGCACGCGCTGCGTGATCGCATCGTCGGCCTGAACTGCGGGCGCTGGGACTACATCTTCTCGTACCTGAAGACCTTCCGCCGCCACGCCGACCGCGTGCTGCCCGAGCGCGGCCAGGTGACCATGACCCAGCCGTTCCTGAAGGCCTATTCGGAACTGCTGATCCAGACCTGCCACCGCCGCGGTGCGCATGCGATGGGTGGCATGGCCGCGCAGATCCCGATCAACAACGATGCCGCCGCCAACGAACAGGCGATGGCCCGGGTGCGCGCCGACAAGCTGCGCGAAGTCACCGCCGGCCATGACGGCACCTGGGTTGCGCACCCGGCGCTGATTCCGGTGGCGATGGCGATCTTCGACGAACACATGCCCGGTGCGAACCAGCACAGCGTGCTGCGCCAGGATGTGCGCGTCGGCCGCGACGAACTGATCGCACGGCCGCCGGGCACCGTCACCCGCGCCGGCTTCGAGGGCAACGTGGAAGTCTGCGTGCGCTATCTGGCGGCGTGGCTGGATGGCAACGGCTGCGTGCCGATCCATCACCTGATGGAGGACGCGGCCACCGCCGAGATCAGCCGCAGCCAGCTGTGGCAGTGGCTGCATACGCCGGGCCAGCAGCTGGACGATGGCACTGCGATCGATCTGGCGCTGCTGGATTCCACCCTCTCGCAGCTGCCGGCACGGCTGGGCGATACCGCCGTACTGCCCGGTGGTGCGCGCATCGGCGAGGCCATCGCCCTGCTCGGCGAACTGAGCCGCAGTGACGAACTGACCGATTTCCTGACCCTGCCGGCCTACGCGCGCATCGATTGACCGACTGCCGGCCCTCCTGCCGTTTCCCTCCCCGCTGCACGCACGAACCGAACTGGAGAAAGACATGAGCAAGCTGCCCACTGCCGAACAGATCCAGCACGACTGGGACACCAACCCGCGCTGGGAAGGCATCCAGCGCAACTACAGCGCCGCCGACGTGGTGCGCCTGCGCGGCACCGTCCACATCGAGCACTCGCTGGCCCGCCTGGGTGCGGAGAAGCTGTGGGCGTCGCTGCATGAGCGCGAGTTCGTCAACGCGCTGGGTGCATTGACCGGCAACCAGGCCATGCAGCAGATCAAGGCGGGCCTGAAGGCGATCTACCTGTCCGGTTGGCAGGTGGCGGCCGACGCCAACCTGGCTGGGCAGATGTATCCGGACCAGTCGCTGTACCCGGCCGATTCGGTGCCGGCGGTGGTCAAGCGCATCAACAACACCCTGCTGCGTGCCGATCAGCTGCATCATGCCGAAGGCAAGGACGACATCGACTTCCTGCAGCCGATCGTGGCCGATGCCGAGGCCGGTTTTGGCGGCGTGCTCAACGCCTTCGAACTGATGAAGGCGATGATCGAGGCCGGTGCGGCCGGCGTGCACTTCGAAGACCAGCTGGCCTCGGTGAAGAAGTGCGGGCACATGGGCGGCAAGGTGCTGGTGCCGACCCGCGAGGCCATCGAGAAGCTCAACGCCGCGCGCCTGGCTGCCGACGTGCTGGGCGTGCCGACCCTGCTGGTGGCGCGCACCGATGCCGAAGCGGCTGATCTGTTGACCAGCGACATCGACGGCAACGACAAGCCGTTCACCACCGGCGAGCGCACCGTGGAAGGCTTCTACAAGACCCGCAATGGCCTGGACCAGGCGATCAGCCGCGGCCTGGCCTACGCGCCCTATGCCGATCTGGTGTGGTGCGAGACCGGCAAGCCGGACCTGGAGTTCGCCCGCAAGTTCGCCGAGGCGATCCACGCGAAGTTCCCGGGCAAGCTGCTGGCCTACAACTGCTCGCCCAGCTTCAACTGGAAGAAGAACCTGGACGACGCCACCATTGCCAAGTTCCAGCGCGAACTGGGTAGCTACGGCTACAAGTTCCAGTTCATCACCCTGGCAGGTTTCCACGCGCTGAACTACGGCATGTTCAACCTGGCCCACGGCTATGCACGCCGCCAGATGAGCGCCTTCGTGGAGCTGCAGGAAGCCGAGTTCGAAGCGGCCGAGCGCGGTTTCACGGCGGTCAAGCACCAGCGTGAAGTCGGTACCGGCTACTTTGATGCGGTGACCCAGGCGATCCAGCAGGGGCAGTCGTCGACCACCGCGCTGACCGGCTCCACCGAGGAAGAGCAGTTCCATGGCGGGCGCAGCGAACGCGCGGCGTGATGCGGTAGTGCCGGCCGCTGGCCGGCAACCACGTGATCCTTCGGGCACCACAGGGAAGCCGGCCAGCGGCCGGCTCTACCGAAGCCTCGAAATCTGATCAGGGTGGCCAGGGAAGGGCCAGACAACGCCGGCCGGTCGGGGGACCTGCCGGCGTTGTTGTATCGGTGCAAAGGCGCGGCGGCCGGCAGGCAGCGTCAATCAGGCGCACCCCCTTGGCCGCAACTTGGCCGAAATCCTGTGAAACCCGGCATCGGATTGATCCAGCAGGGGTTTTGCCCGGACATGGGTGACCAGAACGGGCCACCACCGATCTTCACATCACACAAGAGCGCCCTGAGGCTCAAAATGAGATAGGGCGCACACTTTAAAGCGGTGCTATGCTCCGCGGCTCACCAGGGGACGCTGGCGGCGGGTGCAGGGAATGACCGGCAGGGGTGCGGCCGAGAACAGTGATATGACGACAGGTATCGCCCGGGTGGCGATGGCCGAGATCGTGCATGCGCTGTTGTCGGATGCCGAGGTGGCATTGTTTGCCAGATTCGCCCGCCCATGCAAGCTTCATGCCGGACAGTGGCTGTTCCAGCGGGGCCACCGCGGCGAGCGCATGTATGTGATCCTCGACGGCCAGATCGAACTGGACTTCGGCGAGGACCTGGTGATCAAGACACTCGGGCAGTATGAGTTCTTCGGCGAACTGGGCCTGCTGGTTGGCGACCACCTGCGCAGCGCCAGCGCGCGCGCGCTGGTCGATTGCGATGTCCTGGAGCTGGGGCCGGCCGATTTCCACCGCTTGGTCGAATCCGATCCCGGGCTGGTGGCGTACTTCCTGCGTCGCACGATCATGCGCGTGCTGACCAACGAACAGGCCCTGATCAGCCAGCTGCGGCGCCGCAACCACGATCTGGAAACCGCGCTGGACAACCTGTACATCACCACTCATCAGCTGACCCATACCCGCGAGCTGGTGCGCACCGATGAACTGACCGGGCTGCACAACCGCCGTGGCCTCACGTTGTACCTGCAGGAGTGCCGCGAGCGTGCCGAGGGGCTGCCGCAGGCGTTGCTGCTGATCGATTGTGACCGCTTCAAGCAGATCAACGACCGCCACGGCCACCAGGCCGGCGACCGCGTGCTGCAGAGCATGGGCAACATCCTGCGCTCGATGGCCGGCGAGCATGACCTGGCCTGCCGCCTTGGCGGTGATGAGTTCTGCCTCATCCTGCGCCGCGGCAACCACGAGATCGTGCAGCACGCGGCCGAGTTCATCCTCAGCGCGGTGCATGGCCTGCTCGAACGCAGCCCCGGTACGCCGCATGTCAGCCTGGTCAGCATCGGTGCGTGCCTGCTGGCGCCGGAGGCAGGCTGGAGCGAGTGGTACGCGCGCGCGGATCGCGCGCTGTACCAGGCCAAGCGCGATGGCGGCAACTGCCTGCGCTGGGCGAATGATCCGGACGGCCAATAGGGAGAGGCAGGCGATGGACGGCGACAACGGAACGTCAGCCCCGCATAGCCCACAGCTACGCGCCCTGCTGTTCACCGATCTGTGTGATTCGCTGCAACTGGTCGAGCGGATCGGCGATGTGGCGGCCGCCAGCCTGTTCCAGGAACACGACCGCCTGGTGCTGGTCCTGCAGCAGCGCTGGAACGGCCAGCTGATCGATCGCTCCGACGGCCTGTTCATGCTGTTCGAGCGGGCCATCGATGCTTTGGGCTTCGCCCTGGACTACCAGCGCGAACTGCACGCGCTGGGCCAGCAGCGGGCGATCGAACTGCGCGCGCGTGCAGGCCTGCATGTGGGTGACGTGCTGACCTGGGAGAACAGTGCCGAGGCGGTCCGGGCCGGCGCCAAGTCGATGGAAGTGGAAGGCCTGGCCAAGCCGATGGCAGCGCGCCTGATGACGCTGGCCCGCCCTGGCCAGATCCTGTTGTCGGCGGTGGCCGAATCGCTGACCCGTCGCGCCACCGGCGCGCTGGGGGAACGGGGTGCGCGCCTGCTGTGGAAGTCGCACGGCCGTTGGCGCTTCAAGGGAATGCCGGTGGTGCAGGAAGTGATCGAAGTGGGTGAGATCGGTTCAGCGCCGTTGCGCATGCCACGCGCCACTGCCAAGGCACGCCGTGACCTGCCGCTGTGGCGGCAGCCGCTGGTGCTGGCCGCCGAGGGCCTGGTGCTGACGGTGGCCGTGCTGGGCGGCTGGTTGCTGCTGCGGTCGGAACCGGCGATCGCGTTCGCCGAGCGGGACTGGGTGGTGCTTGGCGATGTCGACAACCTCACCGGCGACCCGATTTTCGACGACTCGATGCGGCACGCGATCCGGATCGCGCTGGAGCAGTCGCGCTACGTGAACGTGCTGTCGGAGGGCAAGATCCGCGAAAGCCTGGAAATGGCGCGGCTCTCGGGCGATACCCGGCTCAGCCGCGATACCGCGGCCAACGTGGCGGTGCGGGAGGGCGCGCGCGCCGTGCTGCTGCCGACGGTGCGGCAGAAGATCGGTGGCTACGAGCTGGCCATTGATGTCGCCGCACCCGGCACCGGCCAGGTGATCCAGACGTTCACCGCCACCACGGATCGATCCGACCAGATGGTATTCGCGGTGGACGACGTGGTCGGGCGCCTGCGTCGCGGACTGGGCGAATCGGTGGCGAGCCTGGAACAGTCGTTGCCGCTGCCGCGGGCATCGACCCAGGACCTTCGCGCACTGCGAGCGTTCGCGCTGGCCGAGAATGCACTGGGCCAGCGTCGCTTCGAGGAGGCTCGCAACCTCTATCAGGCTGCAATCGATATTGATCCCGGTTTCGCCCTGGCCTACATGGGCGTGGCCAAACTGCATGCGCGCGTCGATGAAGGGCGGCGCGCACGCGAAGCCATGCAGCACGCGCTGGACCTGCAGGATCGGTTGCCGCCACGCGAGCGCCTGTACCTGAAGGCCTGGATGGCCGAACTGGAGCCTGGTGGCTGGGCGCTGGAGCACTGGCGCACGCTGGCCAAGGTCTACCCGGATTCGTTCGCCGGGCTGTCCAACACGTCCTGGTACCTGCTGCAGGCCAACCAGTTCAGCGAGGCCGAACCCTACGCGCGTGCGGCTGCGGTGCCGCAGGATCCGCTGCGCCTGTATCCGCTGATCCACCTGGTGCGGATACAGATCGCCGCCAACCAACCGCAGCTTGCGGCCGAGACACTGGCCCAGGCACAGGTCCTGCGCGGTCGTGATGATGCCGATGAGACCGGCGTGGACGTGCTGGTCGCGCAGGGCAAGTACGCCAAGGCCGCCCAACTGCTGCCGCAGATCCGTGCCAACGATGCCCTGCAGCAGCGCATGAAGCTGCGTGCGCAGCTGCTGCTGGCGGCCACGCAGCGCGATTGCGCGGCCATGCAGCAGGCGGTACGCGACGACGCGTCGGCGCCGGCGCTGGTCGACTTCCAGGTGCAGCAGCGGCTGCAGCACGCCAGCGTGGCAGCTCTGTGCCCGAGCGCGGACCGCGCCGAGTTGCAGGCCATCGCTGCGTTGCTGCATCCGTTGCTGGAGCAGCGCGATGATCCCATGCTGCATGCCCGCGGCCTGCAATGGCTGGCTCTGGTCCATCTGGCCCAGCGACAGGGCCAGTTCGAGCTGGCCAGGCGCTGGCTGGACGAGCAGCGGCCGCTGCTGCGCAGCCTGCGCAGTCCGGTCGCCGATCGCTGGCTGCGCATTGTCAGCGCCGTGGATGAACTGCAGATGCAGCGACCCGAAGCTGCCCGCGCCCTGATCGAGCCAATGCTCGATGGCAGCGAGCCGGTGCAGGCACACGTCGTGCTGCTGCTCGCGCTGCGCGCACAGGGCAATGAAGCTGCCGTACGCCGCGAGCAGGCCTGGCTGTCCCAGCATCGCGGCCAGGCCATTGCCGAGGTCACCGCCATGCAGGTCTGGCAACCACTGAATGTGCACGACGTGTCCACGTGGGCATCGCCGGCCGCGGCCGGCGCGCCCTGATGACGGGTCAGCCGTCGATGCGCTCGCCGACCTTGCCCGCTTCGAAGCAGAACACCACGGTCATCGCCGCCACCGACACGGACAGGTGGGCCTGCAGGCTGTCACGCACCTGGCTCAGCTCCTCGACCGAAGCCAGGGTGCCGATCTTCATGCAGTCGCTTTCGCCGACCGCACCGTCCAGCCCGATCGAGGCCAGAGCCTTGGCCGGCGAGGTGGTGAAGTGGCTGCGGAAGTCATCGTTGCCGATCAGGTGGTCCAGCAGGGTGCTGGCGTCTGCGGCGGAAAGGCGGGGATGGGTGCTCATGGGGATCGTCCGTAGGCTGAAGTTCTCGTATCGGCCGCGACAGCCTGCCATTGAGGGCCGCGCTGCGTACGTCGCTAAAGTTGGCCGCGCTGCGGTCGTTGCTGCTATGCCGGTTGTGCGGCAGAAGGAAGGAATCCCATGCGCCTGCGCCGCTGCGCCAGCCTGATGTTCGAGCCCCGCGAGGCGATCACCCTCGACCTGCGCGCGATGCTGGCCGGCCACGCCGAGATGGACAGCCAGATCAGCTGGGTGGCCCTGGCCGCGCATCTGGACCAGCCACTGCCGGTGGACGCCGAGGAGCGCCAGCTGCTCGGCGAGCTCAGTGCGCACCGCTGGTGCGAACCGCCCGCCGATGCCTGCCCGGCCATGCTGGCCCGCTTGGTCGAGCAGGGCCTGCTGTTGACCGACCCACCGAGCGAGGTGGGGCACCAGCTGCGCGACGAGGCTTTGCGGCGCAGCCAGTGGTGGCCGCTGGCGGCGCTGGCCCATCGTCATGCGCGCTGGCAGGCCGTGGACAGCGTGGAGGACATGCGTCGGCAAGGGTTGGACACCGCTGCCGGCCTGCGCCAGCGCCTCGGGCCGCCACCGCCGGTGGTGCAGCCGATGCAGGGCGATTACCAGCCGCTGCCGCGCAGCGAAGAGGCGCCGTTCGACACACTGCTGGCGCGCCGCAGCACCTGCCGCAATTTCGATACCCAGCGCGCGCTGCCGCTGCCGTTGCTGGCCCAGGTGCTGCAGCGCACGCTGATGGCCCACGCGGTGCAGAAGGTCGAGCGCGATACCGAGTTCCTGAAGAAGAACGTGCCTTCCGGTGGCGGCCTGCATCCCACCGAAGGCTTCCTGCTGGTGCAGAACGTGGAAGGACTGGCACCGGGCCTGTACCACTACCACCCGGTGCAGCACGCCGTGCTGCCGCTGCCCTCGCCACCGCCGCAGGCACTGCCGGCGCTGGCGCGGCGGATGCTGTCCGGGCAGGCGTGGTTCGCCGATGCGCCGGCGCTGCTGGTGCTGGCGCCGCGCTATGACCGCTGCTTCTGGAAGTACCGCAACCACGCCAAGGCGCATCGTGCGGTGACGCTGGATGTCGGTCACATCTCGCAGCTGCTGTACCTGTGTGCGACCGAGCGCGGGCTGGCGGCGTTCGTGACGGCGGCCATCAACGATGCCGATGTCGATCGTGCCTTCGGTTTCGACGGCATCGGGCAGAGCGCGATGGCCATCTGCGGCCTGGGCTGGCGCAGTGCCACGCTGGACACGGCCGAATTCGATCCCGCCGGGCGGGTGGTAGCGGGCGACGACCGCTGAGCGGTCGCCACCCCAGCGTTCACGCCGCCTCGAAGTCCACCAGTACCGCGCCGTCGCCGACCTGGTCGCCGGCCTTGGCGCGGTAGCCCTTCACCGTCCCGTCGGCCGGCGCCTGCAGGGTGTGCTCCATCTTCATCGCTTCCAGCACCACCAGCGGTGTGCCGCGCTTGACCTCGGTACCGGCGGCGACCAGCGTGGCGACGATCCTGCCCGGCATCGGTGCCAGCAGGCTGCCGGCATCGGCCACGGCGTGGTCCGATTCGCCCACCGGATCATGCAGGGTGAAACGATGCTGGCCGTCAGCACCGAACAGGTACAGCTGGTCTCCGTCACGCAGCAGCTGCAGTGCCCAGCGGCGCCCGCCCAGCTGCACCACCAGCCCGCGCATATCGGCTGTGCCGACCACCTGCACGGGTGCCGCGTCATCGCACTGCACACGCCAGCCATCGGCCTGCGCCCACACCTTCAGCGTGTGCCGGCGTTCGCCCTGCTGCAGCGGCAGCACGCGCGGCGCGGGCGCGCCAAGGCGCCAGCCGTCCTGTGACTGCCACGGCGAATGCGGATCGCGCGCGTCGGTGCTGGCGGGTGCCGTGCTTGCCACTGCGGCCACGGCGGCTAGCAGCCACAGGTCCGCACCCGCGTCGACGACGGCACTCAATGCCGCCTGCTCGCGCTCGATCAGCGCGGTATCCAGCTTGGCGTGGGTAAACGAATCGGTGTTCACCAGGCGGCGCAGGAAACCGGCATTGGTGGTCACGCCCACCACCTGGCAGTCGGCCAGTGCCTGGCTCATGCGGCGCAGTGCAGCGTCGCGGTCCACGTCCCAGACGATCAGCTTGGCGATCATCGGATCGTAGTACGGGGTGATGCTGTCGCCTTCCTCGACGCCGGTATCCACGCGCACATGGGCCGACGGCGCCGGCAGGCGCAGGCGGCGCAGGGTGCCGGTGGACGGCAGGAAGCCTCGATCGGCATCCTCGGCATACAGCCGCGCTTCGATCGCGTGGCCGTGGATGGCCAGCTGCTCCTGGCGCAGCGGCAGCGGCAAGCCCGAGGCCACGCGCAGCTGCCACTCCACCAGGTCGGTGCCGGTGATGTACTCGGTGACCGGGTGCTCGACCTGCAGGCGGGTGTTCATTTCCATGAAGTAGAAATCGCCGTCCGGGCCGGCGATGAACTCCACCGTGCCCGCACCTTCATAGCCCACCGCGCGCGCGGCATCGACCGCCGCCTTGCCCATCGCAGCACGACGTTCCGCGCTCATGCCCGGGGCCGGCGCTTCTTCCAGCACCTTCTGGTGGCGGCGCTGCACCGAGCAGTCGCGCTCGAACAGGTACACCGCGTCACCGTGGCTGTCGCCGAACACCTGGATCTCGATATGGCGCGGGCGCTCGACGTACTTCTCGACCAGCACGTGGTCATTGCCGAACGCCGAGGCCGCCTCGCGTTGGCAGCTGGCCAGCGCATCGACGAAGTCCTCGCTGCGCTCGACCTTGCGCATGCCCTTGCCACCGCCACCGGCGCTGGCCTTGATCAGCACCGGGTAACCGATGGCGTCGGCCTGTTCGCGCAGGAAGGACGGTTCCTGCTGGTCGCCGTGGTAGCCCGGAGTCAGCGGCACGCCGGCTTTCGCCATCAATGCCTTGGCCGCGCTCTTGTCGCCCATCGCGCGGATGGCGCTGGCCGGCGGCCCGATGAAGGTGATGCCGGCGGCGGCGCAGGCATCGGCGAAGTCGGCATTCTCGGACAGGAAGCCGTAACCGGGGTGGATCGCCTGCGCGCCGGTCAGGCGTGCGGCGTCGAGCAGGGCATCGCCGCGCAGGTAACTTTCACGTGCAGCGGCCGGACCGATGTGGATGGCTTCGTCGGCCAGGCGCACGTGGCGCGCGTTGCGGTCGGCATCGGAATATACCGCCACGGTGGCGATGCCGAGGCGGCGGCAGGTGGCGATGACGCGGCAGGCGATTTCGCCGCGATTGGCGATCAGGACTTTGGTGAACATGGCAACGGGCTTCATGGGAGCGTGCTCGGTCATGGCACGGGTTACATGCGGAACACGCCGAAGCGCGTCTGCTGCGGGGCGGCGTTGAGGCTGGCCGACAGCGCCAGGGCCAGTACCCGGCGGGTGTCGGCCGGATCGATCACGCCGTCGTCCCACAGGCGCGCGCTGGCGTAGTACGGGTGGCCCTGCTGCTCGAACTGCTCGCGGATCGGTGCCTTGAACGCGTCTTCCTCCGCCGCCGGCCACTGGCCGCCCTTGGCCTCGATGCCATCGCGCTTGACCGTGGCCAGCACGCTGGCGGCCTGCTCGCCGCCCATCACGCCGATGCGCGCGTTCGGCCACATCCACAGGAAGTTGGGCGAGTACGCACGGCCGCACATGCCGTAGTTGCCGGCACCGAACGAGCCGCCGATGACCACGGTGAACTTGGGAACCTTGGCGCAGGCCACCGCCAATACCAGCTTGGCGCCGTCCTTGGCGATGCCGCCCTGTTCGTACTTGCGGCCGACCATGAAGCCAGTGATGTTCTGCAGGAACACCAGCGGGATGTTGCGCTGGGTGCACAGCTCGATGAAGTGCGCGCCCTTCAGTGCCGACTCGGAGAACAGGATGCCGTTGTTGGCGATGATGCCGATCGGGTAGCCGTTCAGATGCGCGAAGCCGGTAACCAGTGTTGCGCCATAGCGCGGCTTGAACTCGTCAAAGCGCGAGCCATCGACCAGGCGTGCGATCACTTCGCGCACGTCGTAGGGCTTGCGCGTATCGGCGGGAATCACCCCATACAGTTCATGCGCCGGCAGCAGTGGTTCCTCGGAAGGCTGTACCGCCATCGCCGGTTCCGGCTTGCGCCAGTTCAGCTGGGCGATGATTGCGCGCACCCGTGCCAGCGCCTGCAGATCGTTGTCGGCCATGTGGTCGGCCACGCCGGAGATGCGCGTGTGCACGTCGGCACCGCCCAGTTCCTCGGCCGTCACCACTTCACCGGTGGCCGCCTTCACCAGCGGCGGGCCGCCGAGGAAGATCGTGCCCTGCTCGCGCACGATCACCGTCTCGTCGCTCATCGCCGGCACATACGCACCACCGGCGGTGCAGCTGCCCATCACGCAGGCGATCTGCGGAATGCCCTGCGCCGACAGGTTGGCCTGGTTGTAGAAGATCCGGCCGAAATGATCGCGGTCCGGGAAGACTTCGTCCTGCAGCGGCAGGAACGCGCCACCGGAATCGACCAGGTAGATGCACGGCAGGTGGTTCTGTTCGGCGATCTCCTGCGCGCGCAGGTGCTTCTTCACCGTCATCGGGTAGTAGGTGCCGCCCTTGACCGTGGCATCGTTGGCCACGATCACGCATTCCACGCCGCTCACGCGGCCGATGCCGGCCACCACGCCGGCGGCGGGCACGGCATCGTCATACATGCCGTGCGCGGCCAGCGGCGCGATTTCCAGGAAGGCGCTGCCCGGGTCGAGCAGGGCGTCGATGCGGTCACGCACCAGCAGCTTGCCGCGCGCGGTGTGCTTGGCGCGTGCGGCTTCGCTGCCACCCAGCGCGGTGCGCGCGAGGGTGGCATGCAGGTCGTCGACCACGGCCTGCATCGCCGCGCGGTTGCTTTCAAACGTTTCGCTGCCCGGTTGCAGCTGGCTGTTCAGGACGGTCATCGCGTTGGCCTTACAGGGTGCGCTGGAACAGTTCGCGGCCGATCAGCATGCGGCGGATCTCCGAAGTGCCGGCGCCGATTTCATACAGCTTGGCGTCGCGCCACAAGCGGCCGGTCGGGTATTCGTTGATGTAGCCGTTGCCGCCGAGGATCTGGATCGCCTGGCCGGTCAGCCAGGTGGCCTTCTCGGCGGCGTACAGGATGGCACCGGCGGCGTCCTGGCGGGTGGTGCGGCCCTGGTCGCAGGCGCGTGCCACGGCATAGACATACGCGCGGCAGGCACCCAGGCCCACGTACATGTCGGCGATCTTGGCCTGGATCAGCTGGAAGCTGCCGATCGGCTCGCCGAACTGGTGGCGCTCGTGCACGTACGGCATCACCACGTCCATGGCCGCGGCCATCAGGCCCAGCGGGCCACCGGACAGCACCACACGCTCGTAGTCCAGGCCGGACATCAGCACGCGCACGCCACCGCCAACCTGGCCCAGCACGTTCTCTTCGGGAATCTCGCAGTCCTGGAACACCAGCTCGCAGGTGGGCGAAGAACGCATGCCCAGCTTGTCCAGCTTCTGCGCGGTGGAAAAGCCCTTCATGCCCTTCTCGACCAGGAACGCGGTGATGCCCTTGGCGCCGGCCTCCATGTCGGTCTTGGCATAGACCACCAGCACGTCAGCATCCGGGCCGTTGGTGATCCACATCTTGTTGCCGTTGAGCACGTAGCGGTCGCCGCGCTTGTCGGCGCGCAGCTTCATCGACACCACGTCCGAACCGGCCCCCGGCTCGCTCATCGCCAGCGCACCGACCAGGCTGCCATTGCAGAGGCCGGGCAGGAAGCGCTGCTTCTGTTCTTCGTTGCCGTTCTTGCGCAGCTGGTTCACGCACAGGTTGGAGTGCGCGCCATAGGACAGGCCGATGCCACCGGAAGCGCGCGAGATTTCTTCCATCGCCACCACGTGGGCCAGGTAGCCCATGCCGGTACCACCGTATGCTTCTTCCACGGTGAGGCCGAGCAGGCCCTGTTCGCCCAGCTTCGGCCACAGAGCCAGCGGGAACTGGTTGCTGGCATCGGCCTCGGCGGCCAGCGGCGCGACCTCGGCGGCGGCAAAATGGGCCACGCTCTGGCGCAGCAGGTCGATGTCTTCGCCAAGGTCGAAGTTCAGGGATGGCACGTGCATTGTGGTGGCTCCACGACGGGATGGCAGGAAATGGACGCACCCGGCGGGGGAGCGGGCGGCGGTCTGCAGGACCGCTGCCCGCACGGGCGATTGGACCCCAGCGTAGCGGGGTTCGGATAAGAAGTGAATACAAATTCAAAAATTGAAACCAGAATCAAAACATGGCCTACAAACGCTCTGCACTGATGGAAGAACGCCTGGCCGGGGCCCGTGAACGGATCCTGCTGGCCACCCGTGAACTGGTCGCCACTGGCGGCTGGCGCAATGCCCCGGTGACCGCCGTGGCGACCCTGGCGGGGGTGTCCACCGGCCTGATCTACCGGCACTTCCCGTCCAAGGCCGAGTTGTTCGTGGAGGTGCTCAACGCCGCGGTGGCCCACGAGGTGGCGATCATGGAGCGCATCGCCAGTGGCCCGGAGGCGGCCAGCGAGCGCCTGCGGCTGGCGATCACCGCCTTCGTACGCCGTGCCCTGGCTGGGCCGGGGCTGGCGCACGCCTTCATCGTCGAACCGGTCGACCCGGACGTGGAAGCCGAGCGCATGCGCGGTCGTCGCGCCTTCGGCGACGTGTTCCTGCGGCTGGTGGAGGAGGGCGTGGCGGCCGGTGAGCTGCCTGCGCAGGACGCGCATGTGGCCGCTGCGTGCCTGGTCGGCGCCTTCACCGAGGCGATGGTCGGCCCGACCGCGCCAAGCCGCGAAGCACACCGCGACGAAGATGCACTGGTGAACGCAATCTGCAGCTTCTGCCTGCGCGCGATCGGTGCCCCGGCAATTCGGTAGCGCCGGGCCATGCCCGGCGGCTGTTGCCATCCTCGACCGTTGTTGCCGCGCTTCGCGCTCGCCGGGCACGGCCCGGCGCTACCCGCATGCGGCCACGGCCGCATGCTGCGCCGCACCAGCATGACGCCTGTTGTCGCACGCATAGCGCGTTCTATACTCGGCCCATCACGCAGTCGCTCAGCCGTGGTCCAACGACTATCAGCCAGGGGTAACGAAGAGTGCGGAATTACGATCTGGAGTTCCTGAAACGCTTCTCCATGGTGATCGCGCTGCTGGCGACCATCACCCTCGGCCTCATCCTCCTTGCCGCCTACATCCACACCCGGATTCCACCCGAAGTATCGCCGACCGCGGCCAAGCGCACCGAACAGCGCATTTCGCCCACCGGCGCGGTCTATGCCGGCAGCACCGGCGCCGCCGCGCAGGCTGCGGCCAAGGCCGCCGCGCTGGCCAAGGCTGCTTCGCAGGTGGCTTACGGCGGCACCAAGGATGGCAAGGTGATCTTCGACAACCTGTGCACCGCCTGCCATACCACCGGCGTGGGCATGGCACCGACGCTGGACCACTCGCATTGGGACAAGCGCATCGCGCAGGGCAAGGACACGCTCTACAAGCACGCCATCGAGGGCTATACCGGCCCGGATGGCGGCATCATGCCGCCCAAGGGTGGCAACCCGGCCCTGACCGAAGAACAGATCCACGCCACCGTGGACTGGATGCTGGGCAACCTGAAATAGCCGCCGCAACGCGCCGCTTCCTGTAGAGCCGAGCCCACGCTCGGCTGCTCTGCGCACGGTGTGGCCAGGCGCAGCCGAGCGTGGGCTCGGCTCTACCACCTACTAAGCTTTGCCCACCGAGGCCTGATTGCCCCTGTGCCCCCGCCGCGCAGGCGGATCTCCGCATTTCAGGGTTAGTCTGTGCGCCCTCTTCACTGGAATCGCCCGTCGATGCGCCGCCGTTCCCTTGCTCTTGCCCTGTCCCTGCTGCTGCCGGCCAGCGCCTTTGCCCAGGCCCAGCCGCAGGCCGCATCAGCTACGACGCCCGCTGTCGCGCGCAGCAGCGCCACCGTGGTGCTGACCGCCGCACCGGCCGACTGGCGCGCGCTGGATGGCCAGCGCGTGCGCATCGCCGCACCGCTCACCCTGGCCGGTACCGATGGCCTGGAGCGCTTCGGCCAGCTCACCGTGGCCTTCGACGGCCGCCTCTGGCAGCCGACCGAAGTGGCTGCGCCTGGCACCGCCGGCTACGAGCAGGTGATGGCCGACAACCAGCGTCGCCGGCTGGTACTGGAAAATGGCAGTGACGCCCGCGACCCCGCAAGCGTGCCCTACCTGCCGGGCAACCCGGTGCTGCGCACCGGCATGCAGCTGCGCAACGTGGAGGGCATCGTGCGCGTGGATGCGCAGGGCCATCCGCGCCTGCAGGTCGAGGGAGCGCTGAAGCTGCCGGAGCTGAAGCGCCCGGCGGTGCCGACCGTGCCGGGCAGCCTGCACGTGGCGGCCTTCAACCTGGAGAACTTCTTCAATGGTGACGGCCAGGGCGGTGGCTTCCCGACCCTGCGCGGCGCGCGCACCCTGGACGAGCACAAGGCGCAGCTCGCCAAGCTGGTCACCACGGTCAACGCCTTGGGCGCCGATGTCGCTGCGCTGATGGAACTGGAGAACGACGGCTACGGCCCGCAGTCGGCCATCGCCGAACTGGTCGATGCGCTCAACCGCGACCGTGGCGCGCAGGGCGACTGGCGCTTCGTCGATGCCGGCAACGGCCCCGGCGACAATCCGATCCGGGTTGGCATCATCTACCGCAGCAGCCGCCTGCAGCCGCTGGGCAAGCCGGCCACGCTGACCGGCGGCCCGTTCGTCGAACACAGCCGCGTGCCGCTGGCGCAGGCCTTCCAGGGCAAGCAGGGCGCGCCGTTCGTGGTGGTTGCCAACCACTTCAAGTCGAAGGGCTGCCGCGACGCCGCCGGTGCCGACGCCGACCGCAACGACAACCAGGGCTGCTGGAACGCGACCCGCGTGACCTCGGCGCAGCAGCTGCATGCCTGGCTGCAGACTGACCCGACCGGTACCGGTGCCAGGGACGCGGTGCTGCTGGGCGATTTCAATGCCTACGCGATGGAAGACCCGATCCGCACCCTGCGTGACCTGGGCTGGCAGGACGCATTCAAGGTCGCCAAGGTCGAGCATCCCTACAGCTACGTCTACAACGGCTATACCGGCCGCCTCGACCATGCACTGCTGAGCCCGGGCATGGCCAAGCGCCTGCGCGGTGCCGCCGAATGGCACAGCAATGCCGACGAGCAGGACGCCAGCGGCTACCAGGGCCGCAACGTGCAGGGCCCGTGGCGCAGCTCCGACCACGACCCGCTGCTGCTGGGTTTCGACAGATAGGGTTCGCCGGGGATCTGCTCTGGTAGGGACCTTGATCGGCACGGATGCCGCCTTTGCTTTTGATCTACCAGTCCGCCTTCCAGCGAGCCGAGCATCGCAAGTGGATCAGGGGCGAAGAGGCGCCGATGTCTGAGCGCAGCGAGTTCGGCGCCGTCCCCTGGTTCACCGAGAAGCGCAGGGAACCGGTGCACAGCACCGGCTCGCGGCTGGCGGCGCGTTTCTTTTGGTTACTTTTCTTTTCGCGCGAAAAGAAAAGTGACATCCCACCGCGGGCGCGGAAATGGCCCGCCGCAACCAACGCTCACCCCCAGGCGATCAGTCCGATCGCCAGCACCGCCAGTGCCAGGCCGGCGCGGTTCCACTTCGTGGTGGCCTCGCCGAAGGCGAACACACCCACCAGCGCGCCCAAGACCACCACCCCGATGTTCATGCCGGCGAACACGGTAGCCGGGCTGTCCGGCATCGCCTGGTGCGCCTGCACATAGAAAAGGATGTTGCCGCCATTGAGCAGGCCCAGCAGTGCACCCGCGCCGAGGTTGCGCCAGGCCAGCCGGCTGCAGCCACTGAAATGCCGCCACAGCTGCAACGCAAGCATCAGCACGAAGGCCACGCTGAAGCTGGCCAGCACCGCCGCCATCGACGGTGTGCCCGACAGCGCCACCTGCTTGAGCAGCACGTCCACCACCGCGAACCCGGCCCAGACGCCCAGCAGCCAGCCCCAGGCACCGGGCGAGGACGCTACGGTCGGGCCGCGCGGACGCAGGCTGATGGCCACCATCGCCAGCAGGCCCAGGGCGAGCCCAGCCAGCTTCCACGGCGTGGCGGTCTGGCCGAAGAACAGGAAGGCCGCCGCCAATGACAGCAGCAGCGACAGCCGCTGCGCCACGTCGCTGCGGACGATGCCGGCCACCGCCACCGCGCGGCCCAGCACCAGGAAGATCGACGGCAGCACCACCGCCAGCGCCAGCAATGACAGCCACGGCGCATGCGGCGCGCGCAGCGCATCCAGCGGCGGCTGCAGTACCACGGCGGTGAGCGTTGCCGCCACCAGATAGTTCCAGGTGACCATCTGCGAAACATCCAGCTGGCGGCGTCCGGCCACCTTCAACAACACCGAAACCAGCACGCTGCAGATCACGGCCAAGGACAGGTAGAGCATGGGGCGGGCACAGGTCAGGGGCGGGGGACGGTATCATGGTGCCATGCACAAGCCTTCGTTCCCCGTCGCCCCCGGCGAAACCGCCTGCCTCGAACTGGACGGCCCGGCCGGCCCGCTGGAAGTGGTCGTCGACCTGCCCAAGGCCGATGTACCGGTGCAGCCGATCGTGGCCATCGTCTGCCATCCGCTGTCCACCGAGGGTGGCACCCTGCACAACAAGGTGGTCACCATGACCGCCACCACCCTGCGCGAGCTGGGCATCGCCACGGTGCGCTTCAACTTCCGCAGCGTCGGCGCTTCGGCTGGTACCTTCGACGGCGGCGTGGGCGAGCAGGATGACCTGAAGGCGGTCGCCGCCTGGGTGCGCAGCCAGCGCCCGCACGACCGGCTGTGGCTGGCCGGTTTCAGCTTCGGTTCGTTCGTGTCGCTGAAGGCGGCTGCCGCGCTGCAGCCGGAGGCGCTGATCTCGATCGCGCCACCGGCCGGTCGCTGGGATTTCGACGGTATCGCACCGCCGGCCCGCTGGCTGGTGATCCAGGGCGAGCAGGACGAGATCGTCGACCCGCAGGCCGTCTACCAGTGGCTGGACACGCTGGACTTCCCGCATGAGCTGGTGCGCATGCCCGAGACCAGCCACTTCTTCCACCGCAAGCTGATCGACCTGCGTGGCGCGCTGACCCACGGCGTGAAGCATTGGTTGGGCGCGGCGGCATGAGTGCAACCGAGCTGACCCCGTCGCAGCGGTATGCGGAAGGGGTTGCCCGTGGCGACTGGCAGAACGACCCGGCCCAGCATGCGGCGCTGGCCGAGCTGGACCGCATCCACCTGGGCCTGCTGGATAGTGCCGAGGATGGCTGGCTGGACCGCCTGTCCTCGTTCTGGAAGAAGCCCGAGCCGGTCAAGGGCCTGTACTTCTGGGGCGGTGTCGGCCGCGGCAAGACCTTCCTGGTCGACCTGTTCTACGACGGGCTGCCGATCAAGCAGAAGTACCGCACCCACTTCCACCGCTTCATGCGCAGCGTCCACGAGCGCCTGCGCGAGCACCAGGGCCAGAGCGACCCGCTGGCGAAGATCGCCCAGGAATGGCGCAGCAACCTGCGCGTGCTGGTGCTGGACGAGTTCTTCGTCACCGACATCGGCGATGCGATGCTGCTGGCGCGGCTGCTGGAGCGCCTGTTCGCCGAGGGCGTGACCCTGGTCACCACCTCCAACACCGCAGTGGAGAACCTGTACCTCAACGGCCTGCAGCGCGAGAGTTTCCTGCCGGCCATTGCCCTGCTGCAGCGCTTCTGCGTCGAGCTGTACGCCGAAGGTACCGAGGATTACCGCATGCGCGCGCTGACCCGCTCGCCGGTATACCGCGCACCGCTGGCGGCCGACAGCGATCAATGGTTGGCCACGCGCTGGAACGAGCTGAGCGGCGGCCAGCCGGCCAAGCCCGGCAACATCGAGATCGAGGGCCGCAAGATTCCGGTGCGCGGCCGTGGCAAGAGCATCGCCTGGTTCGATTTCGCCGCGCTGTGCGAAGGCCCGCGCGGGCCCTCGGACTACATCGAGATCGCGCACGAGTTCAACACGGTGCTGCTGGGCGGCATTCCCGCCTTCGACCGCCTGAATGAGGATGCCGCGCGCCGCTTCGTCAACCTGATCGACGAGCTGTACGACCGCCACGTCAACCTGGTCTGCACCGCCAGCACCTCGCCGATCGAGCTGTACACCGGCCAGCGCCTGCAGGGCGCGTTCGAACGCACCGCCTCGCGCCTGATCGAAATGCAGAGCGCCGAGTACCTGGGTACCCCGCACCGGGCGTGAGCGACGCTGCGGGCGTGCATTGCCGGCCGGCGGCCGGCACGACCACCCCGGAATTCCGGTAGTGCCGGCCGCTGGCCGGCAATGATTCGGGGGGGGGGAGGGCGAAACGGCGTTACCTGCGGCCGCTCCTCCGGCCCGGCCGACACATGCGGCCTCGAGTCGCTGCCCGGCGGGTGATCCCCGACGTCCACCGCATTCCCACCGGCTGCCCACCACCTATCCACAGGGTTGTCCCTAGCCAGCTTCATCACTGTCATGTGAAGCTGTCATTGTTCCGTTTCTGCGGTGCGTTGTGCCACCGCAGTGACGCCTTTCGGGCTTGACTGCGCAGCCCGTTCCGGCGGGTCTGAAGCGTCTGATCAGGGCGCCGATGGCACGATCCTTGCGGCGCAAGGGATTGCCGAATTTCACTACATTTGGCGTTGACGGACCCCATTACCCCCACTATCTTGTGGCCGTCGGTCGCAGCAACCCCAGGTCTGGGGGTGGCAGCAGCACCCATCCGCGATCGTCAACGGCAGTGGCAGGCGCAGGGTCTCATCCTCTGCGACGCCGTCCCGCCATCCTGGGCCGTCATGTCCCGGGCTGCGTCACCCCGATGCATCGAGCACCCCCAAATCACGCCAAGAGGACATACGCCGTGAGCACCGAATCCAGCGCCACCATCGAGAAGGAAAGCGAATTCCTGTTGACGTCGCCGCCGACGGCCAACGCGATGAGTGTGACCAAGCGCAACGGGACCACCGAGCTGGTGGACCTGAACAAGATCGTGCGCGCGGTGCAGCGTTCCTCCGAAGGCCTGCACGCCGTCGATCCGATGCGCGTGGCCACCCGCACCATTTCCGGCCTGTACAACGGCGCCACCACCCGCGAGCTGGACGAGCTGTCCATCCGAACCGCCGCCCTGCTGATCGGTGAAGAGCCCGAGTACGGCCGCCTCGCTGCGCGCCTGCTGGCCAAATACATTGCCAAGGAAGTCTCGGGCCAGGAAATCTACGCCTTCTCGCAGTCGGTCAGCCGTGGCCATGAAGTCGGCCTGATCAACGACCGCCTGCTGAACTTCGTGCAGACCAATGCACGCAAGCTCAACGACGCCATCGACATCTCGCTGGACCTGAACTTCGATTACTTCGGCCTGCGTACCCTGTATGACCGTTACCTGCTGCGCCACCCGCACACCCGCAAGGTGATCGAGACCCCGCAGCAGTTCTTCCTGCGCATCGCCAGTGCGCTCAGCGAGGACGTGTCCGAGACCCTGGCGCTGTACAAGCGCATGGGCAACCTGGACTACCTGCCGTCCAGCCCGACCCTGTTCAATTCCGGCACCACCCACGAACAGCTGTCCTCGTGCTTCCTGCTGGATTCGCCGCAGGACTCGCTGGAGTCGATCTACGCCAAGTACGGCGACATCGCCCAGCTGTCGAAGTTCTCCGGCGGCATCGGCGTCAGCTACACCCGCGTGCGTTCGCGTGGTTCGCTCATCAAGTCGACCAACGGCCACTCCAACGGCATCGTGCCGTGGCTGAAGACCATGGATTCGTCCGTGGCCGCGGTGAACCAGGGCGGCAAGCGCAAGGGCGCAGCCTGCGTGTACCTGGAAACCTGGCACGCCGATATCGAGGACTTCCTCGAACTGCGTGACAACACCGGTGACGAAGCCCGCCGTGCGCACAACCTGAACCTGGCCAACTGGGTACCGGACCTGTTCATGAAGCGCGTCGAGGCCGACCAGGAATGGTCGCTGTTCGATCCGCGCGTGGTGCCGGAGTTCACCGACCTGTTCGGCGAAGCCTTCGAGGCCGCCTACCTGCAGGCCGAAGCCCAGGGCAAGGCCAACCGCACCATCCCAGCGCGCAAGCTGTACGCCCGCATGATGCGTACGCTGGCCGAGACCGGCAACGGCTGGATGACCTTCAAGGACAAGTGCAACCGCGCAAGCAACCAGACCCTGCGTCCGGGCAACGTGATCCACCTGTCCAACCTGTGCACGGAAATCCTGGAAGTCACCTCCAACGATGAAACCGCAGTGTGCAACCTGGGTTCGATCAACCTGGGCAACCACTTCGACGAGCACAACGAGTTCGACTTCGAGAAGCTGGCCGAGACCGTGCGCCTGGCCGTGCGCCAGCTCGACCGCGTCATTGACCTGAACTTCTACCCGATCGAAACCGCCCGCCGCGCCAACCTGCGCTGGCGTCCGGTCGGCCTGGGCTGCATGGGCCTGCAGGATGTGTTCTTCCGCAAGCGCCTGCCGTTCGACAGCGCCGAGGCCCGCGCCCTGTCGAAGAAGATTGCCGAAGCGATCTACTTCCACGCGCTGGAAACCTCCTGCGAGCTGGCCCAGGAACGCGGCAAGCACCCGTCGTTCAACGACACCCGTGCCGCCAGTGGCGAACTGCAGTTCGATGCCTGGAACGTGGTGCCGGAAGACACTGCGCGCTGGGATGCCCTGCGTGAGCGCATCAAGGAACACGGCCTGCGCAATTCGCTGATGATCGCGATCGCGCCGACCGCGACCATCGCCTCGATCGCCGGCTGCTACGAGTGCGTCGAGCCGCAGGTGTCCAACCTGTTCAAGCGCGAGACCCTGTCCGGTGACTTCCTGCAGGTCAACCGCTACCTGGTCAACGAGCTGAAGAAGCTGGGCCTGTGGACGCCGGAAATGCGCGATGCCATCAAGCTGGCCGAAGGCTCCATCGCGGGTCTGCCACAGATCCCGGAAACGCTGCGCGAGGTCTATCGCACCGCGTGGGAACTGCCGATGCGTTCGCTGATCGACATGGCCGCCGAACGTGGCGCCTTCATCGACCAGTCGGCCTCGCTCAACCTGTTCATGGAAAGCCCGAACATCGGCGCGATGTCCTCCATGTACATGTACGCCTGGAAGCAGGGCATCAAGACCACCTACTACCTGCGTTCGCGCCCGGCCACCAAGATCGCCAAGACCACGGTGAGCAGCGCGGCCCCGGCCAAGGTGTTCAGCCCGGACGAAGCCATCGCCTGCTCGCTGGAAAACCCGGAAGCCTGCGAGGCCTGCCAGTAACACACCGCGCGGTGGGTGCCGACCGTTGGTCGGCACTCGAGCACCTCGCACCTGTAGAGCCGAGCCACGCTCGGCCGCAGCACGGAAACACCCAGGTAGCGCCGGGCCACGCCCGGCGTTTTGACCCGAGAAGACAAGGAAACACCCATGGCCGACAAGCCCAAGCAGATGCTGCTCGATCCCGGTTTTGAACTGACCCTGCGCCCGATGCGCTACCCGCAGTTCTATGACATGTACCGGAACGCGATCAAGAACACCTGGACGGTGGAAGAGATCAATTTCCAGATCGACATCACCGACCTGCACAGCAAGATGTCGCCGGGTGAGCGCCACCTGATCCACCGCCTGGTCGCGTTCTTCGCCACCGGCGACTCGATCGTGTCCAACAACCTGGTGCTGAACCTGTACCAGCACCTCAATGCGCCGGAAGCGCGCATGTACCTGTCGCGCCAGTTGTATGAAGAAGCGCTGCACGTGCAGTTCTACCTGACCCTGCTGGACAACTACCTGCCGGACCCGGAAGAGCGCGCCAAGGCGTTCTCGGCGGTGGAGAACATCGACTCGATCAAGAAGAAAGCCGATTTCTGCTTCAAGTGGATCGACTCGATCCAGGACCTGACCCGCATCGAGACCCGCGAGCAGCGCCGCCAGTTCCTGCTCAACCAGATCTGCTTTGCCGCCTGCATCGAAGGCTTGTTCTTCTTCGCTGCGTTCGCCTACGTGTACTACTTCCGGTCGCGCGGCCTACTGCCGGGTCTGGCCTCGGGCACCAACTGGGTGTTCCGCGACGAAAGCGCGCACATGGAGTTCGCGTTCGAGTCGGTGCGCGTGGTGCGCGAGGAAGAGCCGGACCTGTTCGACGAAGAGATGAAGCAGCAAGTCTACGACATGCTGGCCGAAGCCATTGAATGCGAAGTGCAGTTCGCCGAGGACGTGCTGTCCGGCGGCGTGGCCGGCATCTCCACCCGTGACATGCGCCAGTACCTGCAGCACTGTGCCGACCAGCACTTCGCCAAACTGGGCATGGAAAAGAAGTACAACGTGCGCAACCCGCTGCCGTTCATGGAACTGCAGGACGTGCAGGAACTGACCAACTTCTTCGAACGCCGCGTCTCGGCCTACCAGGTCGGCGTGCAGGGCGAAGTCGCCTTCGACATGAACTTCTGATCGAACCGGCCCGGCCTGTCGCAACGAAAAACCCCGGCCAATGCCGGGGTTTTTTGTTGCGCGCCTGCTTTTGTAGAGTCGAGCCATGCTCGACTGCTGTTCGCAAGAAAGTCGAGCATGGCTCGACTCTACAATCAGCGCCGCCCTTCCATCGCCATGCGCACCGCCAACCCGGCCAGCACCGTGCCCATCAGCCAGCGCTGCACCCTCTGCCAGGTGGGGCGCGCGGCCAGAAAGCCGGCGATGCTGCCGGCGGTCAGCGCGATCAGGCCGTTCACGCTGACGCTGACCAGGATCTGGGTGGAGCCCAGCACGATCGACTGCATCAGCACGCTGCCTTCGCTGTCCGGATGCAGGAACTGCGGCAGCAGCGACAGGTACATCACCGCGATTTTCGGGTTCAGCAGGTTGGTCAGGAAGCCCATCGTGAACAGCTTGCGCGGGCTGTCCTGCGGCAGGTCGCGCACCGCGAACGGCGAACGGCCACCCGGCTTGAGCGCCTGCCAGGCCAGGTACAGCAGGTACAGCGCGCCGCCGATGCGCAGCGCGTCATAGGCGAACGGCACGGTCATCAGCAGGGCGGTGACGCCCAATGCCGCGCACAGCATGTAGAACACGAAGCCCAGCGCCACCCCGCCCAGCGAGATCAGGCCCGCCATCGGCCCTTGGCAGATCGAGCGCGAGATGACGTAGATCATGTTCGGCCCGGGCGTGAGCACCATGGCCAGCGAAACCAGCGCAAAGGCCAGCAGGTCGGAAGTGGCGGGCATGGGCAGTCCTGGCAGCGGGCGTGGCGCAGTGTAACGCCTGCTGCAGGCGCGGCCTGCGCAGGCACCGCTGCCGGGTGACCGTTGCACGTGCATTCCGATGGCCATCACGCCGGTCGCTTAGAATCCGCAGCACCCCACACCGAAGCACCCCCATGACCCCGATCCCCGAGACCGTGCCGCCCATCGAAGTGCGCATGGCCGAAATCGTCTTTCCCAACCACACCAACCACCTGGGCACCCTGTTCGGCGGCCAGGCATTGGCGTGGATGGACAAGGCCGCCTTCCTGGCTGCTGCCCGCTACTCGCGCCGCACCGTGGTGACCGCGCGCAGCGACCAGGTCGACTTCAAACTGCCGATCCGCATCGGCCAGATGGTGGAAACCATCGGCCGCATTGTCGAAGTCGGCCGCAGCTCGATGAAGGTGGAGGTGGAACTGGTCGCCGAGGACCTGCACAGCGGCGAGCGCAAGCTGTGTACCCGCGGCCACTTCGTGATGATCGCGCTGGACGAGGAAGGCCACCCGATCGCGGTGCCGCCGCTGCCGGCCGCCTGAGCCGGCGCTTGCACGGGCGCTGCGGCGCCCCCATCTGGCAGCCATGACCTCGCCGCTGACCGACTTCATCGACCGCGCCCAGCGCCTGTTCGTGCTGACCGGCGCCGGTTGCAGCACCGCATCGGGCATCCCCGATTACCGGGATGCCGACGGCCAGTGGAAGCGCACCCCGCCGGTGACCTACCAGGCCTTCATGGGCGAGGCCGCTACCCGCCAGCGCTACTGGGCGCGCAGCCTGCTGGGCTGGCCGCGCTTCGGCCTGGCCCGGCCCAACGGTACCCACCAGGCCCTGGCCGCACTGGAGAGCCGTGGCAAGCTGCAGGTGCTGCTGACCCAGAACGTGGACGGCCTGCACCAGCGCGCCGGCAGCCGTAACGTGATCGACCTGCATGGCCGCCTGGACCTGGTGCGCTGCATGTGCTGCGAGCGGCGCAGCGATCGCGGGGAGTTCCAGCAGCGCCTGCTGGACGCCAACCCCGGCTGGGACACGCTGGAGGCCGGCATCGCCCCGGACGGCGACGCCGACCTGGAGACCGATTTCTCCAGCTTCGTGGTACCCGGGTGCCCGCACTGCGGCGGGGTGTTGAAGCCGGACGTGGTGTTTTTCGGCGAGAACGTGCCGCGCGAGCGGGTGGAGGCGGTGCACGAGCACCTGCAGCAGGCCGACGCCGTGCTGGTGGTGGGCTCGTCGCTGATGGTCTATTCCGGCTTCCGTTTCGTGCAGGCCGCGGCCAGGGCAGGACTGCCGGTGGCGGCGCTGAACCGCGGCCGCACCCGTGCCGACGACCTGCTGCAGTTCAAGGATGAACGCGATTGTGCTGAGGCGCTGGCGTCGGTTATCGAACCATCGGCTGGGTAGAGTCGACTGTCAGTCGACTCTACAGGCCACCCGCCGCCGCGAAACAGCGATCCATCCAGATGGTTGATCCCGGAGCCGTGCGGCGGTGCAATACGCATCCCCTACGTCGTCCATCACTGTCTTGAGCCAGCTGTTTTCGCCGATCTCGTTCGGCCCCCTGACCCTGTCCAACCGCATCGTCGTCGCGCCGATGTGCCAGTACTCCGCCGAAGACGGCCGCGCCAGCGACTGGCATGCCATGCACCTGGGCAACCTGGCGCAGTCCGGCGCCGGCCTGCTGATCCTGGAAGCCACCGCAGTCGAGCCGCGTGGCCGCATCAGCTGGGCCGACCTGGGCCTGTGGGATGACGGCACCGAGGCCGCGTTGGCACAGGTATTGGCCAGCGTCCGCCGCTGGTCGCCGATGCCGCTGGGCATCCAGCTCGGCCATGCCGGTCGCAAGGCCTCGGTGAACCGCCCTTGGGACGGCGGTGGCCAGCTGCCGGCCGACGATGCGCGTGGCTGGGCCACCGTGGCGCCGTCGCCGCTGCCGTTCCATGCCGGCGATCCGGCACCGCAGGAACTGGACGAGGCCGGCATCGCCGAGGTCATCGCCGCCTTCGCCGCCAGTGCGGTGCGCGCCGAGCGCCTGGGCTTCGAGCTGATCGAGCTGCATGCCGCGCACGGCTACCTGCTGCACCAGTTCCTGTCGCCGCTGAGCAACCGCCGCACCGATGGCTACGGTGGCTCATTGCCGAACCGCCTGCGCCTGCTCGTGGAAGTATTCGACGCCGTGCGTGCGGCGGTATCGGACAAGGTCGCCGTGGGCGTGCGCATCTCCGCCAGCGACTGGGTCGATGGCGGCTGGGATCTGGTGCAGAGCGAAGCGCTGGCCCAGGTGCTGGACGCGCGCGGCTGCAACTTCCTGCACGTTTCCAGCGGTGGCCTGGACGAGCGCCAGAAGATCACCGTCGGCCCGGGCTACCAGGTGCCGTTCGCAGCAGCGATCAAGGCCAAGGTGCGCATGCCGGTGATCGCGGTGGGCATGATCACCGAACCGGAGCAGGCCGAATCGATCCTGCGCCATCGCCACGCCGATGCGGTAGCGCTGGCACGCGGCATCCTCTACGACCCGCGCTGGCCGTGGCACGCTGCTGCCGCATTGCGCGACAGCGTGGAGCCGGCGCCGCAGTACCTGCGCTGCGAGCCGCGCGAGGCGCGTGGCGTGTTCAAGACGCGCTGAGGCTCACACCCGCCAAGCCGGCGCGATGCCGGCCTGAAGGTGATCGAACAGCGCGCGGATCTTGGCGGTGAAATCGCGGCGGTCGCTGACGCAGAAGTAGACCTCCATCGGTTCCGGGCGCCACGCGGTGTCGGCGCCGAACACCGACTGCAGGCGGCCATCGCGCAGGTACGGCTCGGCCACGAAGGCGGCCAGCCGGGTGATGCCGGCACCGGCCGCCGCCAGCGTCGCCAGCGCATCGATGTCATCGCAGACCATGCTCGGTGGCAGCGCGGCGTCCACGCGCTGGCCGTCCTTCAGCAGGCCCCAGCGCAATGGCCGGCCATCGGTGGGGAAGCGGTGCAGCAGCCCGCGATGACCGCCCAGCTCGGATGGCTGTTGCGGGGTGCCGCGTGCCTTCAGGTAGGCCGGCGAGGCGCAGAACACGAACGGAACACGCGCCAGCTGCCGCGCCACCACCCCGTCCTCCAGCTGCGCCCCGATGCGGATGCTGGCATCCACCGCTTCCGGGCCATGCTGCACGGCGCGGTCGGTCAGGCGCAGCTCCAGCTGCAGTTGCGGGTAGCGCTGCTGCAGCGAAGGCAGCAACGGCGCCAGCACATGGCGGCCGAACGCACTGCTGCTGGCGATGCGCAGCGGCCCGGCCGGTTCGATGTCGCCGGAGGTGACCATCGCCTGCGCGCGCGCCAGGTCGGCCTCGATGTGGCGCACCTGCGCCAGGTACAGCGCCCCGGCTTCGCTGAGCGCCAGTTGGCGCGTGCTGCGGTTCAGCAGCCGTACGCCCAGATGCGCCTCCAGCCGGTTGATGTTCTGCCCGACCGCGGTGGCGCTGATGCCAAGGATGCGGGCCGCGGCGGCAATGCTGCCGGTCTCTGCGGTGCGGGTGAAGCTGCGGATCAGTTGCAACAGGTTCATGACCGACCAGCTTGCCACGGGAAGATCCAAGTATCGCTTGGTACTGAACCAAGCAGGTCGGTTGCACCCGTGATCATCCGGCCGCTGGGCAGGGCGCTGCCCTACACTGTGGCGATGCGCCCCGATTCCATTCTTACCCTGTCCTGCCCCGACCGTACCGGCATCGTCTATCGCGTGTCCGGCCTGCTGTTCGACCACGGCTGCAACATCCTCGACGCCCAGCAGTTCGGCGACGAGGAAAGCGGCCGCTTCTTCCTGCGCGTGCATTTCGATCGCGATGCCGGCCTGCCGCTGGAGACCGTGCACGCCGCGATGGCCACGCTCGCCCAGGACTTCGGCATGGACTGGCAGCTGCACGATGGCCGCCGCCGCGCACGCCTGCTGGTGCTGGTCAGCAAACAGGGGCATTGCCTCAACGACCTGCTGTTCCGCGCCCACAGCGGCCAGCTGAAGGTCGACATTGCGGCGGTGGCGTCCAACCACGCCGACTTCGCGCCATTGGCCGCCTCCTACCAGGTGCCGTTCCACCACCTGCCGGTGACCGCCGATACGCGCGCGGTGCAGGAGCAGCAGATCATCGACCTGGTCGAGCGTGAGCGCATCGACCTGGTGGTGCTGGCGCGCTACATGCAGATCCTGTCACCCACGCTGTGCCGCGCGCTGGCCGGCCGTGCGATCAACATCCACCACAGCTTCCTGCCCAGCTTCAAGGGCGCGCAGCCGTACCACCAGGCGCACGCGCGCGGGGTCAAGATCATCGGCGCCACCGCGCACTACGTCACCGAGGACCTGGACGAAGGCCCGATCATCGAACAGGACGTGGCCCGCGTTGACCATGCGATGGCGCCGCGCGAACTGGTGCGGCTGGGCAGTGATACCGAATCGCTGGTGCTGGCGCGTGCGGTGCGCCGCCATGTGGAACACCGCATCCTGCTCAATGGGCATCGCACGGTGGTGTTCCGGTAATCGCCCATCCCGCGTCCGCCGGGCATGGCCCGGCACTACCGAATCCTGATTTCATCCAATGAAAAGCCCCCGGTTCGGCCGTCCCGCGATCTGTAGGGGGGCGTAGTTAGGGGGCTGGATGAATCGATTGTGTTGTTGTGGGCAGGAGCGCGCAAGCGGCATAAGCGACGTGCCCGGTAGCGCCGGGCCATGCCCGGCGGTCGCGCGTCAGGCGAGCGCAATCCCCGCCTTGCCCAGCGCCTCGCGCACCATCACGTCGTTGGCTTCGGTCACCGGCTTGGTCAGCTCCCACAGGAACTTCACCCGGAAGCCGGACTTCACCGCGTCCTGCGCGCTCCACAGCACGCAGTAATCGCGGGCCAGGCCGCACACGTGCACTTCGCGGATGCGGCGCTCATGCAGCCAGCCGGCAAGGCCGGTGGGCGGGCGCTCGCCATCGGGACCGTGGTTCTCGCGGAAGGCGCTGTACGAATCCACCTGTTGGCGCGTGCCCTTGCGCAGGATCAGGTCGGCCATGGCCCAGTCCACGCCCGGGTGCAGAGCGGCGCCATCGCTGCCCTGCACGCAATGGTCGGGCCACAGGGTCTGTGGCTGCGCGTGCAGCAGGATGGTCTCGAACGGGCGTTGGCCGGGGTGCTGGCTGGCGAACGAGGCGTGATCGGCCGGGTGCCAGTCCTGGGTGGCCACCACCGTGCGGTAGCGGCGCTGCGCCAGCAGTCCGGCAATCGGTGCCACCAGCGCATCACCCTGGTCGCAGGCCAGCGCGCCGCCCGGCATGAAGTCCGGCTGCAGGTCGATCACCAGCAGGGCGACGTCGGCGGGCAGGGCGGTCATGGCAGATCCACTACAAGAGAAGGGGCGACCAGCGTGGCCGCCCCTCGCTCACACGTCAATCGCCCTGCGGCGTCCCAGCGTCCTGCCCGTAGTACAGCACGCCGATTTTGATCCGCTCGCGGCCGTTCTCGCGACGGTGGCGGTTGGCATCGCGCAGCGAATACACGCAGCCGCAGTACTCCTGCTGGTAGAACTGCTCGCGCTTGCTGATCTCGATCATGCGGCTGGCACCGCCGCCCTTGCGCCAGTTGTAGTCCCAGTACTGCAGGCCTTCGTAGCGCGAGGCGGCGCGGATGCCGCAATCGTTGATCTGCGCCATGTTCTTCCAGCGCGAGATGCCCAGCGACGAACTGATGGTGTCGTAGCCGTGCTCGTGCGCGTACAGCGCAGTGCGTTCGAAACGCATGTCGAAGCACATCGTGCAGCGGATGCCGCGTTCGGGCTCGTTCTCCATGCCACGCGCACGGCTGAACCAGTTGTCGGTGTCGTAGTCGCAGTCGATGAAGGGAATGCCATGCTGCTCGGCGAAGCGGATGTTTTCCTGCTTGCGCAGTTCGTATTCCTTCACCGGATGGATGTTGGGGTTGTAGAAGAAGATCGCGTAGTCGATCCCGGAGGCGGTGATCGCCTCCATTACCTCGCCGGAGCAGGGCGCGCAGCATGAATGCAGCAGCAGGCGCTTGCCGTTGGCAGGCAGGGTCAGGGTGGGGCGTTGGAACTCGGTCATCGTCAGGTACCGCATGGACCGCCGGCAACGGCGGTGGCCCATGCATCTGTGCGTGGGTGGACAGGGCTGGCCGGATACCGTGAAAAGGACGCACGCGGCCGCACTGCCCGCACGCGCAGGTCAGCGACGGCCCCGGCACCCTCCCCGCGGAGAGTCCAGGTCGAGTCAGGGGACGGTCGTGTCCCCCGGCCGGGGCCGGTATTCGGGCTGATGGACACGGGCCGCAGCCCACCTACTACCTGCCGCTTCCCAGGCGCGAGCCCAGTGCTGTTGGCAGGATTCGTTTCCATTCACCGCTGCGGGGCAGCTCCGGAATGGGCGCGCCAGGCGCCTTCACCGGATTCCCGTTCAAATCCCTGTCGCCATCAACGCTGCGGCGGGGATACCTTCGGCGTGCCCACGGTGGACGCGTCGAGGGCAATGGTCAAGGGTCAATGAAAGCTCGGGGCTGTGGTCCGTTTCTCAGGCCGTGAGAGCGCCGCTTGCCATACTGGGCATCGACAGACGGGAGGTGGCTCGTGGCGGCGAAGTACTGCGATCTGGTCATGAAAGGCGGCATCACTAGCGGCATCGTGTACCCCAATGCGGTACTGGCGCTGGCGCGCGAGTATCGCTTCAAGAGCATCGGCGGCACCTCGGCCGGCGCCATTGCTGCGGCGGTGGCGGCTGCGGCGGCATGCGGCGATCGTCGCCAGCAGGCCGGCGAGCACCTGCCCAGTGATGCCGGTTATGGGGGGCTGTCGGCGGTGTCGGCGCAGCTGTCGCGGCGCGGGTTCATCTACAGCCTGTTCCAACCGGCGCGGGGCGCGCGTGCGGCCTATCGGCTGCTGGTGGTGCTGACCGGCAATGCGGGCCTGCCACACAAGCTGCTGTGCCTGGCGGTGGCGGTATTCGAGATCGCGCCGCTGGAAGTGCTGGTGTCGCTGGCGCTGCTGCTGGGCCTGGGCGGGTGGGGCGGCGGCTGGAGCGGTGTGGCCGCCACGCTGCTGCCGTCGCTGCTGTGCGCCTACGGTGCCGGTGTGGCCGGTGCCGCGCTGCGCGTGGCCCGCGTGGCACGGCGCAACCTGCTGGGCCTGTGCAGTGGCCTCGGCCGCGATGCACGCAAACCGGCGTTGACCGAGTGGCTGCATGAGTGCCTGCAGCAGTTGTCAGGCAAGCCACTTGATGCACCGCTGACCTTCGCCGACCTGCACGACGCACCGCGCTATGCCGGCGAGCCGGACAGCCCGCACGCGATCAGCCTGCAGATGATCACCACCTGCGTCTCGCACAACGAGCCGCGTACGCTGCCACTGGGCGGCGCGCAGTTCTGGTTCCTGCGCGAAGAGTTCGAGCAGTTGTTCCCGGCCAGCGTGGTGCAGTGGCTGGTGGATCAGGCTGGCCCGCCGCTGGACGTGGAGGGGCGGCAGTACTACCACCTGCCGCAGGGCCCGAAGCTGCCGGTGCTGGTGGCCACACGCATGAGCCTTAGCTTCCCGTTGCTGATCAGCGCGGTGCCACTGCACGAACCCTCGCGCCGCGAGCGCCGCTGCGAACCCACCGCGCCGGCGGCCGACCCCGAGCACAACGTGGCCGACAGCATGGAAGGGCTGACCAGCGCCGGGCAGGCTTGCGGTCCGGTGATCACCGCCTTCCGCATCTGCTGGTTCTCCGATGGTGGCATCAGCAGCAACTTCCCGATCCATCTGTTTGACGCCGCATTGCCGCGCTGGCCGACCTTCGCCATCAACCTGGTCTACCCGCAGCACGCCGAAGACGTGAGCCAGGGCAGCGGTAGCCGGCAGGCACTGGAGCATGCCGTGTTCCTGCCCACCGAGAACCGCCACGGCTGGCAACGGCATTACCAGTCCATTGCCACGCCGCTGGCCGCAGCCGAGCTGGGGCGTTTCCTGTTCGCGGTGGTGGCGACCATGCAGAACTGGCGCGACCTGCTGCAGGCGCGCGCGCCGGGTTATCGCGACCGCATCGTGCATGTGAGCCTGCAGGGCGACGAAGGTGGCATGAACCTGGACATGCCGCAGGAGGTGCTGACCCGCATCGCCGACAAGGGCAGCCTGGCCGGTGCGCGGTTCTGTTCGTTCTCGTTCGAGAACCACTACTGGATCCGCTGGCGCAACCTGGCCTCGGCCTACCAACGGTACACGCTGGAAGTGGCCCGTACCGACGACCCGGCGCAGCAGGTACTGGCCTATCGCGCGGCGTACTCGATGGTCGCTCGCGGCGAACCGACACCGCCGTCGTACAAGCTGGGCTCGGAAGACAAGCGTCGCGGCTCGCAGCAGCTGTGGGCGCAGATGGTCGAGCAGGGCCGAACCTGGGAGGACCTGGGCCCTGACCTGACCGACGGCGCACCGCGTCCGCTGCCGCAGATGAAGGTGACGCCTATCTACTGAGCGCGATCGATACAATCGTGCTTCATGCTGCAAGGAGCTGTGGATGTCTGCCCGCCAGGAACTGTTGGATCTGCTTGAACGCCTTGATGCCCGCGACCCGGAGCACCTGCCGGTGGTGCCACTGGCCGCGTACTTCGAAGGCAATGATTTCGAAGAATGCATCGCGCCCAACCAATGGGGTTTCGGCCGCCCGCCGATTGCCGAGCTGTACGCGCGCCTGGCCGCGATTGCCGAAAAGCCCGAGGTGGAAGGCGTGTATGTAGGCCTGCACCAGGACTGGAGCAGCGCATTGGAAGACGACAGCGAATGGCCTGCCGCAGAGAACGTGCACGTGCTCACCCGCGCCGACGTCGAGACCGTGGAAGGCTGGCTGCAGGGTCTGGAATGCGACGGTGTGGGTGAAGGCTGGCCCTACGGCCAGCACATCGACGCCCCCGTACCCTCGCAAGGCCACCGCGTGCTGACCGTGTATTGGGATTAGTAGATCCACGCCACGCGTGGATGCATTTCGCGCACGGCCAGAGCGTGCCCACCAAGGTGGGCACCTACCCGTTGCTTCAGTCGAGCATGGCTCGACTCTACAGGGTGCAGGGCGCAGCCCTGCAGAAGAACCTATCTCCCCGGCAACTGCGCGAACGCACGCTGCATGCAGTCCTCCCGCGGGCACACCCGGCACCCCGGGCCGATTGACACCGAATTGCCCGGGCTCTGCACATCCAGCCCCAGTGAATACACCAACCGCTCGGCATGCTGCAGGTCGCAGCCCAGCGCTACCGCAAACGTCTTGCGCGGCTGGCCATGGCCGACCGGACCACTGCTGACCTGCCGTGCCAGCCAGAAATGCCGTCGCCCATCGGGCATGCGCGCGGTCTGCGTAAGGATGCGCCCGGGCTGGTTGAACGCCTCGTAGACGATCCACAGCGGGCACGAACCACCCACCTGCGAGAAGTGGAAGTCGGTGGCCGAATGGCGCTTGGACACATTGCCCGCGCGGTCCACGCGGATGAAGAAGAACGGCAGCCCGGGCGCGCTGCGCCGTGCCAGCGTGCTCAGCCGATGGCAGACCGCTTCGAAGCCGACGCCGAACTGGTGTGCCAGCAGTTCGATGTCGTAGCTGCTGGCCTCGGCCGCACGCAGGAAGCGCATGTACGGCATCACCAGGGCGCCAGCGAAATAGTTCGACAGACCGATGCGGGCCTGAGCGATGCGTGCCTCATCGGTGAAGCCGGCACGTGCCACCACCGCATCGATCTGCGGCAGGTAGCCGTGCAGGGCCAGCTCGGCGGCCATCTGGAATGCCTGCTGGCCTGGCTCCAGGTAGTCCGGCAACCACAGCCGCCGTGCTTCGGCATCGTACTGGCGCTTCTCGCGCCCGGCCTGCAGCGCGGCCACTTCCACCAGCACGCCGTGGCGGTCGGCCAACAGCTGGCGCAGGCGTGGTGCCACGTGCCCGGGCGACAGCCCCCACTCGGCGAACAGACGCTCGGCCAGCTCGTCCAGTTCGGGAATGTGGTTGTGCATGCG
Organism: Stenotrophomonas sp. CASM101; assembly: GCF_049384845.1. Taxonomy (NCBI): domain Bacteria; kingdom Pseudomonadati; phylum Pseudomonadota; class Gammaproteobacteria; order Lysobacterales; family Lysobacteraceae; genus Stenotrophomonas; species Stenotrophomonas sp. CASM101. The sequence continues at coordinate 15,633 of NZ_JBMRFR010000024.1, read as the reverse complement.
GTTGAAGAACTCACGCACCTGGTCGCCTGCGGGCAGGATGCTCCCGGCGCCGGGCTCGCCCAGCTGGAACTCCAGGGCGGCGGCATGCTCACGCAGCGCCAGGTGGCGGCGGTGCAGATCCAGCAGGGCGCGGCTGACCTGCGGCAGGTTGCCGGCCAAGGCGCGCAGCTCGGTCGCGCTGACCTCCGCCAGGCCCAGGTCGCGCAGGGTTTCGCCCAGCGCTTCCTGCAGCGCGGCAGGCTCATCTTCGTCGAATAGTGAGGAAACGTCGCCCAATACTTCGCCCAGCTTCTTCTGCACGGCCGGGGTGAGTGGGCGCTTGTTGCGCTCGATCTGGTTCAGGTAACTGGCCGACAGGCCCAAGGCGCGGGCCAGGTCCACCTGGCTGTAGCCGCGCTGCTCGCGCAGCCGCAGCAAGCGAAGGCCAAGCTGCCGCTGGCTGGATGAATAATTCACAGAATTAACATGAATCGTCTGGCGTGTTGGCCAGATTAAGCGGATTCAGGCCGGAAATCGAGGTGGCTGCTGTGAATAATGCCAAGCATCTTTCGAGCCCGTGGGATTGTCGTCATGACTGTTGAAGCGCCCCGTATCCGCATGCTGATCGATGGCCAGTTCATCGAATCGGCCACCTCCCACTGGCAGGACGTGATCAATCCGGCCACCCAGGACGTGCTGGCCAAGGTGCCGTTCGCCACCACCGCGGAGGTGGACGCCGCCGTCGCCGCCGCCAAGGAAGCCTTCAAGACCTGGCGCAAGACCCCGATCGGCACCCGCGCGCGCATCTTCCTGAAGTACCAGCAGCTGATCCGCGACAACATGAGCGAGCTGGCCCACATCCTCACCGCCGAACAGGGCAAGACCCTGCCCGACGCCGAAGGCGATGTGTTCCGCGGCCTGGAAGTGGTCGAGCATGCGGCCGCCATCGGCAACCTGCAGCTGGGTGAGTTGGCCAACAACGTGGCCAATGGCGTGGATACCTACACGATCATGCAGCCGCTGGGCGTGTGCGCTGGCATCACCCCGTTCAACTTCCCGGCGATGATTCCGCTGTGGATGTTCCCGATGGCGATCGCCACCGGCAACACCTTCATCCTCAAGCCGTCCGAGCAGGACCCGATGGTCACCATGCGCCTGGTCGAGCTTGCCCTGGAAGCCGGCATTCCGAAGGGCGTGCTGAACGTCGTCCACGGCGGCGAGGAAGTGGTCAACGCGATCTGCGACCACCCGGACATCAAGGCCGTGTCGTTCGTCGGTTCCACCCGCGTCGGCACCCACGTGTACAACCGTGCCTCGCTGGCCGGCAAGCGCGTGCAGTGCATGATGGGCGCCAAGAACCACGCCGTGGTGCTGCCGGACGCCAACAAGGAACAGACCCTCAACGCGATGGTCGGCGCCGCCTTCGGTGCGGCCGGCCAGCGCTGCATGGCCGCCTCCACCCTGGTGCTGGTCGGTGAAGCGCGCAACTGGGTGCAGGATCTGGTTGAAAAGGCCAAGACCCTGAAGGTCAGTGCCGGCACCGTGGCCGGCACCGACGTCGGCCCGGTCATCTCCTGCAGCGCCCGCGAGCGCGTGGAAGGCCTGATCGCCTCGGGCGTGGAGCAGGGTGCCAAGCTGGTGCTGGATGGCCGCAAGCCGCAGGTCGATGGCTTCGAGAAGGGCAACTTCGTCGGCCCGACCATCTTTGCCGGTGTCACCACCGACATGCGCATCTACCAGGAAGAAATCTTCGGGCCGGTGCTGGTCATCCTCGAAGCAGAGACGCTGGAAGACGCCATCGCGATGGTCAACAGCAACCCGAACGGCAACGGCACCGCACTGTTCACCCAGTCTGGCGCTGCCGCGCGCAAGTTCCAGGAAGACATCGACGTCGGCCAGGTCGGCATCAACGTGCCGATCCCGGTGCCGGTGCCGCTGTTCTCGTTCACCGGTTCGCGCGCCTCCAAGCTGGGCGACCTGGGCCCGTACGGCAAGCAGGTGGTGCTGTTCTACACCCAGACCAAGACGGTCACCGCGCGCTGGTTCGATGACGAAACGCTGAGCCACGGCGTCAACACCACGATCAGCCTGAAGTAACGGCAGGAGCAGCCATGAGCCACTCGATGACGACGGAACTGGAAGAAGCGCAGCAGGCGTACCGCGAGGCAGCGCGCGACTTCGCACAGGCCGAACTGGCGCCACACGCCGCGCGATGGGATGCGGAGGGCATCTTTCCGCGCGAGGCGATCGCCAAGGCCGGTGAGTTGGGCTTCTGCGGTCTGTACATGGACCCGGAAGTGGGCGGCAGCGGCTTGAGCCGGCTGGACGCCGCCGTCGTCATCGAGGAGCTCGCCAACGTCGATCCGTCGACGGCGGCGTACATCAGCATCCACAACATGGCCTCGTGGATGGTGTCCACGTGGGGCCAGCCGGCACTGCGCGATGCCTGGGGCAGCGACCTGTCCTCAGGCAGCAAGCTGGCCTCGTACTGCCTGACCGAGCCGGGCGCCGGTTCCGATGCGGCCTCGCTGAAGACCACCGCCGTGCGCGATGGCGACTTCTATGTGCTGAACGGCTCGAAGGCCTTCATCTCCGGCGCCGGGGCCACCGAGCTGCTGGTGGTGATGGCGCGCACCGGCGGTGCCGGTGCCGGTGGTGTCAGCGCCATTGCCGTGCCGTCGGACCTGCAGGGCATCAGCTTCGGCCGCAAGGAAGAGAAGATGGGCTGGAACAGCCAGCCCACCCGCGGCATCACCTTCGAAAACGTCCGCGTGCCGGTCAGCCACCTTCTGGGAGAGGAAGGCGGCGGCTTCAAACTGGCGATGAAGGGGCTCGACGGCGGCCGCATCAACATCGCCGCCTGTTCGCTGGGTGCCGCGCAAGGTGCGCTGGATGCCGCACGCCGCTACATGGGCGAGCGCCGCCAGTTCGGCAAGGCGCTGGCCGAATTCCAGGCGCTGCAGTTCAAGCTGGCCGACATGGTCACCCAGCTGGTGGCCGCGCGGCAGATGGTGCACACCGCCGCACGCAAGCTCGATGCCGGTGCCAGCGACGCCAACGTGTGGTGCGCGATGGCCAAGCGTTTCGCTACCGATGCCGGTTTCAACGTCTGCAACGAAGCGCTGCAGATCCACGGTGGCTACGGCTACATCCGTGAATACCCGATCGAACGCCTGCTGCGTGACTGCCGCGTGCACCAGATCCTGGAAGGCACCAACGAGATCATGCGGGTGATCGTTGCCCGTCACCTGCTCAACACCGAAGAGGAACTGCGATGAAGGATTGGCGTACCCAGGAGCACGTGGGCCTGAAGGTGGAGGTCGATGGCCACACCGCCGTGGTCACCCTGAACAACCCGCCGGCGCACACCTGGACCGTGCACAGCCTGTCGGCGCTGCGCGACCTGGTGGGCGCGCTCAACGCAGACCGCGACATCTACGCGTTGGTGATTACCGGTGACGGCGAGAAGTTCTTCTCCGCCGGTGCCGACCTCAACCAGTTCGCCTCCGGCGACAAGGCCGCTGCGCGCGAGGCCGCGCGTCGCTTCGGTGAAGCCTTCGAAGCGCTGTCCGGGTTCCGTGGCGTGTCGATCGCCGCCATCAACGGCTACGCCATGGGCGGTGGCCTGGAATGCGCACTGGCCTGCGACCTGCGCATCATCGAAGACCACGCCCAAGTGGCGCTGCCGGAGGCCACCGTCGGCCTGCTGCCGTGTGCCGGTGGCACCCAGAACCTGCCGCGCCTGGTGGGCGAGGGCTGGGCCAAGCGCATGATCCTGCTGGGCGAGCGCATCAATGCCGAGACCGCACTGCGCATTGGCCTGGCCGAAGAAAAGGTCGGCAAGGGCGAAGCCAAGGCACTGGCACTGGAATGGGCGAAGAAGGCCGGCAAGCAGAGCCCGACCAGCATAGCCGCCTGCAAGACGCTGGTACAGGCCACCCGCGCCGGCACCCACGCCTCGGCGCTGGTGGCCGAGCGCGAAGCCTTCGTCGACCTGTTCGACACCGCCGACCAGGTCGAGGGCGTAACCGCCTTCCTGGAAAAGCGCACCGCGCAGTGGAAGAACGCATGAGCATCGACACCGCTGCCGACGACGCACCGGTGCTGTTCGAAGAGCGCGTGGCCGGCAATGGCACGCGCATCGGCATCGCCACGCTCAACGCGCCGCGCACGCTCAACGGATTCTCGCTGCCGATGGCGCACCTGCTGCTGAAGCAGTTGAATGCCTGGGCCGACGACGACGGCATCGCCATGGTGGTGCTGCAGGGCGCCGGTGAAAAGGCGTTCTGCGCCGGCGGCGACCTGCACAGCCTGTACAAGAGCATGGTCGCCTTCCGCGAGGCCGGCCACAGCGACATCCGCCAGAACGCCTATGCTGCCGAGTTCTTCGACGTCGAATACCGCGTCGATTACCTCATCCACACCTACGCCAAGCCGATCCTGTGCTGGGGCCATGGCATTGTGATGGGCGGCGGCATCGGCCTGATGTCCGGTGCCAGCCACCGCGTGGTCAGCGAACGTTCCAAGCTGGCCTTCCCGGAAATCACCGTCGGCCTGTTCCCCGATGTCGGTGGCAGCTGGCTGCTGCCGCGGGTGCCGGCCAAGGGCGGCCTGTTCCTGGCCCTGACCGGTGCACTGCTCAACCCGGGCGATGCCATCTATGCCGGCCTGGCCGATGTGCACGTGGCCGAAGAGCGCCGCAGTGCAGTGTTCGATGCGCTGCTGCAGGTGGCCTGGTCCAGCGACCCCGCACACAACCACGAACGCCTGACCCACCTGCTGCAGTCGCATGCCAGTGATGCTGCGACCGGTCCACTGCTGGCCAATGCGGCACAGGTCCAGGCGCTGTGCGAAGGCGATGACCTGCAGGCCATCGTGGCGAGCATTACCGGCCTGCAGACCGACGACGCCTGGTTGCAGGCGGCTCAGAAGACCCTTGCTGCCGGTGCGCCGGGTTCGGCGCGGCTGGCCTTCGAGCTTCAGCGTCGCAGCGCCGGCCAGGATCTGGCCGCGATCTACCGCCTGGAGTACATCGTCGCCCTGCATTGCGCCGCCCACGGCGATTTCGCCGAAGGCATCCGCGCGCTGCTGATCGACAAGGATCGCAATCCGCAGTGGAACCCGGCCACCCTGGCCGGGGCCACCGGCGCGTGGGCCGACACCTTCTTTGCTTCCCCCTGGGCCGATGCCGCGCATCCGCTGGCCGACCTGGGCACTCCCCTTGTTGAAAGGAGCCTTGCATGAGCCGCATTGCATTCATCGGGTTGGGCAACATGGGTGGCCCGATGGCCGCCAATCTGGTCAAGAACGGCCACAGCGTGCGCGTGTTCGATCTGGTTCCGGCCGCGGTCCAGGCCGCCGTTGACGCCGGTGCCAGTGCTGCGTCGTCGGCACGCGACACCCTGGCCGACGCCGAAGTGGTGATCTCGATGCTGCCAGCCAGCCGTCACGTCGAAGGCGTGTACCTGGGCGACGACGGCATCCTGGCCGCGATCCCGGAGGGCGCACTGGTCATCGACTGCAGCACGATCGCACCGGCCAGCGCGCGCAAGGTGTCAGAGGCCGCCGCCGCACGTGGCCTGCAGATGATCGATGCACCGGTCTCCGGTGGTACCGCAGGCGCCCAGGCCGGCACGCTGACCTTCATCGTCGGTGGCGAAGAGGACGCGCTGGAGCGTGCCCGTCCGGTGCTGCAGGCGATGGGCAAAAACATCTTCCACGTGGGCGCCAGCGGCGCCGGCCAGGTCGCCAAGCTGTGCAACAACATGGCGCTGGGCGTGATCATGGCGGTGACCGGTGAAGCCATTGCGCTGGGCGTGGCACACGGGCTGGACCCGAAGGTGCTGTCGCAGATGATGGCGGTCAGCACCGGCCGCAGCTGGGCTACCGAAGTGTGCAATCCGTGGCCGGGCGTGCTGGAAAATGCACCGGCCTCACGCGGTTACAGCGGCGGCTTCGGCAGCGATCTGATGCTGAAGGACATGGGCCTGGCAGTGGAAGCGGCGATGAGTGTCGGTGCCTCGATCCCGCTGGGCGAAGTGGCCCGCAACCTGTACTCGATGAACCACCAGGCCGGCCGCGGCAAGCTGGATTTCTCCAGCGTCGTGCAGCTGATCACCAGCGAGAAGTAAGGCTTGGATATGTAGAGCCGAGCCCGTGCTCGGCTGCTTTTCCGCCGGATGTTCCCGCGCCGGACGGATCAGCCGAGCAGGGGCTCGGCTCTACAGAAGCGAATGCGTCCCCGGCTGCGCGCCGGGGCCCACCCGAGGTGGGATGGGCGGATGTTCGGTTTCGACCGGCGTCCGCCCATTTTTTTTGCCCTCGCGCGGGTAGTGCCGGCCGCTGGCCGGCATCACCGCATCAGGCCACGACCAGCGTCACGTCGATGTTGCCGCGGGTGGCATTCGAGTACGGGCACACGATGTGCGCCTTCTGCACCAGCTCTTCCACCTGCTCGCGCGGCACGCCCGGCACGTTGATGGTCAGCTCGGCTTCGATGCCGAAGCCGGTCGGGATCTGGCCGATACCGACCTTGCCGGTCACGGTGGTGTCGGCCGGCAGCGCGACCTTGGCCTGGCCGGCCACGAACTTCAGCGCGCCCAGGAAGCAGGCCGAGTAGCCAGCCGCGAACAGCTGTTCGGGGTTGGTGCCCGGGCCACCGGCGCCGCCCAGCTCGCGCGGGGTCGACAGCTGGATGTCCAGCACGTTGTCGGAGGAGACGGAACGGCCTTCACGGCCGCCGGTGGAGGTGGCCTGGGCGGTGTACAGAACCTTTTCGATGGACATCGGGATGCTCCTGGTCGGTGGGTGGGTGTTGCGTTGGAGCCTACTTTGCCCGCTTTCCGCGTACGTTGGGTTGCAGGGCGTACGAAAAACTTGATCGATCGTCCTGTCGGCCTAGATCGTCCACTCGCGGTCGGTGGTGAACATGATGGTCAGCCAGCGGTCCGGCGAGGCCTCGCCCAGCGCGTCGCCGATCTCGTCGCGCAGCTGGTCCCATTCCACCAGCGGCCGTGGTGGGTCGTTTTCCGGCACCACGAAGAACAGCTCGATCTGCTCGCCTCGCCCCACCTGCGCCACGTAGCTGCGGTGCTCGACGAAGCCATGCTTGGCCACGATCGCGCGTGCCACGGCATCCACGTGCGCCTGCAGCTCCGGCGGGGTGACCAGCAGGATGCCGGCCAGCGCCCGGCGCACGGTGCCGAGCGGGGCGATCATCACCAGCACGCAGACGAAGGCAAGGATGGCCGGGTCGATGTACGGCCCGACCCAGGCCCAGGACGTGCCCTGCACCAGCACGCCGCCGAGGAAGGCCAGCAGGTAGCAGGCCGACATGCTGGCCGCGATCACCCAGTTCTTCGCATCCAGTGCGATGAACTCCGAGCCGATGCGGCGGTTGGCGCGCAGGATGAACCATGCCAGCGCGCCTTCGCCGACGATGGACAGCCCGGCGAAGGCGATGGCGGGGCCCAGCGCAATGTGGCGGCCCCCGGACATCAGTGCATCTACCGCATTGACCAGCGCATACAGCGCCGCGCCGATCATCAGCGTGCCGCTCACCCCCAGCACGATCGGCTCCAGGTGCCAGAAACCCATGGTGAAGCGCTGGTTGAGCCTCGACTGCAACGCATCGGTCTGGGTGGACAGCGCGATCAGCCGCGCCACCAGCAGTGACAGCCAGGTCATCACCACGTCGATCAGGCCGTAGATGCCGTCGAAGATGATCAGCGAGGAATTGGCCAGCAGGCCGAACACCACTGCGGCGGCGGCCAGTAGCAGCGAGGCGGCGATCGACAGGCGCAACACGCCTTGTTCGGTGGCGGGGTCGAAGAACTGCGGGCGATCAGTAGCCATGCCCCGATTGTAGAGCGGCGCCATGCCCCGCGGCCTTTCGCGGCCGGTCGCGCTACCTTCGTGCGGCCGCTTCCCGTAGACTGCGCCCCTCCCACGTACCGACACCCGCCTGCAGTGATCACGCCACCCTGACCCTTGCCGCACATCGGCAGCCGGCCCGCCCGGCTCAGGAACCCGTGTCTTTCCACTGCAGCGCCGCGCGGCCACGCCCGCGTGCGCGCGGAGTTTTTCCATGCAAACGTCCTACCCCCTGCGCCAGCAATGGCTCGGCAACCTCCGTGGCGACCTGCTGTCCGGCATCGTCGTCGCCCTGGCCCTGATTCCCGAGGCCATCGCTTTCTCGCTCATCGCCGGCGTCGACCCCAAGGTCGGGCTGTACGCGGCGTTCTCCATTGCCGTCATCACCGCCATCGCCGGCGGCCGCCCCGGAATGATCTCCGCCGCCACCGGTGCGATGGCGCTGGTGATGGTCGACCTGGTCAAGGACCACGGCCTGCAGTACCTGTTCGCCGCCAGCATCCTGGCCGGCCTGCTGCAGGTGCTCGCGGGCGTGTTCAAGCTCGGCTCGCTGATGCGCTTCGTCTCGCGCTCGGTCATCACCGGCTTCGTCAACGCGCTGGCGATCCTGATCTTCCTCGCGCAGATGCCGGAACTGATTGGCCGCGGCCCTACGGTCTACGTGCTGTGCGCCGCCGCGCTGGCGATCATCTACCTGCTGCCGCGTATCACCCGCGCCGTACCCTCGCCGCTGGTCGCGATCGTGGTGCTCACCGCCGTGGTGATCGGCTTCGGCATCGACGTGCGCAGCGTCGGCGACATGGGCCAGCTGCCAGACAGCCTTCCACACTTCCTCATTCCCGATGTGCCGCTCACATGGGAAACGCTGCGCATCCTGTTGCCGGTGTCGGCCACGCTGGCCGTGGTCGGCCTGCTCGAATCGATGATGACCCTGCAGATTGTCGAGGACATCACCGAGACGCCCAGCGAACGCAACCGCGAATGCGTCGGCCAAGGCGTGGCGAACACGGTCACCGGCTTCCTCGGCGGCATGGCTGGCTGCGCGATGATCGGCCAGTCGGTGATCAACGTGACCTCTGGTGGCCGCGGCCGCCTGTCCTGCCTGGTGGCCGGCGTGTTCCTGCTGGTAATGGTGGTGTACGGCAGCGACCTGGTGCGGCAGATCCCGATGGCTGCGCTGGTGGCGGTGATGATCATGGTCAGCATCGGCACCTTCAGCTGGCGCTCGCTGCGCGACCTGCGCACGCATCCGCGCAGCTCGTCTGCGGTGATGCTGCTGACCGTGGTGGTCACCGTGGCTACCCACGATCTGGCCAAGGGTGTGCTCAGCGGTGTGCTGCTGTCGGCCCTGCTCTTCGCGCGCAAGGTGGGCCACATGCTGGATGTGCAGCGCGACGATGCCGGTGGCACGCAGGTCTACCGCGTGCGTGGGCAGGTGTTCTTTGCCTCGGCGGGGCAGCTGGGTGCGGCGTTCGATTACCAGCACGTGGCGCCGAAGGTGCAGATTGACCTGCGCGATGCCCACCTGTGGGATCTGACTGCTGTGGCCGCGCTGGAGCGGGCGCAGGAAAAGCTGGCCGCGCACGGTGCGGAGGTGACGGTGGTGGGGCTCAATGCGGCCAGCCAGACGCTGATCGAGCAGGTCGGTGGCGCGCGCAGCGCGCACTGAAGTGGTAGTGCTTCAATGCCCGGGTCGGTTCTGGGGGCGGCTAAGCCTCCAGAATTTTCCTGAATCGGCTTTTCAGTGCGGTAGCGCCATTGCAGATGGAGAGTCCATATGTGGCCAGCGCCTTGGCAGACTCGGTGTCATCCTTGGCCTGCCATGAAAGGGCAGATAGCAGGGCCCTGCGGACGCGCGTGACCGAATTGAAGTGTGCCGGCGTCGAGTCGGCCTGAATGGCCGCGATCGTCAACGCTCCACAGATGGAATCGATGTCCTGGAACTGCGAAAAGAAGGGAAGGGCATTCTCCGTCAAAAGAGCATCCACCTCGGTCTTGAGCAGTTCAGCGTCCTGTTCAACGCTTATCCAATGGTCGCTTTTCCCTGCGGGAGCGGCCCTGCAGCTCACGTCGCAGTCGGTGTTGTTGAGGTTCGTGGTCTGATCCTTGCAACGCCCCGGGATGAAGCGGGCGAGCACACCGACATTGAATGCGAGTGCTTTGCCGTCGCTTCTGGTCTGCAGTGAAAGAACATCTACGAAATGCTCGCGCACTCTCATGAAGGTCGGCCCGTTGCGCACAAATCCTGCGTCCTTCATTGAGGCGAAGGCGGTGTCCAAAGCTTGCCTTTTCATTGGGCCTCACGAGGCGAACATGGGCGGGAAGACGACTGCAGGTGGGGCATGCCATAACGGGTATGCCGGTGCGCTGTACTGAAGCCTATCGGCTGAAAAGGAAGGTGCAATGGGGGCTGGCGTCAGAACATGTCGCATTTGACGATAGCTGTGTGATCGCTGTGCCCAGCTCGGTGGGCCCCGATCCTGCACGACCTGCTGCGTTGCATGGGTAGCGCCGGGCGATGCCCAGCGAGCCCGGTACGCGCCTACCTAGATGTTCTCGCGGCCAAGACCCGATTCTTCGGCATTGCTGCCTGTGCCGCGCGCTCGCACCACTGTTCCAAGCGCCTCCTGAAAATGGCTTGCATTACCAGCCGCCAAGGCGGCGCTCAGATAGATGGCGATTGCGACGTCATCATCCAGATAGTCTGCGGGATCGAAGGGAATCGTCTTCAGCCTGCTCATTGCGAATCCAAGGAAAGCGTCTGCAACCTGCAACGCGTTGGACTGTACCTCACATGGCAGACCACCAGCTTGGTCGAGCTTCCCCGAGCGATGTAGTGCAGGGCATTGGACGGTGCCGTTCGATAGCGCACATTGACGCTATAGGCTGCGACTGCATCACTGCGACTTCATGGCTGCTGTTGCGGTTGCTGCATCTGTGGCCTGTGAACCCTGCCCAGGGTGGAAGAATCGCCGCGATCGTGCTCCGTTGTGATCCTCACGACGGAGTACTTCTTCCGGAATGGATACGCTGTTCAACAACGCCACCACGCTGCTGACCTATCTGCTGCCGGGCTTCCTGGCAGCCTGGGTGTTCTACGGGCTGACTTCACACCCCAAGCCACCGCAGTTCGAAAGGACCGTGGAAGCGCTGGTATTTACCTTCGTAGTCCAGGCGCTGGTCAAGTTCATCGAACTGATGCTCCTGCTGGCTGGTCGCTGCTTTGTGCTGGGGATCTGGACCGAGACCAGCAGCCTGCTCTGGGGGTTTGTCCTCGCCGGACTGCTGGGGACAGGATTGGCCCTTGCTGCGAACAAGGACTTTCTCCACGCGGGTCTCCGCCGCGCAGGCTTCACCACGCGGACGTCCCACCCCAGCGAGTGGTACTGCGTGCTCGGTACGCGTCCTGCTTTCGTGGTGCTGCAACTGAAGGATGGCCGTCGACTGACTGGCTACCCCAAGGAGTGGCCGATCAGCCCGGCTGCGGGACAGTTCTACATGCAGATGCCGGCCTGGCTCGTGGATGCGGATCCGCCAGATGAAGGTGCGGATCCGCTGGCAAACCCCGCCGTGGTGGAGCTTCCGCAGCTCGATGGCATACTGATTCACGCGGTGGATGTGCAATGGGTCGAGATTCTCCAGGAGACAGACAATGGCTAAGTTGAGGAAGGGTTCCAACCCACCACTGGACCAGCTGGTCGTATCCATGGAGAACGCAAACCCCAAGCTCCCCGAGGGCAGGAAGCGTCCGCTGCCACCGCCCAGCCCACCCCGGCCGCCAGCCGGAAGCGGGCCCAACCGGCGCTTGCCGCGCGACTGACCGGGCGCATTCAGCCGGGCGGTGTAAACTATTGATCTCACTGGCAATGCCAGTCTCCATGATCAACACCCCGATGACGTCCGCCACCGCCCGTTACGCTGATTCCCTGCGCCTGTCCGTTGCGCCGATGATGGACTGGACCGACCGCCACTGCCGCGTGTTCCATCGCGTGCTGGCGCCGGGTGCACGCCTGTACACGGAGATGGTGCACGCCAACGCGGTCATCCACGGCGACCGCGAGCGCCTGCTCGGCTTCGACCGCAGCGAACAGCCGCTGGCGCTGCAGCTGGGTGGCAGCGATCCGGCCCTGCTGGCGCAGGCTGCGCGCATTGCCGCCGAGTGGGGATACGACGAGGTCAACCTCAACTGCGGCTGCCCGTCCGACCGCGTGCAGGCCGGGCGTTTCGGCGCCTGCCTGATGCGCGAGCCGGTGCTGGTGGCCGAGTGCGTGGCGGCGATGGTCGATGCGGTCGACATCCCGGTGACGGTGAAATGCCGCCTGGGCGTGGACGAGGACAACGATTACGACGTGTTCGCCGCCTTCGTCGACCGCCAGGTCGCCGCCGGTGCCGCAATGGTGGTGGTGCATGCGCGCAACGCGTGGCTGAAGGGCCTGTCGCCGAAGGAGAACCGCGAGGTTCCGCCGCTGAAGTACGACTGGGCCTACCGCCTCAAGCAGGAGCGCCCGGCACTGCCGGTGGTGATCAACGGCGGCCTGGCCAGCATCGAGGCGGTGCAGGCGCAGGCCGCGCACGTCGATGGCGTGATGCTGGGCCGCGCGGCCTACCACGACCCCTACCTGCTGCATCAGCTGGAGGCGCTGCACACCGGCGCCCCGCTGCAGGCCCGTGGTGACCTGTTGCGTGCGCTGCGCCCCTACATCGAGACGCGTCTGGGCGAAGGCCTGGCGCTGAAGCACATCACCCGCCACCTGCTCGGCCTGTTCCACGGCCAGCCCGGCGGCCGCGCATTCCGTCAGGTGCTGAGCGAGGGCGCACACCGCCCGGGCGCCGACTGGAGCCTGGTCGAACAGGCCTTGGCGGTCACCGAACGCGAAGCTGATCGCGCCGCAGCGTGACGTCGGTCACAGTCCTGACTTGACAAGGGGCGGCGATTCGTCCCGAATGTTCACCTAGATGAACAACTCGCGGCATCGCCCGGAAAAGTTCAGATCGGATTCACTGCCCTAAACCAAGAATTTGCAAAGGAATTGTAAAGGCCGGGTCCCGCACCCGGCTTCCGGATTTACGACTTTTGAACGAATCGCCGTGCTCGGCTAGGATCGCATCGATGTCTTCCGCTCCCTTCCATCGCCGCATTGCCCTGGCCACCTGCGTGGCGCTGTCGGCTGTGCCGCTGTCGTCGGCGCTTGCGCAGCAGCCGCCGCGCGGCGACCAGGGGCGCGCGGAGATGATGGAGCGGGGCGAGCGCGGTGGCCGTGGCGACGAGCGCTCGCTGTCCGATGCCGTGCGCCGCGTGCAGCGCACCACCGGCGGCCACATCCTCGGCGCCGAGCGCGTGCCGTTCGATGGGCGTGACATCAACCGGGTGAAGTACATGGACGACCGGGGCCGGGTCCGCTACATGGACGACCCCGCACCGTCGCGTTCACAGCCGCGCACGCCGCGGTCGGATATGTCATCACTACGCGGCGATAACCCCTGAACAGGGATAGTTGTCGCTATCAACCCGTACCCCACAGGCCTCCGGGCCACACCCAGGACACTAGGGAGAGTTCATGCGTATCCTTCTGGTCGAAGACGAAGCCCCGCTGCGTGAGACCCTGGCAGCCCGGCTCAAGCGCGAAGGCTTTGCCGTCGATGCTGCGCAGGACGGCGAGGAAGGCCTCTACATGGGGCGTGAAGTTCCGTTCGATGTCGGCATCATCGACCTCGGCCTGCCCAAGATGTCGGGCATGGAGCTGATCAAGGCCCTGCGTGACGAAGGCAAGAAGTTCCCGGTGCTGATCCTGACCGCGCGTTCGAGCTGGCAGGACAAGGTCGAAGGCCTGAAGCAGGGCGCCGACGACTACCTGGTCAAGCCGTTCCACGTTGAAGAGCTGCTGGCCCGCGTCAACGCGCTGCTGCGCCGCGCCGCCGGCTGGAGCAAGCCAACCCTGGAATGCGGCCCGGTCGCCCTGGACCTGGCAGCGCAGACGGTCAGCGTGGCCGGCAGCAATGTCGACCTCACCAGCTACGAGTACAAGGTGCTGGAGTACCTGATGATGCATGCCGGTGAACTGGTCTCCAAGGCCGACCTCACCGAGCACATCTACCAGCAGGACTTCGACCGCGACTCGAACGTGCTGGAAGTGTTCATCGGTCGCCTGCGCAAGAAGCTGGACCCGGATGGCGAACTGAAGCCGATCGAGACCGTGCGCGGTCGCGGCTACCGTTTCGCGATCCCGCGCAACGAGGGCTGAGCCGGCTCCGCCTGGCGACACCATGATGTCCGGCCGTCTGTGGTTCTTCCGACGCTGGCGGCCGCGCTCGCTGCAGGCGCGCCAGATGCTTGCCGCGTCCGTGGGCCTGGTCGCGTTTCTGGCCCTGGCCGGTTACGCACTCGACGCCGCCTTCGCCGATACGGCGAAGGCGAACCTGCGCGAGCGCCTGAAGAACTACGCCACCGCCTACGCGGCCGGCATCGATTTCACCCGCGACCGCTCGCTGTACATCCGCGAGCAGCCGCCGGATTCGCGCTTCGACGTGCCGGGCAGTGGCCTGTACCTGCAGGTGGTGATGCCGCACGGCAAGGGCAATTCGATGTCCGCCGAAGGCCCGATGCTGCCCACCGTCGGCGGCGGCCTGCTGGCACCGCGCCAGGAAGTGTTCGAAGGCCCGCTGCCGATGATCCAGATCGACGGCAGCCAGGGCTCGGTGTACCGCTATGGCCTGGGCCTGGTGTGGGACGCCGACGCCGACCCGGCGACCGAATTCCCCTACACCATCTACGTGATGGAAGACTCGCGCGCGCTGGGCGCGCAGCTGCGCGTGTTCCGTGGCCGGGTCTGGTTCTACCTGGGCGGCATCGGCCTGATCCTGCTGCTGCTGCAGACCGTCATCCTGCAGTGGAGCCTGCGGCCGCTGCGTCGCGTGATCACCGAGCTGACCAAGGTGCAGCGCGGCGAGACCGAGCGCATGAGCGAGCGCCACCCGCGCGAGCTGGAGCCGCTGACCGACAGCATCAACGCCTTCATTGAAAGCGAGCGCGAGAACCTCGAGCGCCAGCGCAATACCCTCGCCGACCTGGCGCACAGCCTGAAGACGCCCATCGCCGTGCTGCGCACGCAGATGGACAGCGGTGCCGGCGATGGCGCCCTGCGCGAGGAGCTGGACGTGCAGCTGCAGCGCATGAACAACCTGGTCTCCTACCAGCTGGCACGTGCTGCATCGTCGGGCCACAAGCTGTTCTCCGCGCCGCTGCCGATTGAATCCAACGCCGAGGAGATCGTGCGCGGCCTGGAAAAGGTCTATGCCTCCAAGGGCGTGCTGTGCGAATTCGACATCGACCCGGCCGCGCGCTTCCACGGCGAACCGGGCGACCTGCAGGAACTGCTCGGCAACCTGCTGGAAAATGCCTTCAAGTGGGCCAACCGCCGCGTGTTGCTGACCGCGCAGCCGCTGCCGGCACCGAACGCGCGCCGCGCTGGCCTGCTGCTGGCGGTGGACGACGATGGCCCGGGCATTGCCCCGGACGACATCGGCAAGGTGCTACAGCGTGGCGTGCGTGGCGACGAGCGCGTGCAGGGCCACGGCATCGGCCTGTCGATCGTGCAGGACCTGATCAAGGATTACCGCGGCGAACTGGCCGTCGGCCGTTCCAGCGAACTGGGCGGCGCCGCACGAGGGCTACTGCGTGGCGGTGCACGAGATGGTGCACAAGCTGGATGCACTGGATGGCGCGATGGACGGCACGCCGCCGCTGCCGCGCGAATGGCAGCGTGAGTGGGCGACCATCTTCCA